>NZ_JARDJH010000026.1:0-68131 GCF_039907755.1 Pseudarthrobacter sp. CC12 | reverse complement strand
AACCGGCAAGGACATGAGCGACAAATACAAGGAAACCGCCATGGGCGGCCTCGCCGTCAACGTCGTCGAATGCTGACCCAAGGTGCCTAGTTGTGGACGGCCGCCCACCAGTTGAGGCTGGCCGCGAACACCAGCCATGAGATGTAGGGCAGCAGGAGTAACCCTGCCATCCGGTTGATGGGACCGAAATGCAGCACCGTCACCGTAACGGCAGCAATCAGGGCCAGGATGATGGCCAGGCCCAGCCACAGCGCTGCCGTGCCAAGGGCAGGATAGAGGGCGAAGAACGCCGGGGTCCAGGCCAGGTTGAGGGCCAGTTGGATGCCGTAAACCACCATGGCCTGCCGTGTCCCATCGGCACGTTGGCGCCATACCAGCCACGCTGCAACGGCCATCGCCGCATAGAGGATGGTCCATACGGGGCCGAACACACCATTGGGCGGGGACCAGGGGGCCTTGTCCGCGGCGGCGTACCAGCCCGTGACGTTTGCCGCCGAGGCGAGTCCGCCCAGCGCCGCCACGAGAAGTGAGGCCAGCAGGAAACCGGCAAGCCCAGCCGTCTGCACGGCTGCGCTGTACGCCCGGCTTCCGCCTCCCGCGGCAGCCATGCCTTGTTCCCCATCCAGCTTCATACCCCAACCCTTGTTGACCCTGCTGAGCTCCGTCAAGGTGGCTCGCCACAACGGGGTGGTGTCGCTCCAGGGATGCTGAAGAAAAGCCGGAGCCGCCCGAGGCTTTAGACTTGAGGCTGCATGTCCGCACGCATCCAGAAGTACCGAAACCGCGCACAAACCCGATTGGACACGGCCCCCTTGCGAGAATTCACCGCACGTTTTGCCACAGCCGAGGAAATTGAGAACTGGGACAAGCACGTCACGGCCAACCCGAACGGCGGCAACATGCTGCAATCGGCCGCCTACGCATCGGTCAAGAACGGAAGTGGCTGGAAAGTCCGGTTCCTGGTGCTGGAAGGTGGAGGGAACTCCAGCTACAACCTGGTCCTGGAAAAGAGCTTTCCCGTCCTGGGCCGGCTCTGGTACCTCATTAAGGGCCCTGACCTGACAGGGGCAGCGGACCTGGGACCTGCCCTCGAAGCGTGCGCCCGGTTGGTCCGCGGCAGGAGGCTGAACGTATTCACCATCAAGGTGGAACCGGACATCATCGACTCCGACGACGCGCGGCGGGAACTCGCAGCGGCCAACCTGGCCAAGGCCCCCAACATCCAGTCCAACGACTCCACCGCCCTGCTGGACATCTCCGGCACGGAAGAGGAAGTGTTCAAGGCCGTGTCCTCCCGCGCCCGGAACGCCATCCGGCGTGCAGAGCGTGAGGGCTGCCAGGTGGTCCGGCAGGAGCATGGGCCGGAAACCTACCGGACGTTGTACGACCTGATGGCCAATACCGTCAGCGCAAAGGGATCCATGCCGCTCCGCAGCTACGACTACTACGCCCGGTTCTGGGACGAGTTCTGCAACCGCGGCCAGGGCAACTTCTTCTTCACCTACGAGGACGGAAAACCCAGCGTCGGCGCCTTCGTGATCAACTACGGTGCCAAGGCTACCTACAAGGATGGCGGCTCCATCCAGAACCGCAAGCAATACGGGGATTCGCACCTGGTGCAGTGGACTGCCATTAAACGGATGCAGGAACTCGGCTGCACGGAATACGACTTCTGTGGAACGCCGCCGGCTGCGCGCATCAAGGACAAGGCCCACAACCTCTACGGCATGGGGATGTTCAAGACCAGCTTCACCAAGACCGTCACCGACTTTGTGGGCTGCCACGACTACGTCCTGTCCCCACTCCGGCACCGGCTGTGGGTCAACGGAGGAGAAAAGGTGTTCCGCCGGATCGAAACCGCACGCACCGGCCAGCAGTTCTACTGACCAGCCCCCACCACGCGCCAACACCCAGGCACCCGCCGGGCCGCACCCCTGTGCAGCCTGCCCCGAATACCGTCCGCCCCGTGAGCCCCCCGGCCGCGAAGAGTCGAGAAGAAGGTCACCCCTTGAACACAGTTTCCGCCGCTACCGGGCTTCAGTACGCCAACCTCAGCGACGCCGACTTCGAGGCCTTCGCCCTGAAGCACCCGCAGAACAGTTTCCTGCAGTCCATCGACTTTGCCCGCTTCCAGCGCGCCCGTGGACAGCAGGTGGAACTCTTCGGAGTCCGGTGCGACGGCGAACTTGTCGCCGCCGGAAAGCTCAACTTCACCACCACCCGGCTGGGATACACCGTCTGCGAATGCGCCAAGGGCCCCCTCATGGACTACACGGACCGCGAACTGGTGGGCGCCGTCGTCGGGCTCCTCCGCAAGCATGCGGCGGGCCGCAAAGCCGCTGAGCTGCGGATCTCTCCCAACATCCGGTACATCGCCCGGGACGCCGACGGCGCGGAGCAGCCGGACGTCGAAGACAACCGGCCGCTGGTGGCGGACCTGGAGCGACTGGGATTCCAACACCAGGGCCTGGACATGAACTTCGTCAACGTCAACTGGATGTTCATCAAGAACCTGGTAGGGATCCAGGACGCCGAAGAACTGATCATGGGCACCAGCTACCGGACGCGGAAAGCCATCCGCAAGGCGGAGAAGAACGGCGTCTTCCTCGAACAGGCCACCCTGGAAACCCTCGACGATTTCTACGGCGCACTGAGCCGCGCCGGCGACGAAAAGGGCTTCGTGTACCGCGAACGCGCCTACTACGAGAACCTGCTCCGCACCACCTCCGCGGAATTCACCAAGCTGATGATGGCCAAGATCGACATCCCGGCCTACCGCAAGTCCATTACCGAACGCCTGGCCGCGGAGTCAGCCACGGCAGCCGAACTCCGCCGCGAGGTTGAGGAGACAGGCAGCAAGAAGAAGGCCAACCGGCTCAAGGTGGTCCAGGACCTGGTGGACAGCTACGAGCGGAGCCTGAAGGACATCGAGCGGTTCCCCGACTCGGTCGGAACGGCAACCGTGGCAGCCATCCATTTTGTTTGCTACGGCGACGAGGTGGTGTGCGTCATCGGCGGCACCGTCCAGGACTACATCTACTTCAACGGCGCAACCTCCCTCTACTGGGGAATGATGCTGCACGCCCTGGAGAAGGGCTACCCGCGCTACAACTTCTATGGCACGTTCGGTATCTCCGGGCAGGACGAGGAAGGCCACGGCGGCTACGAGTTCAAGAAGGGCTTCGGCGGTGAGGTGGTCCAGCTGGTGGGCGACTTCGTCCTGCCGGTGCGTCCGGCCATCTTCCATGCCAACAAGCTCGCCAGGTCCGCCGCGGCGGCCGCCCGCACACTGCTGGGCAAACTGCCGCTGAAGCGCGCATCCTGACAGTCCATCAACCGCGCACAGGGAGGAACCGGGCATGACCAACCGGCCCGAACGGCCCGGGTCCAGGCCGACAACTGACGGCCTGCCCAAGACTGAACCGCTGACCCCTGCGCAGCTCCGGCAGGATGCTGCGGCCAAACGGATGCTGCGCCGCCTGGTCCAGGGCGAGAACCCTCCCACGGCTCCGTTAAGCATTGTGGACCGGCTGGCGGGCAGCCCGTACGCCAACCCCACCATCCAGGTGGGCGGCGTGGACACCTCAGCGCGCAAGACCTTGGACTTTGCCTTGCACCTGGCGGAAACCATGTTCCGTTACGGCGCCGGAGCCCTCGAAGTCGAAACCAGCATCATCGCGGTCACGGCCGCCCTGGGGCTGAAGAACATCGAGGTTGACATCACCAACCAGTCCGTAGGCATCAACTACGCGCCCAAGGACCAGACTCCCATCGCCCTGCTGCGCGTGGTGAGGTCATGGACCAACAACTACGCGGGCCTGGCAAAGGTGCACCAGCTGGTCACCGACATCGTCGCCGGCGGCGTGGGCCGTGACGAGGCGATCCGCAGGCTCAACGAGGCCATCACCAGTCCCAAGCCGTACCCCCGGTGGATGGTTACCGTGGCGTTCGGCATCTTCGCGGCGGTGTTCGTGGGAGTGCTGGGCGGCGGCCCGGTGTCATCGGCGATCGCGTTCGCGGCAAATATCGGAATCAGCCTGCTGGCCCGGCAGTTGGGACGCTCGCGGGTCCCGGACTTCTTCATCACCGCCAGCTGCTCCTTTGTGGTCACCATCCTGGCGCTGCTGTTGTGGCAGCTGGGGCTCACCACGTCACCGTCAATTGTGGTGGTGGGCGGCATCCTGCTGCTCCTGCCCACCGGCCGCCTGGTGTCCTCCGTGCAGGACGCCATCAACGGCTTCCCCGTAACCGCGGCGGGCCGGTTCCTGTCCACCCTCCTGACCTTCGGCGCCATCGTGGCAGGAATCGCCGTTGCCTTCGTCGTGGGGGAGCTCACCGGCCTGCAGCGCATCGACGTCACCCAGACCTTCCCGCCCGCCTACGACCTCTGGGTCCTCATTCTCTTCGTGGCTGCAGCGGTGATGGCCATCGGCATCACGGAACAGACCACCTGGAAGCTGCTGCTGCCCACGGCGGCCGTTGGCGTCGCCGGTTACCTGGTGCTGCTCGGCTGCGGAGTGTTGGGTATCGGCGACCGGTTCTCACCTGCCATCGCCGCCGTCGTCATTGGCCTGCTCGCCCGGGTGGTGGCACTGCGCATGGGGGCACCGCAGCTGGTAGTGGCGGTGCCCGCGGCACTGATCCTGCTGCCTGGCCTCACAATATTCCGGTCAATGTATGTGCTCACCGTTGAGGAGTCCGAAGTCCTGGCGGGCGCCGGCGGGATGCTCAGTGCCGGTGCCATCGTGCTGGGCACGGCAGGGGGCATCGTCCTGGGCGACGTGCTGGCCCGCCCCCTGACCCGCAGCCTTGCCAGCAACGAGCGGCGCCGGGCGCGCCGCCGCTAGCAAAACCTAGATCTGCCCGACCGGAAGTTTCTTTTCAGCCTGGAACACGTCCTCCACCCGGCCCTGCGCCCAGTAACCGGAGAGGGACACCTGGCGGCGTTCGAGGCCGCGCTGCTTGAACAGGACCTCCCGCAGCGCCTTCATGTAGCCGCGTTCGCCGTGCGCAAAGACGTCCACCATGCCGCTGGGCCATTCGGCGTCCGCCACGGCCTTGACCAGCAGGTCGCTGGAACCGGCCGGGGTGCCGTTGCGGGGCAGCCAGGTCACCTGCAGACCCGCAGGCGCCGAAAGGGGCTGGATGTCGGCTTCGGAGCCGACCTCCAGGAAGGCAAGGCCGGTTGCCCCTGCCGGGAGGGCCTCGATGCTGGCGGCGATGGCGGGCAGGGCCGCTTCGTCACCGGCAAAGAGATACCAGTCGGCCCCGGGATTGGGATTGTACGCACCGCCCGGGCCGGTGAACGTCAGGGTCTCGCCCGGCTGGGCCTTGGCCGCCCAAGGACCGGCGAGCCCTTCGTCGCCGTGGACCACGAAGTCGATGGCCAGTTCCCGGGTTTCCGGGTCCACCCAGCGCACCGTGTAGGTGCGGGTGAAGGGCCACTGGTCGCGCGGCATGGTTTCCCGGACAACCTCCAGGTCCAACGGGGAGGGGTACTGCACGTCCGGCTGCGGGAAAATGATCTTCACGTACCGGTCAACGAACCCGTTGTTGATGAAATCGCCGAAACCCTCTCCGCCGGCCACGATCCGGACCATGTGCGGGGACAGCTGCTCCTTGCGCAGTACGGTGAGGTTGACCTGCGGACGGCTCTTCTTGGTTGCGCTGGGGGCGGCGGGGACAGGGCTCATAGGGCAAGCCTAGCTAGGGCAGCGGCGGGAGTTCCCAGGTTACGCCAGATGCCCCTTGTTCCCGGAGCAGTTGGTTCACCCGGCTGAACGGCCTCGAGCCAAAAAACCCGCGGGACGCGGACAGGGGACTGGGGTGGGCGCTGGCGACGGCCGGGGCGCCGGCAAGCAGCGGCCGGACCCCCTCAGCCTCCTTGCCCCACAAGAGGGCCACCAAGGGCAACCCCGACCCGTCCGGGGCCTTCCGTGCGGCCAGCGCCGTGACCGCCGCCGTCGTAATTTCCTCCCAGCCCTTCCCGCGGTGGGAGCCGGCCGCACCGGCCCTGACGGTCAGGACCCGGTTCAGGAGCAGCACGCCCTGCTGCGTCCACGCCGAAAGGTCGCCATGGACGCGCGGGGGAATGCCCAGATCGGATTCCAGCTCCCGGTAGATGTTTACCAGGCTGCGGGGGAGGGGGCGGGTGCGGGAGTCGACCGAAAACGACAGGCCGACGGCGTGTCCAGGCGTGGGGTAGGGGTCCTGGCCCACGATGAGGACCTTCACGCCGGCGAGCGGCTGGCGGAAAGCGCGCAGGACGTTCGACGGCGCCGGCAGCAGCTGGTGTCCGGCCGCCTCCTCGCCTGCCAGGAAGGCCAGCACCTTCCGCAGCTGGGCTTCCACGCCCTGCAGTGCCGCGGCCCAGTCCGGAGCCATGAGCTCTGCCAGCGGCAGCTCGGCCAGGCCGGCGAAGCTGAGCGTGTCCGCCGGGTCCTGCTGGAGCTCAAACAGCGCATCCGATTCAACCATCGTTCCATTGTCGCAGGGACCATGTGGAGACCAGGCACCGTGCGGCGGCGGCCCGGGCCGCCGAATGACACTGCTGTTATTCGGCGGCTAGCATAGGGGTAAGACATTGACCGTAACCAGCTAAGGAGTGCGCCGTGGCGGAACCGGCCCGGGAACACCTGCCGGAGCAGGATCCGCAGAAGTCCCTCCTGGCGGATTTCATCCTCCGCGAGTCCTCCCTGTCGGAGCGCGAACAACAGATGCTGGCGCTGGAACGGCAGTGGTGGAAGTACGCGGGAGCCAAGGAACAGGCCATCCGCGAGCTCTTTGACCTCTCCGCAACCCACTACTACCAGCTTCTCAACGCACTGATCGACCGCGAGGACGCCGTGGCCCACGATCCCATGCTGGTCAAGAGATTGCGTAGACTACGTACGTCGCGCCACCGTGCACGTACTGCCCGGCGCCTGGGATCCGACGCTTAGAGACGCCCCAGGCCGGGACAACAGCCGCAATCAACAAGGATGTCCTTCCACCATGACCAGATACGCCCGCGATGAATTCGACAAGGTCCCCGAGGCCGCGTCGCGACAAGGTGTCCACCGGACGGCTTCGGCCCCGTCCCGGGTACGGCTTTGGCCCATCCTGGCGGTGGGAATGGCAGCCCTTGCCATTGGGCTGCTGTCCTTCCTGATCCTTCCCAAACTCGGCTTCAACGCCAACGCGAGCCAGGCATCGGCAAGCGTGGAGTCAGCTCCGCTGGCCGGCACCGGATCCACGCCCACGGCCACGCAGGCTGCCGGCTCCGCCTCCAGGGGGACCCCCACGCCGTCCCCCTCTGCCGGGCCAACCCAGGTCAGCGAGCCAGCGCCCACGTCGTCGGCCACCCAGCAGGCCGTGGTCGACAGGACGCAGGCAGTGGCTGTCTACAACGCCGCCGGCACGGCCGGGCTGGCCAGCCGGGTGGGCGGCACGGTCCAGGCCGACGGCTGGCGGCTCGGCCCGGTGGGCAACTGGTCCGGCGCCCCGCAAAAGTCCTCCGTGATTTTCTATGCCGGCCCCCAGCAACTGGCCAGTGCCCAGGAACTCGCCGGGCTGTTGAATATCCCCACCGTTGTGAGCAGTACCGAGTTCCAGGTACCACTCGTCGTGGTCCTTGGCCCGGGTTACCGGTAGCCGCACCCCGTCCAGTTACCCGGTCTGGTCTCCACCCGGCCCCCGATGGAAAGAGTTGTTGATCATGGCACTGGGAACCGTCAAATGGTTCAACGCTGAAAAGGGCTACGGCTTCATCACCGTTGACGGTTCCGGTGACGACATTTTTGTCCACTGGTCCGCCATCCAGGGGGAGGGCTACCGTGCCCTGGCCGAAGGCCAGCGGGTCCAGCTCGATGTCGGCGAGGGCGAAAAAGGTCCGCAGGCGGAAAACGTCCGGCCCGCGCAGTGATGCCCGCATTGCGTCCCGGAGCCCGAGCCATGCCGGTACTCGCGCTGTCCCTGGGAGCCGTCCTTTCGCTGGGTGCATGCGCCGGCACCGGCGGCAACGCCAGGGTGGAACCTGCCGAGGCTTCCGGCGACGGTGTGCTCCGGGTGGGCGTCATCCTGGACAACTCCGGTGACAACGCCTTCCTCAACGCCCCGCAACTGGCTGCCGCCAAGCTTGCCATCCAGGACATCAACGCCGCCGGCGGACATAAAGGCCGGCCAGTGGAGCTCCTTCCGGTGCACCCGGACCAGGACACGGCGAAGCAGGCAAGCGACGCAGCGGCCGCCAAAGCGGACGTGGTGATCGGGCCCACCGACTCCAGCCACGCCCCGGCAGCAGCGGACATCCTGTCCCGCGCACACATCCCCCTGATCTCGCCGGCCAATACCGCTGCCGGTCTTACCGGGCTGGCGAGCGGAGGCTACTACTTCCGGACCGCAGCAGCCGACGTTGCGCAAGGACCCGTGCTGGCCAAACTTGCCAAGGACGCCGGCGCCGCCACGATCAGCGTGCTGTACCAGGAAGGCTCCTACGGCAAGGACCTCTCCGGAGCCGTCTCGGAGGCAGCCAAAGGGGCCGGACTTACGGTCCTGCCGGGCGCCCGTTTCAAAGCCGGTGCTGCCGCCGAGGCCGCCCGCTCCGCGTCCAAGGCCAAGCCGGACGCCGTCGTCGTGATTGCCCGCGAGGGTGCACGGGACGCCCTGGTGGAGCTGAACAGTGCAGGCGTTGCCGGCTCCCGGATCATCCTCAGCGACGGCGCGTTTGCCCGCTACGGGTCCGGGCTCGCACCCGGGACACTCGAAGGTGCCCGCGCCGTCGTTCCCGGGCAGTTGCCCGCCGCTGCGTTCCAGGCGAAACTGCTGGCCGTTGACCCGGCACTCAAGGATGTCTCCTTCGCCGCTGAAACCTACGACGCCGTCACACTGGCGGCCCTGGCCGCGGCCCATGCACAGGATGACGCCGGCCGCTCCATTGCCGCGAACCTGGTCCCGGTCTCCGGGGGAACAGCTTCCTCCGGTGCCGGCGCGCCGGTCGCCCCCTGCCTGAGCTACAAGGAGTGCCTCGGTGGACTCGCAGGCAGCCCGGACATCAATTACGACGGCGAATCGGGCCCGGTTGCCTTCGATGCCAATGGGGACATTACCTCGGCCGCTTTCTCCGTGTACACCTTCGGGGCCGACAACAGCCCCTCTCTGTCCGGCCGGGAGACGGCGGGCCACTCCGGCTGATCGCCCTGGGCGAAGCGGACCCTGCCTGCGGGGCGTTACGCGTCTTTTCGCTTGCACTCTCACCTGGGGAGTGCTAATTATTGACTTAGCACTCTGACGTACCGACTGCTAAAGCAACGCCTGGTTCCGGCTGGCAGCGCACGGCACCGGTCGACGAGCGAAAGAAACACCTCACTTCAGTGAGATCCCCGCCCGGAGGCATACAGAGGCCCCCGGCAAAGGATCGTCCGTCGCGGGCACTGCAGCGAAGGTTCATTCTTAACGACTGTCCCGAAAGGACTATTGCCGTTATGGCCAAGATCATTGCATTTGATGAAGAGGCACGCCGCGGCCTTGAGCGTGGCCTGAACACCCTCGCCGACGCCGTTAAGGTCACCCTCGGCCCGCGTGGACGCAACGTCGTCCTCGAAAAGAAGTGGGGCGCCCCCACGATCACCAACGATGGTGTCTCCATCGCCAAGGAGATCGAGCTGGACGATCCTTACGAGAAGATCGGCGCCGAGCTGGTCAAGGAAGTTGCCAAGAAGACCGACGACGTTGCCGGTGACGGCACCACCACGGCAACCGTCCTGGCCCAGGCCCTGGTCAAGGAAGGCCTGCGCAACGTTGCTGCCGGCGCCGACCCGCTGTCCCTCAAGCGCGGCATCGAGAAGGCCGTTGACGCCGTCACCGCCGAACTGCTGAACTCCGCCAAGGAAATCGAAACCAAGGAAGAGATCGCGGCCACCGCCTCCATCTCCGCCGGTGACGACGAGATCGGTGCCCTCATCGCCGAAGCCCTGGACAAGGTGGGCAAGGAAGGCGTCATCACGGTCGAGGAATCCAACACCTTCGGCCTGGAGCTGGAACTCACCGAAGGCATGCGCTTCGACAAGGGCTACATCTCCGCCTACTTCGTCACCGACGCTGAGCGCCAGGAAACGGTCCTCGAGGATCCGTACATCCTGATCGTCAACTCCAAGATCTCCAACGTCAAGGAACTGGTTGCTGTCCTGGAGAAGGTCATGCAGTCCAACAAGCCGCTGCTGATCATTGCCGAGGACATCGAGGGCGAGGCCCTGGCCACCCTGATCGTGAACAAGATCCGCGGCACCTTCAAGTCCGTCGCCGTCAAGGCTCCGGGCTTCGGCGACCGCCGCAAGGCCCAGCTCGCCGACATCGCCGTCCTCACCGGCGGCCAGGTCATCTCCGAGGAAGTTGGCCTCAAGCTGGAGACTGCCGGCCTGGAGCTCCTGGGCCAGGCCCGCAAGGTAGTTGTCACCAAGGACGAGACCACCATCGTCGAAGGTGCCGGCGACGCCGACCAGATCGCCGGCCGCGTTTCCCAGATCCGCGCCGAGATCGAGAACTCCGACTCCGACTACGACCGCGAGAAGCTGCAGGAGCGCCTGGCCAAGCTGGCCGGCGGCGTGGCAGTCATCAAGGCCGGAGCCGCAACCGAGGTTGAGCTCAAGGAGCGCAAGCACCGCATCGAAGACGCAGTGCGCAACGCCAAGGCTGCCGTTGAGGAAGGCATCGTCGCCGGTGGCGGCGTGGCCCTGATCCAGGCCGGCGCCAAGGCATTCGCCAACCTGCAGCTCTCCGGCGACGAAGCAACCGGCGCCAACATCGTCCGCGTTGCCATCGACGCGCCGCTGAAGCAGATCGCCTTCAACGCCGGCCTCGAGCCGGGCGTTGTGGTCGACAAGGTCCGCGGCCTGCCCGCCGGCCACGGCCTGAACGCAGCAACCGGCGAGTACGTCGACCTGCTGGCTGCAGGCGTCAATGACCCCGTCAAGGTGACCCGCTCTGCCCTGCAGAACGCGGCCTCCATTGCCGGCCTGTTCCTCACCACCGAAGCAGTGGTTGCTGACAAGCCGGAGAAGGCCGCAGCACCCGCCGGTGGCGACGACATGGGCGGCATGGGCGGCATGGGCGGCTTCTAAGCCTCCCGGCCGGGACCTGCCCGCCAAACTGCAAAGTGCGGCCCCCTCTTCGGAGGGGGCCGCATTTTTATGTCGAAGGTTTTGGGTCCCGGCCACGCTGACGCGGCCGGCGCTGGCTGAGCCGCCCGGACGAGGAGCTGCGGGAGGCGGGTTACTTCCGGGCCGAATCCAGCATTCCCTGTACTTCCTTCTTGAATGCTTCCGCCGCGGCCTGTGGTGTCATCCGGTCGTACAGCACTTCATCCGTGTACCTCCTGATGACGTTCTGGACGCTGCCTGCACCCACGGGCGGGACAGGGGGTGCGTCCTTGATGTCCGGGGCTATGTCCTTCAGGAAGCCAACCACGGTGGTGTCAGCCGGCTTGAGCTGCGGGGTGATGCCCGAAACGATGTCCGGATTGGTGGGGACGCCCCTGTCGGTCATCAGGATGGCGCCCGCCTCCGGACTGTTGGTGAGGTAGTTGATGAACTCCGCGGCCTGCTGGGGATGCTTCGAACGCGAGGATGCCGACCAAAACATAGTGGGCTTGTAGTACATGCCACTGTCGGTCGAGGCACCGTCGACGCTGGGCGCCCGCAGCATTTTGATGCTGCTGCCGGTGGTGGCTTCAAGGGAACCAAGCTGGTTGGTCCACCACCAGGCCATGGCAACCCGATTTGTTCCGAACAGGCTTTCCTCCAGTCCTGCCCCTGCATCCTCGGTTGCCACGGTCGCTGCCGGACTGGCCTTGGAGTCGCGCTGTTCCTTGATCCGTTCCCAGAAAGATGCTGCAGTGGCGGCTTCAAAATCGAGCTTGCCGTCCCCTGAGTAGAGATTCTCGCCGTGCTGGCGCAGCCAGATGATCAGGTCGGCCTCGTTGCTGCCATAAGCGGCCCCGTAGATCTTCCCATTACCTGCTGCGCTGATCTTCGTCGCCGTGTCCACGAAGTCTTTCCACGTCCAGGTCTTGTCGTCCGGCACGGGCACTCCGGCTGCCTGGAACACTTTCGTGTTGGCCATGATGACATAGGCGTTCTGGCCTGTGCTCAGCCCGTACTGGGCGCCCCCGTACTTACCCGACGCAAGCGCTTCCTTGTCGAGTTTTGAGGTATCAATGCCGTTTTGCCTGGACAGGTCCATCAGCGCCCCGCGACCGCCGTATTCGGCGATGTATTTCTGGTCCATCTGGATGACGTCGGGTGCATCGTTGGCAGCGGTCTTCGTGGCCAGCTTGTCCCAATAGCTGGACCATTCTCCCGGCTCTGCTTTGATTTTGATGTTCGGGTGCGAGGCCTCAAAGGCCGCGATGACTTTGTTTGTCTGCGCATTCAGGTATTCATTGCCCCACCAGGCGAACCGCAAGGTCACCTGGCCGTTGTCGCCTGAACCGCCGGGGGCCCCGCAGCCGGTGGCCAGGAGGGAAAGGGCCAGCGCGGCCGCGCCCAGCTGGAAGCGGCGCCGGCTTACGACTGAAATCGTCATTGATGTTCCTTCCGGATAGGCTCCTTTTACGCCGCGGAAGCCGTGATGCGCGAACCGTGGGCGTCAGAAACCGCTTTCTTAAGTTATGCGGCGATTGTTTCGTGTGCTCTCCGCCCACGTCAAGGGTTTCCGGTAAACGTTTTCCCGCCCCCGTCGGTTTTTGGGTGCACGGCCGTCCCACAGCCCGGTTCCGGGGCGCCGGAGGGCGGCAGCTCACCCAGGCTGAGATGCGGTGGCGTCGGTCCAATGTCGGCCGCTTCTGGCAGGATGGACCAGTGACGATTACTGCAGCGGCTGATGGTTCGGCCTTGGGAAACCCCGGCCCGGCCGGCTGGGCCTGGTATGTGAATGACGATTGCTGGCGTGCCGGCGGCTGGCCCCACGGGACCAACAACCAGGGGGAGCTGATGGCTGTCCTTGACCTCCTGCGCGCTACCGCGCACCTGCCGGGGGAAGACCTCCGCATCCTCTGCGACAGCCAGTACGTGATCAATTCCATTACCAAGTGGATGCCGGGATGGAAGCGCAAAGGATGGCGCAAAGCCGATGGCAAACCCGTCCTCAATGTGGAACTGCTGAAGGAACTCGACCGCGAACTGGCCGGACGCACCTACACGTTCGAATGGGTCAAGGGCCACGCCGGGCACGACCTCAATGAAGCTGCCGATGAACGGGCCAGGGCCGCGGCCACGGCGTACCAGCAGGGAGTGGCGGCACGGTCCGGCCCCGGGTTCCCCGGCGGCCATCACCCGGGGGCCTCCGAGCGCCCGGCGGCGGCCCAGGCGGCGCGAGGCGCAGGCTCCCCGCCGGCAACGCTGGATATCCCGGCCGCGGCGCCGGCCCGTTCCACGGCGCCGGTGTCTTCCTACGAGGAACCCGACCTGTTCAGTGAACTGGACAATGAAGCCCTCGAAGTGGCCGAAGCAATCCAACAGGCGGGCTCCATACCGCCGGAAGCGCTGGTGGAGGAGCTCGAACGTGAGCTTCTGGGCCCGCTGGTGCGCGGGGACATCGGGCGGACCGCCGTCCTCCTACACCCGGACTTCATGGAAATCGGCAGTTCGGGAAGGGTGTGGACCCGGGATGCCATGATGATGGCACTGGAAGAGGACCCGGGGGAACGGACCGACATCGAAATCCTGGGTGCTGACCGCATCGGCACCAGCGCGGTCCTGCTGACGTACCGAAACTTTGCGCGTACCGGCACGACGCTCCGCAGCTCACTGTGGGTCCTGGACGGGGAACGGTGGCGGCTGCGGTTCCACCAGGGAACCCCGGAGGCCTGACCGGCAGGTCAGCTGAACCGCTGGGCGTTTCCCTGTTCGGCCTGGGCATAGGTGGCAGCGGCAGAGGAAAGAGCGGCGTTGATGGATGCCAGCGAGGCCTCCACCCGGCCCTGGGTGATGGTCCACTCAGTGACGAGCGCCTGGAAGTTTGTGGCTGCGGAACCCCGCCATGAACCCTGCAGCTCGTCCAGGCCGCGCTTCATGGCGTGGACGTCGGCGCTGATCCGGTCCACGGTGGCCTGCACGTTGGCGGACTTTAGCTGCAGCAGGTCTGTGTCGACGGAAATGATGCTCATGGCTGTGCCTCTCGGATACAGCGGGGCTGCCCCCGCGCCCGGCGGTTCCGGGCTGCTGGGACGAGCCTATGGAGCCGTGGCAGGCGTGGGCCACGGCCAGCAGGCTATATGTGGATAACCGATCCGTCGCCGCCCCTGGAAGGAATGCTGCCATCCGCTTCTTCCCGGCCGTCTCCTCCGCCATCGCGGGGTGCGTCTTCGCGCCGCGGCAGGCTGACCACCAGGGTGGCGCCGCCGCCGTCGGTCTTTTCCACCCGCACCGTCCCCCCGTGGGAGCCCACGATTGCCGCCACGATGGCGAGGCCCAGGCCGCTGCCGCCGGTCTCCCGGGTACGGGACGTGTCAGCCCGGTAGAAGCGTTCGAAGACCTTGGCTGCGTCCTCTTCCGAAATACCGGGCCCATGGTCACGTACTTCAATCACGGACCGCTCGCCGCCGCCTGTTCCCCGGACACCGACGGCAAGCTCGATCGGAGTGCCCTCAGGGGTGTAGCGCAGCGCGTTGCCCACGAGGTTTCCCACCACCTGGCGCAGCTTGGCCTCATCACCCAGGACGGGGGCCGGTCCCGCCGGCCCGCCGTCGAGCCCGGTCAGCGAGATCACCCTGGAACGGTCGCTTGCCTGGGTGTCCACTACGGCATCGTGCGCAATCAGTTGCAGGTCCACCGGCTTTTGCTGCAGCGGGCGCTGCTCGTCGAGCCGGGCCAGCAGGAGCAGGTCCTCCACCATGGACCCCATGCGCTTGGCTTCGCTTTCGATCCGGCCCATGGCGGTGGCCACGTCCTCGTCCGTGGCCAGGGCGCCGTGGCGGTACAGCTCGGAGAACCCACGGATGGTCACCAGCGGGGTACGCAGCTCGTGGGACGCATCCGCGGCGAAGCGGCGCATCCGTGCCTCCGAGGCAGTCCGGGCCGCGAACGCGGTCTCAATATGCGCAAGCATGGCGTTCAGTGAGCTGCTCAGGCGGCCCAGTTCGGTGGTGGGGTTTTCCACTTCCACGCGCCGGGAGAGGTCCCCGGCGGCAATGGCGGCCGCCGTCTTCTCCACCCTGGCCAGCGGCCGGAAGGACCGGGACACAGTCCAGCTGGCAATGAGCGAGGCCAGCAGCAACGTCAGCAGGCCCACTCCGGTGACCACCAGGGTGGCATGCTTGAGGACGTCGTCAACACTCTCCAGGGGCAAGCCGATGACCACCACGGCCATGGTCTGGCCGTTCTGGACCGTCACCGCCACTACGCGCCAATTTTCCCCGTCCGTCCCGCGGACCTGGAAGGGAGTCTGCCCGCGCGCCTGGGCCTGCTCCACCGTGAACGCATTGATGTCCGGGTGGTAGTCAGGATCCCCGCCGAAGGTGTACGGCTGCTCGCCCGGGGCGAAGAGCATCAGCGAGTAGTCGGTGGGTATGGAGCTGGGTGCCTGCAGCTGGGTGAAGGAGCGCTGTTTCCGGGCGGAGTCGACGGCGGCGTTCAGTTTGTCATCCACCTGGCCCTGGAGGTAGCTGTGCAACAGCGTCAGGGTGACCGCGCCGGTCACCGTCAGGGCCACGATCAGCAGGGCCATGATCATGGCCACCAGCTGCGACCTGAGGGAGGCCGACTTCCACCGCTTCAGCAAGGTCAGCGCTTTTCAGCCGTCCGCAGGACGTAGCCCACGCCGCGCTTGGTCTGGATCAGTGCGGGCGCCTCCGGGTCGATGTCCACTTTCCGCCGCAGGTAGGAGATGTAGGACTCCACGATGGACGCGTCGCCGTTGAAGTTGTACTCCCAGACGTGGTCCAGGATCTGCGACTTGGACAGGACCCGGTTGGGGTTGAGCATGAGGTAGCGCAGCAGCTTGAACTCGGTGGGGGACAGTTCGATGACCGTTCCGCCGCGCCGCACCTCGTGGGCGTCGTCGTCGAGCTCCAGGTCGTCCACCCGGATCACGGCGTCGTCGTCCAGCAGGGGCTGGGTGCGGCGGAGCACGGCCCGGATCCTGGCCACCACTTCGTCCAGGCTGAAGGGTTTGGTGACGTAGTCGTCACCGCCAACGGTCAGGCCGGTGACCTTGTCCTCGGTGTCGTCCTTGGCGGTCAGGAAGAGAACAGGGAAGTGCTTGCCGGAGGCGCGGAGCCGGCGGGTCACGGTGAAGCCGTCCATGTCGGGGAGCATGACATCCAGCACGGCCAGGTCAGGGGCGTGGGTATCGGCAGCGGCGAGGGCATCGCGGCCGTTGGCGGCGGAGACCACTTCAAAACCGGCAAACCGCAGCGACGTGGAGAGGAGCTCGCGGATGTTGGGTTCATCATCAACGACGAGCAGCCGGGCTTCTGGACCGTTCTTGTTCATGTTCCCATCATGCTCCCAGTCTCTGGGAGTTGTCTGGATATTCGTTGTGAGCATGGTGATGGTGGGCTTGCGGTTACCAGTCCATGGTCCCCGGTTCGCCCTTGAATGGGCCCACCACCTTGCTGGTGATCCAGCCGCCGTAGAAGCGGCCCGGTTGCGCCTGGACCCGCTCCCCATCCACCTCGCAGTAATCCATCCGGCCGGGGTAGACGGCCACCCGGTCGGCGAGGGCCTCGAAACCGGACGCCGGCTCAGGATAGGACCAGGCGGCGCTCTCCGCTTCCTTTCCGCCGCCGCGCACGGTGAGGTACTTTGCCGAGCCCTTGAACTCGCAGAAGCTGCTGCCCGACGCGGGCTCCAGCGCGCCCTCGGCGAATGCTGACCTGGGAACGTAGTACACCGGCGGATGGCTGGTCTCAAGGACCCGCAGGGAATCGGTGGTGTCCAGGATCAGCTCCCCGCCCAGGACGATGCGTACCCGTTCGCTGCTGCGTTCGATCCGGGGCGGGCGGGGGTAGTCCCACACCGACTCCTGCCCGGGCCCGGGGACGGCCGGAACGATTCTCGTTGTCATGGTTCCAGTGTGCATCCGCGTGCGGCGTTCCGCATCCGGGAACCCAATCGGCGTCGAGAACGTTCCCGTTCCCGCATCTTCCCCAGCCCCTGGTGCGGGAATACAGTGATCCTTGCCGGACGGTCAAGCCCGGCACCAGCGCTCCACAGGACCACCGGCAGCTGCTCCCTGCCGCCCCGGTGGCTCATTCCAATAGAGATAGTTATCCGATAGCTCCTGGCCCATCGAAGGGGATTGACCATCATGACTGATCTGAGTGCCACTGAAAAGCCCGCTGCCAGCGAACGCAGCATTCGGGACTGGGCGGACCTTGCCGAGGAGATGTGGTCCTATCTCACCGGCAAAGGCGCGGCCATCAATTACCAGTTCGTTGACATGACCGTTGAAGTTCCGCGTGACATCGGACCGGACGCACCGCGTGCCACCTGGAAACTCAACGGAAGCCTGCGCGTCACCACCAGCGACCGGGACGCGGCAGGATCGGACTCGAACCGCGGTTGACGGAGATGACGGAGAACCGCCTGGACATCGATCTGGACTTCTCGTACACGGATGAGTCCGGGGCGGTCACCAATGGGCGTGCCACGGCTGGCGGTACGGAAGTCACCGTGTCCCTGGACCGCCTGGCGCCACTTGCCGGTGCCGGACTGCCGCCCCTGGAGGAGATCAGGCCGCTGGCGGACCTGCTGGCCCGCAAGGGGGTCAGCGTCACGGTGGCAGGTCCAGACGGAAACATTGTCAGCCTGGGCAAGGTGGATGCACCGGCATCACAGCGGTTGGTGACGCGCTCGCCGCATATCAAGCTGGGCAACCTCGGCTCCCTGCTTCCGCTGCTCCGGCAGGGCAGGCGGCGGCCCAGGGGCGCGCCCCTGCTGCCCCCGTCCACGCCGTTGCCGTTGGTCCCCACTGTCCAGCGGAAGATCATCCGGCGCATCACCACCACCCACTACGCCAGGGGCGGCGGCCGGCCACGGCTGATCTTTGTCCAGGATGCCGCCACCTGGACCGGCCAGATCCCCCGGGAAGTTGCCCTCCCGGAGGACGTCACCACGATTGGCAGCGGGCCAGGATCCGATATCCAGTTGGAGGGCCTGGAAGCACTCCACGCCGAGATCAGGCACGACGGGCAGGATGAATACGTCCTGGTGCCGCACGGACCGGTCAGCGGCAGCGTGTCCAGGACCGGACCCTCGGTGCTGCGGACCGGAGCGAGGATCCAGATGGGGCAGTGGTGCCTGGCTTTCTTCCGGGAGGAATTTGCCGATCACGGCCGCCCCTACGGTGGCAGGAGCGGCGGCGAGCTGGCATACGAACGTCCGCAGCTCGATCCCCGGACGGGAACCATGGAGCGGGACAGCTCCGAGGGCGTGCGGTGATTGGGGGGTGCACGTTGCGGACTACTCCGCGGCGTGCACGTCCTTGGCATCCATGATCCGGTAGGCGTAACCCTGCTCGGCAAGGAACCGTTGGCGCTTGGCAGCGAACTCCTGGTCCAGGGTGTCCCGGGCCACCAGCGAGTAGAAGCGGGCGGCGCGGCCGTCCTTCTTGGGCCGCAGCAGCCGGCCCAGCCGCTGTGCTTCCTCCTGCCGGGAACCGAAGGAGCCGGAAACCTGGATGGCCACGGAGGCCTCCGGCAGGTCGATGGAGAAGTTCGCCACCTTGGACACCACCAGGGTCTGCAGTTCCCCGGAACGGAACGCGTCAAAGAGCTTCTGCCGGACCTTCACGGGGGTATCGCCCTTGATGACGGGTGCCTCCAGGCGCTCGCCGAGCTCGTCAAGCTGGTCGATGTATTGGCCGATGACCAGCAACTGCTCTCCGGCGTGCCGCGCCACCAGCTGTTCCACTACCAGCGTCTTGGACTCGGACGTGGCGCAGAGCCGGTACTTGTCCGCGTCGTCGGCCATTGCATAGGCAACCCGCTCATCCTTGGGCAGGTCCACACGGACCTCCACGCAGTCTGCCGGTGCGATATAGCCCTGCGACTCGATGTCCTTCCACGGCGCGTCGTAGCGCTTGGGCCCGATGAGGCTGAAGACCTCGCCCTCGCGCCCATCCTCCCGGACCAGCGTCGCGGTGAGCCCAAGGCGCCGCCGGGCCTGCAGGTCTGCGGTCATCCGGAAGATCGGCGCCGGCAGGAGGTGGACCTCGTCGTAGATGATCAGTCCCCAGTCGTGTCCGTCGACGAGTTCCAGGTGCGGGTAGATGCCGCCCCGCTTGGTGGTGAGCACCTGGTAGGTGGCGATGGTCACCGGCCGCACTTCCTTGAGCGCGCCCGAGTATTCACCCACCTCCTCCTCGGTGAGGGAGGTGCGCCGGAGCAGTTCGTCCTTCCACTGCCGGGCCGCCACGGTGTTGGTGACCAGGATCAGCGTGGTGGTGGATCCGGTGGCCATCGCAGCGGCTCCCACCAGGGTCTTGCCCGCGCCGCAGGGAAGTACCACCACGCCGCTGCCGCCTGCCCAGAAGTTCTCGCTGGCCAGGCGCTGGTAGGGGCGGAGCTCCCAACCGTCCTGGTTGAGGGAAATAAGGTGCGGGGTGCCATCCACGTAGCCGGCAAGGTCTTCCGCAGGCCAGCCGATCTTCAGCAGCAGCTGCTTGAGCTGGCCGCGCTGGGAGGCGTGCACCACCACCGTCTCACCGTCGATCCTGGGCCCCAGCAGCGGTGCGATTTTCTTGGCACGGATTACTTCCTCCAGGACCGGGTAGTCATCCGTCCGCATGACCAGGCCGTGGCGGGGATCCTTTTCGAGGCGCAGCCGGCCGTACCGGGACATGGTTTCCTCGACGTCGATCAGCAGGGAATGCGGGACCGGGAAGCGTGAATACTTCAGGAGGGCGTCCAGCACCTTTTCCGCGTCCAGCCCGGCGGCGCGCGCGTTCCAGAGCCCCAACGGGGTCAGCCGGTAGCTGTGCATGTGCTCGGGTGCCCGTTCCAGCTCGGCGAAAGGCGCGATGGCATGCCGGGCCTCGGTGGCCAGTTCGTGGTCCACCTCGAGGAGGATGGTCTTGTCGCTTTGGACGATCAGGGGTCCGTCGGTCACGCGGGAATCCTTTACTGGCGCAGTTCCTCTGCGGCCTCAATGTCGATGATGCGGTGCACGGACAGGACCCGCTCTGTGTCCTTCACGGGATCGAACACGCGGACCCTGCCCCCGCTCACAGAGAGCGGAACAACGATTTCCAAGCTGGCATTCCCCAGGCTGTCCACCACGTTCATGTGGATCCGCTGCTTCAACCGGATGGCCCTCTGCAACGCCTCAAGCCCCAGCTGGGTGGCCGCCTCGCTGCCGGCGGCGGTGCCGGAAAGATGTCCGACGCCGGGGCCCGCCTTCCGCAGGACCGCCAGTTGGGCTTCAACGTCCTCCGCCGGGGGCGCCATCCGGGGTGCGGTATAGACCGGGCGGGTGCTTTCCTGCCCCGGAACGGCACGGCGCGGGTGGGCGGCTTCGGCGCCGTCAACGGACGGGGACAGGCCCAGGCTCCGGAGGGCGGCGGCGAGTTCGCGCGGCGGCGACGACGACGTCAGGACGGTCGGCGACAGCCTGGCCAGGCCCAGCTGGGCGGCCTTGGGTCCGGCCAGCAGCTCGCGCAGGGCTGCTTCGTCATCGCTTTGGATGAAGCTGGCGGCCTGGCCCACGCGGAGCCTGCCGTGCCGGGAGGCCGTATCCTCCACGAGGTACTCCAGGGGCTGGGGTACCGCCGTCGCGGAGTGCTCGCGCAGGAAGCGCAGCAGGCCTGCGGCGTCGTATCCGTGGTCCAGTGCCCGTTTGACGGAGGCCGCGGAAAACCGGTAGGTGGTGGCCGGGCCCTGCCCTTCGGCGTCGGCCATGGCCAGGAGTTTTTCGGTCAGCGCGGGAGTGAGGTAGCCGGGCGCAACCGCCGTGAGGTCAGCCTGCAGGAGCACATGGTTGAGGGCCGCCGGCAGGTGTTCACCAAGGATGGCGAGGGCGGCATCCGGGTTGTCTTCGGCGAAAGCGCTCCCCAACTGGCTCAGCGCCCCGGACCCCACCAGGCCCAGCAGCTCCGCTTCGGCCAGCACGCCGCGGATCAGCGAGCTGAATCGCCTGGCCATCCGCGGCTGCGACCACTCCGCGCGCTGCAGGACAGCGGCGGCGTCCAGCACCGGGGCGGTACCGTCGGACGCGGACACCTCCTGGGTGAGCTCATGCAGGATCTCCAGGATCCGCTTGCGGACCACCGGAGCGTCAGGCCGCTGCGCTCCGGCGGCCAGTGCGGCGATGGTGGTTCCGGCCGCGGACCGGCCGGCCGCTGCGCCAGGGGCTGAGTTCACGGGCTGGCCCACCATGGACGGCACGCGTTCGCTGGCCAGCCAGGCGTTCACCAGCCACAGCCATTGTTCCTGCCGGGGAAGGACCAGCCATTCCAGTTCCGGCGGCTGCACCCACGATGAGGAGTCGACGTCGAGGCGGATCAGGCCGGCCAGCCCGCACAGCTCCAGGAGCAGGCCTGCGGCGCTTTGGTCTGTCCGCAGGTGTTCGGCCACGCGGCGCACTTCGCGGACGCCCACGCCGCCACTGCGCAGTGTGGCAAGCGGCTGTTCCCGGACGGCATGCAGCAGCTCGGAGACCAGCCGCAGGGTTTCGGAGATGGCGCTCAGGGCCGCGTTCCTGCGCAGCGCCGCCGTGGTCCGGCCAAGCTCCGGGACCGGCGGCGACAGAGTGAAGTCATTGATGATTGCCCCGCCGCGCAAAGCCAGTCCTACGCTGTGGGGCAGTTCCACATGGGCGGCGTCCAGCGGAACCAGCAGCCCGCGGGCAAGGAGCCAGTCAACAGGCCCGACGTCGGCCGCCTCCGTCGTGACCGACGCTTTCCGCTGTGCCTGGGGGACGGCACCCATGGCCCAGTTCCGGAACCTGGCGAGCAGCGCCGTCGTCCGTTCCGGGGCGCCGGCGAGGATGTCCTGCAGGGCCTCCGGTGAGGACGTCCAGTGCTGAAGGGCCAGGGCTGCTTCCATGGGCGTGGTGGCATCGTGGATCGCGAAGCCGCTGCGGTGCAGTTCTGAGACCAGTTGCACCGCCCGCTGGGCGAAGGCCGGTTGCAGACGGACCAGTTCGGTATAGCTGCGCCCCAGGCCGGCGGGATAAATTCCCACCACATCCTTGAGCGAGCCCACGGGGAGGTAGTACGGCTGGCTGGCCGCAGGGGGCGGCGTGCCGTGCGGGGGAGCGGCGGGGTGCACCAGGCCGAGCTCCTGCAGGCCGGCCAAAATACCGTCGACAGTGGCCAGTGTGGAACCGTGGATCAGTTTGTGCACGGCCTCCGCTGAGGCGCTGTGCCCGGTATCGGTGTTGGTGCACAGGTGCAGGGTCTCCAGTACCTGCATGTGAGGCTTGTTGAGCCGCTCCAGGGCGCGCTGGACGCTGACCCTGGAACTTGCGCGGGCAGCCAGCGCGGCGAAGTCAGGAACCGAAGGGGTGATGAGGTCCGGCCGCGCGGCGAACAACGCCCGCAACGAATCGTCGCTGCGTGCCTCCAGGTCCTTGCCAAGCGCGCGAATGAGGGACATCAGTCCAACGTTACCGCTGCTGGGGCCTTCCCGCCCGCCGCCGGGCGGCAACTCCGTCCAGGACCAGCAGGAGCATGAGGATGAAGGCTGCTGGCAGGCCGTACAGCGCGGTGTAGGTGATCCAGGCGGGAGCTACCGAGCCGGCGAAGGCCAGGGCCATGACAGCTGCCACGGCTATCAGGGACAGCACGGCAACAACTGCGGCGAGGACCATCAGGGGCCGCCGGTAACGCGAGGGAGTCATGGACGCAACGCTACCGCGCCTGGCGCGGTGCGGGTAAAGCGGGGCCTTGCGCCTGCGGCGGAACAGTGCCGCCCAAAGCGTCGATAGGCCATGCGGCAGGATAACCTTGAAGCATACAGACCAACACGGTCCCGGTTCGCCATACCCTGAACCCGCACAACCATGCGGATGCGGTGGTGGCCGGCCGTGTCTCATGACAGCAGAACGAAGAAGGTTGATTACGTGCCTACCGGCAAGGTCAAGTGGTATGACAAGGACAAGGGCTTTGGGTTCCTCGCGGGCGAGGACGGCCAGGAGGTCTTCCTGCCCAAGTCGTCGCTGCCCGACGGCGTCAGCGAGCTCAAAGCCGGCACCCGCGTGGAGTTCGGCGTAGCGGACGGTCGCAAGGGCGCCCAGGCGCTGGGCCTGCGCGTCCTGGACAAGACTCCCTCTATTGCCAAGGCCAAGCGGCCGAGCGCCAAGGACCTTGCCCCGCTGGTCCAGGACCTGGTGACGGTACTGGACAACCTGTCCGGGACCTTGTCCAAGGGCAAGTACCCGGACGGCAACAAGGGCAAGGCCATTGCTGCCGCCCTCCGCAAGGTCGCCGACGAGCTCGACGTTTAGCGCCGATGACTCCCGATTCCGAACAGCCGGGCACGCCGGTGCAGGAGCAGGCTGCCAGGACGCCGCCCAAGCGCAAGGCAGGCGTGCCCGTGTGGCGCACGGGCAAGCCGGACGCTTTCCTGGCCGCCGCCGTGGACACTGCCCGGACCGCCGTGGAGGGCATCACGCCTGCGGCCACCATCGGGCCGCACCTGGCGGCCAAGAGCGAGGGCGACCGGCTGGTCACCCACCTGTTTGAGTCCCGGCTGCCCGGATACGCGGGGTGGCAGTGGTACGCGGTGCTGACGCGCAACTCCCGCTCAAAAGTGGTCACGGTCAATGAGCTGGGCCTCCTGCCGTCGGAAGATTCGATCCTGGCCCCGGAGTGGGTGCCCTGGGCCGAACGTGTCCGCCCCGAGGACCAGCAGCAGGAGTCCGAAGCGGACAGCCAGGAAACGGCCGCCGCGGAAACTGAAGGCCACGCAACAGCGGCTGACGATCCAACTGACGACGCCGGCACGCAAGCGGAAGCCTGACCGCACCTCGCCACTGGGAGCCCGGCCACCCCGGAAGGGGACAACGAAAACGGCGCCGTCCGGGATGAACCCGGGCGGCGCCGTCGTACGTTGTCCCGACTGTTCTCCGCGCCTACTTCCGCAGCTCGCCCACCACGTAGTCGATGCTGGACAGCAGGGCTGAGACATCGCTGGGCTCGATGGCCACGAAGGTGGCGATCCGCAGCTGGTTGCGCCCCAGCTTCCGGTAGGGCTCGGTGTCAACGATGCCGTTGGCGCGCAGGACCTTGGCCACGGCCGCTGCATCAACCGATTCGTCGAAGTCGATGGTGGCGATGACATTGGAGCGTTCCTCCGCCTTGGCCACAAACGGGGTGGCAAACTCGGAGGCCTCGGCCCAGCTGTAGATGCGTCCGGCGGAGTCTGCGGTGCGTGCGGCGGCGAAATCCAGGCCGCCGTTGGAGTTCAGCCACTGGACCTGGGCGTCCAGCGTGACCAGCGTGGACAGCGACGGCGTGTTGTACGTCTGGTTCAGGCGGGAGTTGTCGATGGCGGTCTGGAGGTCCAGGAAGTCCGGGATCCAGCGGTTGCCTGCCTTGATCCGCGCGGCGCGCTCGAGGGCGGCCGGGGAGAACAGGCCCAGCCAGAGGCCGCCGTCGGAAGCGAAGTTCTTCTGCGGGGCGAAGTAGTAGACGTCGCTTTGGGCAACGTCCACTTCCAGGCCGCCGGCCGCGGAGGTGGCGTCCACCAGGACCAGCGATCCCTCGTCGGCTCCGGAAACGCGCGTGACAGGGGCAGCAACACCGGTGGAGGTCTCATTCTGGGGCCAGGCATAGACATCAACGCCTGCCTCGGCCTGGGCCGCCGGCCGCGTGCCTGGCTCGGACTTGATGATCGAGGAAGCCTCCAGGAAGGGCGCCTTGTTGGTGGCGGCCGCAAACTTGGACCCGAACTCGCCGAAGGACAGGTGCTGGGCCTTCTTCTCCACGAGGCCGAAGCTCGCGACGTCCCAGAATGCCGTGGAGCCGCCCACGCCGAGGACCACTTCATAGCCCTCCGGGGCGCGGAAGAACTGGCTCAGCCCTTCGCGGACGGATCCCACCAGGTTCTTGACCGGCGCCTGCCGGTGCGAAGTGCCGAGGATGGTCTTGGACGCTGCTGCCAGCGCATCGATCTGTTCCTGGCGGACCTTTGACGGGCCGGCGCCGAACCGCCCATCCTTCGGCAGGAGGTCGGCGGGGATCGTGATGCTGGTGTCGCTCACAGGTGCTCCAATTCGGCGGGGACGAAAGTTTGGTCCGGACGGGCGGGTCATGGCTCGGCCGGCAGCAGGCGATGGCTGCGCAGCGGGCCTTCACCATTCTGCCTGAATGGCAGGGGCGGCGGGAGCCGGCGGGCCCAAAGTCCAGACAATGAGACGCGCCGTCCGGGCGACGCCGCCCGACGCTCGGCTATTCGGACAAACTCAAAATAGGCTAAGCTGGCCCCCGGACTACCTCGCGGGAAGAGGCGATACGGTGGGACAACGCAAGGTACTGCGCTCGAGGAGCTGAGCTGGATGACGGATCTGATCGACACTACGGAGATGTACCTCAGGACCATCCTGGAGCTTGAGGAAGAAAACATCGTTGCCCTCCGGGCCCGTATTGCCGAGCGCCTGCGCCACTCCGGCCCTACCGTGTCCCAGACCATCGGAAGGATGGAGCGCGACGGGCTCGTGGTGGTCTCCGGTGACCGGCATCTGGAACTCACTGACACCGGCCGCAAGCGGGCAACCGAGGTCATGCGCAAGCACCGGCTGGCCGAACGCCTGCTGGCCGACGTGATCGGCCTGGACTGGGCCTACGTGCATGACGAAGCCTGCCGCTGGGAACATGTCATGAGCGAGCGGGTTGAGCGGCGCATTTACGAGATGCTGGACCACCCTACCGAATCGCCCTATGGCAACCCCATCCCCGGGCTCGCCGCCCTGGGTGGACAGCCTGCCACCGGCGGCGCCGACGGAGCCATCAGCCTGGTCGAAGCCATGAAGGGCTACGCATCGGCCTCTGTTGTCACCATCAGCCGGCTCGCTGAACCGATCCAGGTGGAGCCGGAACTGCTGGCGCAACTGGACGAAGGTGGAATCCGGCCCGGTGCCGCCGTGGCGCTGGAACGCGTGGGTGACTACATCTCCGTGCGGGTCCCGGGCATCGAGGGCGCACTGGAGCTGCCGCCCGAGGTTGCCGCCCACGTTTTCGTGGCCGTGTCCCAGCCCTGAGGCCCAGCCTTTTACCCCGGCAAGGCACTTCCACGCAAAGATAACGGAATTGTTACCTAAGGTCTAAAGGCCCTATAGTGGAACCAATCGTTGATACTTAAGCGTTACCCGATCCGGAGCCGAGCTCTGCCAGCGGATCGGGTGCACGAGTCGTTACTGGCAGAGGCGGGGGAACCACAAGCGGCAGCGGGGGACTGCCTTGGGGTGAAGTCCGTCAGCAGCAAGCCTCTCCAGTGAAGGATTCTTCCGGGAATACCCCTGTGCAGAAGCTTGCCGCGGCGGGCCGGGTCTTTGATCTCTCTGACCCGAATCCGACAGCTAACTCCGCAGGCTTTTCCAGAGAGGAACCCTTCTTGACCATGCAGACCTCCAGGGGGCGCCGCCGCGCAGCCAGCCCCCCTTCGGCACCCCGGGTTGTCGAAGACGCAGCAGTGGAGCGCCCCCGCGATCTCCATCGCGACGCGCGCCGCCGTCGGGGGCCCCTGCGGCAGGTAACGGAGTTCGCCGCCGCAAGCGGGATTGGCCAGAAGGCTGGAATCGCCCTGGCTGCCACCGGACTGGTGCTGACGGTCACAGTGCCGGCCACCAGCCCGGTCATGGCCACTGATGCGTCCGGCAACGCGCCCCTGGCAGCTTCCTCCGTCAGCCCGCAGCCGCAGATTTCCGCCGATATTGGTGCCCAGATCGACTTCAGCCGCTCCGCCGTCGTGACCCAGGCCGACCCGGACGGGAAGCTCAAGCAGCTCCTGAGTGCCCAGTCCGCCGGCTCCGTCACGCGGGCGGCGTCGGCCGGCACCCTGGCTGCACCACTAGCCTCCCTCGTGACCGCGTCACCGTTCGGATACAGGGTGAGCCCGATTACCGGCGGCTCCGGCGACTTCCACCGGGGCCAGGACTTCGTGGCTCAATGCGGGACGTCCGTCCTTGCCGCTGCGACCGGCACCGTTACCTTCGCAGGCTGGCACCAGTTCGGCGGCGGAAACCGGGTGGTCATCGACCACGGCAACGGACTGGAAACCACGTACAACCACCTGTCGTCCTTCAACGTCAAGGTGGGCCAGACGGTCTCCCGTGGAGAAGTCGTGGCGCTCAGCGGCACCACAGGTGCCTCCACCGGCTGCCACCTGCACTTCGAGGTGCAGGTCAACGGCGAAGTGGTCGACCCCATGGGCTGGCTGTAACGAATGATTGCCCACTCTCAGATCGCAGCGACCTGCCGTGACCTGAATGTGACATTGAAACAAAACTGCTGTACCGTCTAACTCGCGTCAACTTTTCCGAAGTTGACGCTCTTGAGTGGATTGCCTAACTCTGCCACCGCTCAAGGTCCGTTCGCATTTCATCGTCTGGCAGGGGCGGGGGAACCAATTTTGGCCTTCTCTCCAGAAGGCCTTGGGGTTAAGTCACCAGCTTCCCAGGAAGCTGCGTGGCCGGGTGACTCCCATCCGAATCCGACAGCTCACCTCGCAGGCATTGGGAGAGGCTACCTTCGTGTCTTCACGGCATCATTCTGCGCGCCACCGTGCGCAAACGGTTCGCACCAGCCCCTTGGACGCCGTGTCCAAGGCCGTGAGTGCAAATGCCGGGACCGTAGGCCGCCAGGCTGCCGTAGTGGCAGCCGCATCGGGCCTGATCCTGAGCATGGGCCTGCCAGCAAACGCAGCTGACACCACCGCCGGTGTCTCTGCATCCACCGAGTCCGGCTCGGCACAGACGGCACTGGCCGTCACGGCCGCCCCCACGGCCACGGTTTCCTTCGAGCGCCCGGTCGTCAAGACCACCGCCGCTCCGAAGGTGGAGGCGGTACGTCCCCAGTCCACCGCGCCGGCCGAACGCGCCGCCACCGCTGGCCAGGACGCCGCTCCCGCCGCCAAGGCTGCCGAGACTGTCTCCGCCGCAACCTCCGGCATTGCAGCCATCGCCTACACCGGCATCGGCCACTCCTATGTATGGGGCGGCACCAGCCCGGTCACCGGCTGGGACTGCTCCGGGTTCGTCCAGTGGGTCTACGCACAGGCCGGGATCAGCATCCCGCGCACCAACGCGTGGAACATCATGACCCCGACCTCCACCCCGCAGGCGGGCGACCTCGTTGTCCAGAACGGCGGCGCGCACGTGGGTATCTACGTCGGCAACGGCATGATGATCAGCGCGCTCAACCCCTCCCAGGGCACGCTGCTGCACTCGCCCGCAGCCACCGGTACCTCGTCGTACTACCACCTCAACAAGTAGTTCTTGGGCTTAGCGCTCCAAGGGCTATTTCTTTGCCCACAGCTTTTCCGCTAGAAACCAGATCCCCGTTCGGGATGCGCCGGCTTACCCCCAAGATGCCGGCGCGTCCAGCCCCCTTTGCCTGCCTACACGCGGTCCGAAGGAAAAACGAAAGAGAGAACTCATGACGACTCGTGCTACCGCACGGCACCGCGCCGAGGTCACCAAAACCAACTCGATCGCCATCATTGCCAAAGCTGTCAGCGACAACGCCGGTGGCATGGGCCGCCAGGCTGCTGTTATCGCCGCGGCTTCCGGCCTGGTCCTGACCAGCGGGCTCGCAGCGAACGCTGCCGACGCCAACGTCAAGCGCGATTCCGCTCCGGCGTCCCAGCTCGAAGTTGAATCGGCCGTCGACGCCCCGATTTCCGCGGCTTCCACCATTGCCATCAGCTACGAGAAGCCTGCTGTCACCACCACGCCGGCTCCCGTCGTCGAGCCCGAGCCCCAGGTCCAGGTGCAGGAAGCTGCTCCCGCGCCTGTGGCGCAGCCTGTTGCTGCTGCCAAGGCCACGGTCAAGGTTGTTACCGCCGCTGCTCCGGCTGCTCCCGCCGCCCAGGTTTCCGCAAGCGGGAAGGGAGCAGCCATCCTTTCCGCCGCATACGCCCAGCTCGGCGTGCACCAGGACTGCACCATGCTGGTGACCAACGCACTGGCTGCCGTCGGCATCCATTTCCACGACTGGCCGGCAGGCTACCTGTCGCTGGGTGACACCGTGCCCATGTCCCAGGCCCAGCCCGGCGACCTGCTGTACTACGCCGACGGTGGCGGCGGCATGGCCCACATTGCCGTTTACGCCGGTAACGGCATGGCCGTCCACGGCGGCTTCAATGGCAACGACACCGTGGTCTTCAGCGCCAATGTTGGCTCCGGACCGGTAGCCATCCGCGTACGTTAGGCATTCCTGTGCCGGCCTTAACCAACGCCGGCCCGCGTGCTGCTTGCCAGAGGACCCCCGCCAGCAAGGCGGGGGTCCTTTGCGCTTAAGGGCTTTGCCGCCGGCGTCCCCGCCTTTTCCCTGGCATGGTGACGGAAGGGGCCTCCGGGGCGGCGATTACCTGATTCTGCACTTCTTTGTTTACTCTTGTGATGTCGATCCATAGCCCGGACATGCCGAGGGCAGCCGGCCCTCGTGCCCCTGACGGGTGCGGCCGTGAAGAGGTAAGTGCATGCGCACTCTCGTTCTGAATGCTGGATATGAACCGCTGGCGGTTATCACTTTCCGCCGGGCGCTGGTGCTTGTGCTCACGGGCAAGGCAAGCGTCGTGGCCGAAGGGGACGACCCGGTGGTGGGGCCCACCGACGTCCTGGGCCGCCCGTCCGTGATCCTCCTCAACCGTTACATCCGGCCCAGGTACAACCACTCAACGGCCGTCAGCCGCAGGGGCGTACTCCGGCGGGACGGTCACAAATGTGCCTACTGCGGCAAGGCTGCGCACACAATCGACCACGTTCACCCAAAGTCGCGTGGAGGTGCCGATTCGTGGGAGAACCTGGTGGCCGCCTGCCTGCGGTGCAACAACGTCAAGGGCGACCACACTCCCGCCGAGATGGGGTGGACCCTTCGGTTTGTTCCCGAGCCGCCGCACGGGACGATCTGGCAGATCAAGGAACTGGAGAAGCCGACCCCCGCATGGGATCCGTTCCTGCTGCCGGAGCGCGCTGCCTGACAGTTTCCCGGCGCCTCCCGGCGCCGGAAAGGGTGCCGGTCGCTAGGCTGGGGAAGTGCACAAGAACAGCTTGGCTTTTGATGCCCTGATCCTTGCCGGGGGACGATCATCGCGCCTGGGCGGCGTGCCCAAGCAGTCGTTGGTTTTCCACGGCCAAACCCTCCTGGAGCGCGCCGTTGCCGCGGCGGCCGGTGCCCGGCTGACCGTGGTTGTCGGCGATGCGGGAGTCCTGCCGGGTGAATCCGGGGAGGGCCACCCGCTGCCACTGTCGGTCCGCCCTGCCAACCTGCTTGCATGCCGGGAGGAGCCGCCCTTTGCTGGTCCGGCGGCTGCGATTGCCGCAGGCCTGGATACCCTGGCGAGGAACGGGGGAGGGGCCCCCTACTCCCTGGTGCTGGCCTGCGACATGCCGTTGGCCGCCCAGGCGGTGGCAGTGCTGCGGGACGCATTGCTGCAGTCCGATCCCGGCGTCCGCCCAGGTGGGGTGGTGGCCCGTTCCGAGGACGGCAGGACCCAGCCGTTGGCAGGTTTCTACAGCACGGCTGGGTTAAAAAGGTCCTGCGCTGACTTGGCTTCACGCAACGCCCTGGTCAACGGCTCGGTCAGGGCGCTCCTTGCTAGTCTGGACGTGCAGCTTGTCACAGTCCCCGCCGGGTCCACCGCCGATGTGGATACCTGGGACGATGCTGCCGCGCTGGGTGTTGCCGCCGGGAACCAGCACGCATGGGAAAGTCCGGCGCACAGCCGGAGACAACGTGGGAGGCAAGTCGTGAAAAGCCAGGACGAGACACTGGAAGAGTGGTGCAGGGCGCTCCTCCAGGCGTACAAACTTGAGGACGTCCAGGTGGATATCAACGCCGTGCTGGCGCTTGCAGGCGTGGCCGCCCACTCTGTTGTGCGGCCCGCCGCACCGCTGACTACCTTCATCGCAGGCTTCGCCGCCGGACTGGCTGCCGCACCCGGCAGGGAGATGGATGCGGCATCGATGGACGCGGCACTGGCCGTGGCCCGTTCGCTGGCGGCCGACTACGACGCTGAAGCCGCCGGGACTCCCGGCGAATGACCGCAGAACCCCATCACGGTCCTGACGCGCCGCCGGGAGCAGAGCCGCAGGCGCGCAGGGGCGAAACTGAACACACGCCTGCTGACCATCACCAGGCAGCGCACACCTGGCAGGAAGCCCGGCAGGCTGCCTTCGATGCAGCAACCCCCATTCCGCCAGGCCCCGTTGCCCTGCGGATAGCCCTTGGCCGCAAGCTCGACCGGGACATCGTTGCCCTCCAGGACATGCCCCATTACGCCTCCTCAGCCATGGACGGCTGGGCAGTCAATGGAAGCGGCCCGTGGATCCCGGTGGAGGCCGGTAGCCGGCTGGCGCCGCACCAGGCCAGCCCCATTGCCACCGGTGGCCTCATCCCGCCCGGTGCAAAGGCGGTGCTTCGCAGCGAGAACGCGGTCCTGGGGCAGGATGACGAGGGGCTGCCCGTCCTGATGACCGGCGGCAAGGCGCGTCCGGGCGAGCCCCGCGCGGGAGAGCACATCCGGAAAGCCGGGGAGGAAGCCCTCGAAGGGGACGCCCTGGTCAAGGCCGGGGTATCGCTCAACCCCGCACACCTGGCCCTTGCCGCCCTGGCAGGCTACGACGAAGTCCCGGTCCAGGGTAAGCCCGTGGTCCGCCTGGTCCTGACCGGATCAGAGGTGGTGGAACAGGGCACGCCCGCCCCCGGCCAGGTACGCGATACCTTCGGCCCGCAGCTGCCTGACGTCGTGGCAATGCTGGGCGGCATCGCCGCCGGCCAGCAGCGGATCGGCGACTCGTACACCGAATGGCTGGCGGCGCTCGAAGACGTGCTGCCAGAGGTGCCCGGCGCGCCGGACCTGCCTGCCGACGTCGTCATCACCACCGGGGGTACCGGACGCTCCGGAACGGACCACCTCCGCCGGGCAGTGGCCGAACTCGGCGGCCGGCTCATCATCGACGGCGTGGCAATGCGGCCGGGACACCCCGCGGTCCTCGCCGAACTTCCCGACGGCCGTTTTGTCCTGGGACTTCCCGGCAACCCGCTGGCGGCAATGATGGCCCTCTCCACCGTGGGTGCCCCGTTGCTGGCTGCCCTGGGGCACCATCCCATGCCGCCGGTGGAAGACGTGCCGTGCGGAACGATGATCGAGCCCGACCCCGGCCGTACCCGGCTGATGCCCTTCCGGCTGCTGTATGGCATGGCATCCCCGGCGCAGCACACGGGGCCCGGCATGATGCGTGGGCTGGCAGCCGCGGACGGCGTACTGGTGGTGCCGCCGCACGGGGTGCAGCTGGGTGAGCTGGTGCCTGCCTTCGCGCTGCCGTGGGGGACGCCCATCCCGCGGCCCGGTGAAAGTGATGCCAAAGCCAAGCCCCGAACGGGCGCCCGCACGGGCCAGCCCAAGACCAAACCGGCAGCCAGCGGGCCCGTCGACTGGAGTGCGCTCCTGGGCTGACGCACGTCAGGGCCGGTGCCCGTGGAAGGCGCTCCCTGGGACAGTGCAGGCTTTGTTGGTGCCATGATGGAGTAATGAACAAGCAGGGTGGAATATGGGACGGGTAACCCAGCGCCGGAAGGTGCACAAGTATGTCCTGGATGGTTCCCCGAGTGCCCTGGAGTACCCGGTCCGCCACCGTGAAGACGTCCTCGCCGTGGAGGAACCGCTGGAAATCCGGCTCGGCGGCCTGTCCTATTCCGTAACCATGCGCACCCCCGGCGATGACTTCGACCTGGTGGCCGGCTTCCTGGTGTCCGAGGGCGTCATCTGGGCGCCAGAGCAGCTGGTGTCGCTCCGGTTCTGCGCCGGCGAGGACGAAAACGGCGTCCAGACATTCAACGTGGTGGAGGCCCAACTGCGGCCGGACGTCCCGCTCCCGGACACGGGCCGCCGGGTCTATACGTCCAGCTCCTGCGGCATCTGCGGAACGGATTCCATCGAGGCCGTCCAGAAGTCCTCGCACCACAGTCCCCAGGCGGACCCGCTGACCGTGGATGCCAGGGTCCTGGCCTCCCTGCCCGACCTGTTGCGGGAGTCCCAGCGCGTCTTCGACGATACCGGCGGCGTACACGCGGCGGGCCTGTTCAGGATCGACGACGACGGCGTCCCCCGGCTCCTGTGCCTGCGCGAGGACGTAGGGCGCCACAACGCCGTGGACAAAGTGGTGGGCTGGGCACTGCGTGAAGGCCTCCTGCCGTTGGCGGGGACTGTCCTCCAGGTGTCCGGCAGGGCGTCCTTCGAACTGGTACAGAAAGCCTCGCTTGCCGGAATCCCCGTCCTGGCCGCGGTGAGTGCGCCATCGAGCCTTGCCGTGGAACTGGCAGAAGCCAACGGGCTGACCCTGGCAGGGTTCAGCCGGGGCAGCAGTTTCAATATCTACGCCGGGAACTCCAGGGTCCTCGGGCCCCAGCCCGCCGTGCCAAGGCCTTAGCGCGGGTAACGCCTTGGCCCGTCCCACACCACCAGCCCAGGGGGTTGGACGCAGTGCCGCCAACAGGTAGATTTGTCCATCGAATGGACTCGATGATCCAGTCTCCAGCCTAAAGAGGACCTATATTGCATGACGACCGCAGGATCACGGAAGTCCGCCTGGCGAGGTTTGTGCGGGAGCGCATTGCCCCTGCCGTTTACAGCAGGACGGTCCCGCTTACCCTGAGCAGCTGGGAAGTGCGCGGTGAGCCGGTCCCGGCGCTTGAAGCGATGCGGCAGGACTTCCAGCCGCAGGAGCACGGCGCCCCCTGGGGACGGCCGTGGGGCACCACCTGGCTGCGGCTGCAGGGGGAAGTGCCCGAATCCTGGGGCGGCAGCCCTGACACCGCCGTGGAGGTGGTGGTGGACCTGGGATTCACCACCGAAGCCCCCGGGTTCCAGTGCGAGGGAATCGCCTGGCGGTCGGATGGCAGCATCATCAAGGCCATCTCACCCCGCAACCAGTACATCCCGCTCAAGCGGCTGGGCAGCGGCATGGCCGTGGACTTTTACGTGGAGGCGGCCGCCAACCCGGACATGGCGCAGGGCTGGACCTTTGCCGCTACCCCTTTGGGGGACAAGGCGACCGCAGGAGACGCCCCGCAGTACCGGCTGGGAACCATCGCCATCGCCGAGCTGAACCAGACCGTGTGGGAACTCCAGCAGGACGTCTGGACCCTCGCCGGCCTTATGGAGCAGCTTCCCCTGGAGCTCCCGCGCCGCCACGAGATCCTCCGCGCCCTCGAACACATGATGGACGTGATGGACCCGGAGGACGTTGCCGGGACCGCGGCAGCCGGGCGCCGGGCGCTCGCCGACGTCCTGACCAGGCCCGCCTACGCCTCCGCCCACCAACTGGTTGCCACCGGGCACGCCCACATCGACTCTGCCTGGCTCTGGCCGGTCCGTGAAACCATCCGCAAATGCGCCCGGACCTTCTCCAACGTGGTGGCCCTGATGGATGAAGACCCGAATTTTGTCTTCTCCTGCTCCTCCGCGCAGCAGCTCGCCTGGATCAAGGAGCTGTACCCGGACCTCTTCAGCCGGATCCGGGAAAAGGTACGCGCGGGACAATTCGTCCCGGTCGGCGGCATGTGGGTGGAATCGGACACCAACATGCCCGGCGGCGAAGCCATGGCCCGGCAGTTCGTGGAGGGCAAGGGCTTCTTTCTTGCCGAGTTTGGCATTGAGTGCAGGGAAGCGTGGCTGCCGGATTCGTTCGGCTACAGCGCTGCCCTTCCCCAGATCGTGAAGTCCGCCGGCAGCCGCTGGTTCCTCACGCAGAAGATTTCCTGGAACCAGACCAACAGGATGCCCCACCACACGTTCAACTGGGAGGGGATCGACGGCACCCGGCTGTTTACCCACTTCCCGCCGGTGGACACCTACAACTCGGATCTCAGCGCCCGGGACCTGGCGCACGCCGAGCGCAACTATCGGGACCATGGCCGCGGCACCGTATCGCTGGTCCCGTTCGGGTATGGCGACGGCGGCGGCGGGCCCACCCGCGAAATGCTCGCCGCAGCTGCACGCACGGCGGACCTGGAAGGCTCTCCAAAGGTCCGGGTCGGATCCGCGGAAAGCTTCTTCCGGCAGGCCGAGGAAGACTACTCCGCACTGCCGGTCTGGGTGGGCGAGATGTACTTGGAACTCCACCGCGGCACCTACACCAGCCAGGCACAGACAAAGAAGGGCAACCGGCGCAGCGAGCACCTCCTGCGCGAAGCCGAATTGTGGTGCGCCACGGCTGCCGTCCGCGGCGGCGGTGCCTACGACTATCCGGGCGCCGAGCTTCAGCGCCTCTGGCAACTGGTGCTGCTCCAGCAGTTCCACGACATCCTTCCCGGCAGCTCCATTGCCTGGGTCCACCAGGACGCCGAGCGGAATTACCAGGCTGTTGAGAGCGCCCTTGAGGCGTTGATCAGCCGCGCCGCCGCCGCGATGCTGGGCACCGGCAGCCGCCAGTTCCTGTTGAACGCCGCACCGCATTCCAGGGATGGGGTCCCCGCGCTGGGGGCGGCCGAACCGGCGTTGAGCCCGGAACCAGTACGGGCAACACCGCATGACGGCGGCTACGTTTTGGACAATGGTGTTATCCGGGCCGTGGTGGATGCGGACGGGCTGCTTTCCTCCCTGCGCGACCATGCCAGCGGCCGCGAAGCGATCGCCCCCGGCCAGCGCGGCAACCTGCTCGAACTGCACCGTGACACCCCCAACGAATGGGACGCATGGGACATCGATGAGTTCTACCGGCGCAACGTCACCCCACTGGTCCACGCAGAATCGGTCCGGCTTGACGGCGGAGGCGGCAGCGCCGTCGTGGTGGTGCAGCGATTGGCCGGGACCTCGCCGCTGACCCAGCGCATCACGCTTGCCCCCGGCAGTGCGTCCCTGGAGATCACGACCTCCGTGGACTGGCAGGAACGCGAAAAGCTGCTGAAGCTCGGCTTCGCCCTGGATGTGCGGGCGGACCGGTCGGCTGCCGAAACGCAGTTCGGCCACGTCTTCCGGCCCACGCACACCAACACGTCGTGGGAGGCAGCAAAGTTCGAAATCTGCGCCCACCGGTGGATCCATGTGGGTGAACCCGGCTACGGCGTCGCCGTGTCCAACTCAGCCACTTACGGCCATGACGTGGGAAGGAGCATCAGGGAGTCCGACGGCGGAACCACCACCACGGTGCGGCTGTCCCTGCTGCGGGCGCCCAAGTTCCCCGACCCCGACGCAGACCGGGGACGTCACGAGTTGACCGTGGCCATCCGCCCGGGTGCCGGCATTGCCGATGCCGTCCAGGAAGGGTACCGGACAAACCTGGCACCCCGGCTGGTCACCGGCGCCCACGGAGTGGAGCCGCTTTTCTCCGTCAGCAATCCTGCCCTGGTCATCGAAGCCGTGAAACTGGCGCAGGACGGTTCCGGCGACGTAGTGGTCCGGCTGTATGAGTCACTGGGACAGCGTTCGGCGGGGAACATTACGGCAAACTTCCCGGTGCGGGAGGTTGTGCCCACGGACCTTCTGGAGCGACCTGCCGAAGCCCCCGGGGTGGAACCCTGCGACAACGGGGCCGTGCTTCAGCTCCGGCCTTTCCAGCTCGTCACGTTGAGGTTTGCCCGGAAGTAGGAGTTCCTTGCCCGGGCTGGAGGCAGGTTGGGGGCCTTAAACAGGCTGAGTGGGGGCGGTCCCCAACGATCCGCCACCACTCATCCCCCCAATGTGTGCAAAGGCCCCCGGAGCTGCCGGCGTTTTGGAATTTATCCCCGTTCGAAAACACTGGGACAGCCCCGCCTTCACACATTCATGATTGTGTCACACTCTAATGATTTTGTGAAAGCGGGGGCAGGTTACGTTTCGGTAGATGTCTTTTGGCGGGCCCCGCTTCGTCCATTTACCACCCGGGCGGCCCAAATTAGGGCCAGGCCAACTACGAAGCACAGCACCGCCGTGTAGTTGATGATGAACTCAATGTGGCCGAGGGCCGGCGGGATCAGAGGGAAGAACAGCGTGAGGGCAACTGCCACTCCACCCAGGGCAAGCAGGCCGGCTCCGATCCTTACCAGGACCGGGAGCCGCTCCCGGGCCGCCCGCGCCAAAGACGGAACCAAGGCCAGGGCAACGTACGCGGGATAGGCCCGGCCCGCTGCACCGTAGTACTCAACCAGGGAGAAATGGCGGGCATCCTTGCCGGAGATCGCGCTTAGCCCGGCCGACGAACCGGCGGTGTCCATGGAGAAGAAGAGAGCCACCATGACTGCTGAGATGACCAGCAGGACCACAGCGCCGGCCCGCCCCGTAATGAGCCGGTGTGCGCTCTTTGCACCAAACCCACGGGAAATGCGGATGCCCATGAAATAGATGGCGGCGAAGATCACGAACCGGAGCAGCAGGTTGGCCAGGTTGATTCCCCCCAGCGCCTGGTCAATCACCAGATAGGGGCCCTGGATGCTCAACAGGATGGCGAGGGTCATCATGGCAAAGATGCCGAACAGCGACCGGTTCTCACCGCGGAGGGTGCTGGGAATGCGGGCCGCTGCAACGAATGCGCAGACGGCCAGCGTGGTCCATTGAAGGGTCTCGATCATCCCAGGTTCTCCCAAATCTTTTCTGTCTGCGCCTGGTCCTGCTCCTGGCGGCGCAATACTTTGCCCAGTGCCTGGAGCCTGTCCCCGGCAAGCACGGTGAGTTCTCCGTCAGAGAGGCTGGCCAGGGCAGCCTGCCGGGCTCCCGGGGGCCAGCCCGCCTCCTCCTCTGTGATGATTCCCGTAGCGACCAGTCCGCCGGCCGGTCCAACCCCCGCGGCAGCTGCGGTGGCCATGGCGAGCTCGGGCGACAGCCGGTTGGCGGTCAACTGCGCGGAGTAGTTTTGCGGGGCCACCCCGGTGGCGGCGGACACGCGGTGCCGGACCTCGCCGTCGTCAATGGCATCCACCCAGTTCTTTACGGAGGTCGCGTGCGGGGCCGGGCTGAGGGCAGGGGCGGCTGCTCCGCGGGGGGCGTCCATGGCCGGCCGCGAGAGGAGCGCCCGGAGAAGGTCAGCGCTGGAAATCTGGCTTACCAGTTCGTTCCTGGTGGGCGGACGCGGTGGGCCCGCCAGGGCACTGTAGGCATCGAACCCGGCCAGCGCGGATACCGGGTTGATCTTGTAGGCCCGGCTGATGCTGACCACGGTGGTGACGGAGACCTTGCCCCGGACCAGCTGCTGGGCGAGGGTGGTCCGCTTGATTCCTGAGACCCGGCAGACGTCGGCAGTGCTGGCATCCGGTGCGATGCCTTGCAGCCAGCGCTGGAACGCCTTGGCGGAAAGGGTCATGGACGGCTCTCTGCAGAACGGGTGGTGCTGACGATTTTACCGTGCCCCGCCGGACGCTCCGTGCCGCTGATTTTGTCCGCGGCTCACAGTCGTCTATAGTTGATGGTCGAGCCCGTTGGTCCGTACACCCCCCAAGTCCGGACCAGCGGGTTCTTCTATGTCCTGCAGCCCCAGCGGCGCCGCGGCCTGTTTGTGCCGCCTCTGCCGGCCGTCAACGGCTGTCCGGGCAGCGGCGAAAGGACCACCATGACTGCAACGCTTGTCGCCAAGGACATTTCCGGCGGCCACGGCCACCGCACCCTTTTTTCCGGGCTCTCCCTGACCGTAGCCCCCGGCGACGTCGTCGGGGTCGTGGGCGCCAACGGCGCCGGGAAGTCCACGCTGCTGCGCCTCCTGGCCGGTGTTGACCAACCGCAGGAAGGCTCCGTCAGCCTTGCCCCGGCCGATGCCTTCGTCGGCTGGCTGCCCCAGGAACACGAACGTGTTCCCGGCGAAACGGTGGCAGGGTACATCGCCCGCCGGACCGGCTGCGCCGAAGCCACCCACGAGATGGAGTCCACCGCCGAGGGCCTTGGCTCCGGTGCCCCCGGGGCAGATGATGCGTACGCCCGGGCCTTTGACCGCTGGATGGCCTCCGGCGCCGCCGACCTGGATGACCGCATCCCTGCCGTGCTTGCGGAGCTGGGCCTGGACGCTGGTCCCGAAGCGCTGATGACCGGGCTTTCCGGCGGCCAGGCGGCGCGGGTGGCGCTCGCAGCCCTGCTGCTGAGCCGTTTCGACGTGGTGCTGCTGGACGAGCCCACGAATGACCTGGACCTCGCCGGGCTGGCCACGCTCGAAAACTTTGTGACGGGATTGCGCGGCGGGGTGGTGCTGGTCAGCCATGACCGTGAGTTCCTGGCCCGCTGTGTGACGCGCGTGGTTGAGCTGGACCTGGCCCAGAACAGCGTGGCAGTCTACGACGGCGGCTACGACGCCTTCCTCGAGGAGCGCGCCGTGGCGCGGCGGCACGCCCGCGAGAAGTACGAGGACTTCGCCGCCACCAAGGCAGACCTGGTATCCCGGGCCCGGACCCAGCGTGAGTGGAGTTCGCAGGGCGTCCGGAACGCCATGAAGAAGAACCCTGACAACGACAAGATCCGGCGCGCCGCGAGCACCGAGTCCTCCGAGAAACAGGCCCAAAAAGTCCGGCAGATGGAATCACGCATCGCCAGGCTGGACGTGGTGGAGGAGCCCCGGAAGGAATGGCAGCTGCAGTTCAGCATTGGGCAGGCGCCGCGCTCCAGCGCCGTCGTCGCCACCCTGCGCAACGCCGTGGCACGCCAGGGCAGCTTCACACTGGGACCCGTAAACCTCCAGCTCAATGGCGGTGAGCGGATCGGGATCACGGGCCCGAACGGCGCCGGGAAGTCCACCCTGCTGCGCCTCCTGCTGGGAACCCAGGCACCGGACGACGGCGACGCCTCCCTGGGTGCCACCGTCGCCGTCGGCGAAATCGACCAGGCCCGCGGCCTGCTTGACGGTGCCCAGCCGCTGGGCGACGCCGTCGAAGCCGTACTGGCCGACTGGAACAGCGCCGACGTCCGCACCCTTCTGGCCAAGTTCGGCCTCAAGGCGGACCACACGTCGCGGACCGTGGATTCCCTCTCGCCGGGGGAGCGGACGCGGGCAGCCCTGGCCCTGCTCCAGGCGCGCGGCGTGAACCTGCTGGTGCTTGACGAACCCACCAACCACCTCGACCTGCCCGCCATCGAGCAGCTGGAAGAGGCCCTTGAAAGCTACGACGGAGCGCTGCTGCTGGTCACCCATGACCGCCGGCTGCTCGAAAATGTCCGACTCGACTACCGGTGGCACCTGGAAAACGGCACGGTCCAGGAGCTCCACCACACTGCAAGCCAGGAGAAATAACCATGAGCATGGACCGCGTTGCGTGGAGCTCGCTCTACAACATCAGCACCGCCAAGAGCGGCTCCAAGCCGTTCTCAAAGGAGACCCTGAAGCGGGTGCTGGCCTTCGCCGCTCCGCACAAGGGCAAGCTCATCGCCTTCGTGCTCTCCTCCATCGCAGCGGCCTTCCTGGCCGTCGCCACCCCGGTGCTCGCCGGCCAGGTGGTTGACGCCATCATCGCCAAGACGGATGCCGGCACCGTGATCTGGCTGGCCGTGCTGATCGCCATCGTGGCCGTGGGCGAAGCCGGGGTGGGGCTGCTGACCCGCTGGCTGTCCTCGACCATCGGCGAAGGCGTCATCGTGGACCTGCGCACCCGGGTGTTCGACCACGTGCAGCGCATGCCCATTGCCTTCTTCACCCGCACCCGGACAGGAGCATTGGTCAGCCGCCTCAACAACGACGTCATCGGAGCGCAGTCCGCCTTTGCCGGCACGCTCTCCGGCGTGGTGAGCAACTCCGTGGCTCTGGCCCTGACCCTGGTCGTGATGCTCAACAAGTCCTGGCTGGTCACCGTGCTCGCCATGGTCCTGCTGCCGATCTTCCTGATCCCGGCCCGCCGCATGGGTTCCAAACTGGCGGACCTGCGCCGCGAAGCCGCTGCGCACAACGCCGCCATGGGCACCCAGATGACGGAGCGGTTCTCCGCGCCCGGCGCCACGCTGGTGAAGCTGTTCGGCCGCCCGGATGAGGAATCCCGCGAGTTCGCTGCCCGCGCGGGACGCGTCCGCGATATCGGTGTCCGCATGGCCATGCTGCAGTTCACGTTCGTCACGGCCCTGACGCTGGTGTCAGCGCTCGCGCTGGCGCTGGTCTATGGACTGGGCGGCTGGCTCGCCCTGGGCGGCCAGCTTGCGCCCGGGGACGTAGTGGTCCTGGCGCTGCTGCTGACGCGGCTCTATGCCCCGCTCACGGCGCTGTCCAACGCCCGCGTTGAAGTCATGAGCGCACTGGTCAGTTTTGAACGGGTCTTTGAGATCCTGGACCTGAAGCCGCTCATCCAGCAGAAACCGGACGCCGTGCCCGTTCCGGCCGGCCCCGTGTCCGTGGAGTTCGACAACGTCCGCTTCGCCTACCCCTCGGCGGACAAGGTCTCCCTGGCCTCCCTGGAGGAAGTCTCCACCCTTGACACCCGGGGCGGCGAGGAAGTGCTGCACGGCGTCAGCTTCCGGGTGGAACCAGGACAGACCGTGGCCCTGGTGGGCTCCTCCGGGGCCGGAAAGTCCACCATCGCCCAGTTGCTGTCGCGCCTTTACGACGTCGATTCGGGCGCCGTGCGTCTTGGCGGCACCGCGCCGGGGACGGGGCTGGACGTCCGGGACGCCACCTTCGATTCGCTGCGGGACACCCTGGGCATGGTCACCCAGGACGGCCACCTGTTCCACGAAACCATCGCCTCCAACCTCCGGCTGGCCCGGCCCGACGCCACGGACGAAGACATGTGGGACGTCCTGCGCCAGGCACGCCTCGAGACCATGATCAGGTCCCTGCCGGACGGCCTGGAGACCGTGGTGGGGGAGCGCGGGTACCGGCTTTCCGGCGGCGAACGCCAGCGCCTGACCATCGCCCGGCTCCTGATCGCCCAACCCCGGGTCGTCATCCTCGATGAGGCCACTGCTGCACTGGACTCCACGAACGAAGCCGCCGTGCAGGCAGCCCTGGGCGCCGCGCTCGAGGGCCGGACCGCCGTCGTGATTGCGCACCGGCTCTCCACCGTGCGCGCGGCGGACGCCATCCTGGTGGTGGAAGGCGGCCAAATCGTGGAACGGGGAACCCACACCGAACTGCTGGCGGCGGACGGCCGCTACGCCGAGCTGTACCGGACACAGTTTGCCGAGGCCACGGCTGTGGCGCAGGAGTCGGTCCCCGAGTTCTAGCGGTTCCTGGTCTCCCGCCGGTTCTCAGACTGCCCGCGCCGCCAGCAGGGGCAGGATGTGGTCCGTCAGCAGCGGCGCGAGGTCGTGGGGGAGGGCCTCGCCCGACGGGGCGCTGATGTCCAGCCAGCGGATCTCCGCGATTTCAGCGGCGGGCGTGGCCTGCCATGTGCCCGGGGCGATGAAGACGGTAGCTTCGATGTCGGTGGCGGCCTCGTTCGCGGCGTCGGCGATCCACACCCCCATCAGTTCAAGCTCCTGCGGTCGGACCACGATCCCGACTTCCTCGGCGAGTTCCCTCGCAGCTGCCTGCACAGCGGTTTCGCCCGGCTCCGGCTTGCCTCCGGGATGCATGAACATGCCGGTCCCGCGCTTCCGAACGGTCAGGAGGCGCCCGGCGTCATCAAACACGCAGACAGCGGAGACCACGATCCGATCCTTCATGCGGTGATCCTTGCCAGGCGCGAGACGAGCAGCAGATCCTTGCGGGGACCGGTCACGTCCCAGCTGTAACTGAAGGCGTCCGGGCCCTGGCGTGTGTAGGAAACACGGTAGGTGTCGGGATCGCACCAGTGGCTGTCCTGGCTGGTACCGGGGGCGAAGCCCATACGGTGGAACGGCCTGCCGTCGGGAAAGAATACGTCCAGCGCATCGGGCTGCGGCAGGGGTTTCAGGACGTACTCGCGCGAGGCGGGGCCCGTGAAAGTAGGCCACCGCATGGTGCCTTCCTCGCGAAGGGCCAGGCCGCCGTCGTCCGTGGGGGTGAAAATCGCGACGCCGGAAAAGGTCCCGCGGGTGCCGTCCGACCTGTCCAGGAGGTCCCGCTCCACCAGCCAGCGGCCCGGCTGCCCCGGCTGGCTTGTTGGGCGGCGGCCCAGGAGGTAGGCGCGGAGGCTTGGCTCCGGGGAAGGAGAGTTCAAGTGCCCTCGATTGGAATCGAACCAACGACACCGGCTTTAGGAGAGCCGTGCTCTATCCACTGAGCTACGAGGGCGCGCACCCGGGGGCCGGCGGGGCCGGTCCGTCCGGACACGGTTACAAGCATACAAGGTGCCGGGCCGTACTACGCTCAAGGCATGAGTCGAGCACCCACTGCCACTCCCGCCACTGCCGTCACCCCGAACGTGGCGTCCACCCGGCAGTACATCGGGGCGTGGGCGGTGTTGAGCGTGCTGCAGTATTTCGCCGCCGAGGCTGCCGTGGCCATGGCGTGGGCGGGACCCCGCCCGTACGACCTGCGGACGGGGTACATCAGCGACCTGGGGGCGCTCCACTGCGGCATCTATTCCGGACGGGATGTCTGCTCGCCCCTGAACTGGCTCATGAATGCCTCGTTCGTGGTCCAGGGCCTGGGGCTGCTGGTGGGGGCGGTACTGCTGACCTCGGGCCTGCTGCGCGTGGCCGCGCGGCCTGGCACGCGGGTGGACTGGCGGCGCCGGGAGCCCTGGCTTGCGGCCTCCGCAGTCCGGCTGCTCACCGGAGCCGCCGGGGCGGGAACCGTGGTGGTGGGGCTGGTCCCGGAGGATACGGGCTCACCCTGGCACTACGCCGGCGCCATCACATATTTCATCTCCGGCGGGCTGGCATTGCTGGTGCTGGGCGTCCTGTGGCTTCGGAAGACCGGGATGGCGTGGTTCCTGCTGGTGTGCGGAGGCGTGTCGCTGGCGGCCACGGCCACGGGTGGACTGACCCGCATGGGGGTTCCCGAGCCTGGCACTTTGGAGCGGCTGATGGGTTATCCGGTCACGGTGGGGATGGCCGCAGCGGGGCTGGTCATCGCCCAGCGGGTGCATCGGCACCGGATGCAGCGGCGGGCGGAGGCAGCTGCCGCAAAGGCAACTGCCGTTTAGGGCTCTTTCCTCTTCCTGCTGTTGAGGAACACCGCCGCGGCCCCGGCCAGGAGGCTCAGCACCAGAAGGACCCAGCCTGCAATGGTGAGGCCGGATGCCAGGGCCACCTGGCCGGCGTCGGGACCTTCCGTGCCCATCATGGCGTCGATGGCCACGTTGCCCCACAGCCGCACCACGACGAACAGCATGGGCAAAGCCCAGAGCGCCCAGCGCACCGCCTTCCGCGCCACGTTGGTCCCAATGAGCAGCAGCCAGGTGAACCCGAAGATCAGCGGGAAGAGGGTGCCCGCGGTCTTGTGGACATAGTTCAGCTGGCCCAGGGCGTCGCTGTTCATGACCCCCTGCAGCCGGCCGATGTAGCCGGGGTCAAAACCACCAACCAACGAATCAGGCATGGCCATTTCCTGGGAGAGCTGGGTGAGCTGGGACAGGGTCAGCAGGTGCAGGTACCAGAACAGGAACAGGCTGGCCACCACGCCGGCAATGACGATCAGGTTGCTGTTGCCCTGCGCCTTTTCCGGCGTGCGCGCAGTGGTGGGGTTGACCACCGGTGGCAGGTGATGTTGCGGCACCGCCGCGTTGGCGCCGTGCTTCTTGATCCGCTGGGCAGGGGTTTTGGCCATGCCACCATTATCCCGCCCCATAAACTGAACCCATGACCACTGGCCGACACAGCGCAGCTGTTCTTGACCCCTCATTGGACGACTACGAACTGGCCTCGGCGCTGGTCCGTGAAGCCGGACAGCTGGCGCTCCTCATGCGCATGGCCGGCCTGCAGTCTGAACAGAAGACCTCCGTCTCCGATGTGGTGACCGCGGCGGACCGCGCCGCCGAGGCTTACGTGCTGGAACAGCTCCAGCGCTGCCGGCCGGAGGACGGCATCCTGGGCGAGGAAGGCGCCTCCGTCCAGGGAACCAGCGGACGCACCTGGGTGATCGACCCCGTGGACGGCACCTACAACTTCCTGCACGGCTCCACCTACTGGTGCTCCGCCATCGCACTCAAGGACCACCGCGATGTGCTCCTGGGCGCCGTCTTCCAGCCTGAAGAGGACAAGCTGTGGCTTGGCGGGCACGACCGGCAGGCGACGATCAACGGCGATCTGCTGACGACATTCACGGCGGACAGAGGCAGGCGCAACACCACCAGCGTTGCCGAACTTGGTGCCGCCACCTACATCCACCCCACCTGGTTGATGGACCCCATGTGCGCCATGCCGTGGCACGCTGCGGCAACCTCCGCCGCATCCCTCCGCATGCTCGGATCCGGTTCCTGCGACCTGGGCCGGGTAGCCGACGGGCAGCTGGGGTGCTGGTTCCAGCACAGCTGCCCGGAATGGGACTGGCTGCCGGGCAAGGCGATCATCCTTGCGGCCGGCGGGGCCGTGGACACCGTCCACGTCAACGGGCTGGAGTGGTTCATCGCAGGAGGAACGACGGCGGTCCGCGAGCTGCGTGCGGCCCTCGAGTCAGGCTCGGTGGCCTAAGGCAATTGCCCGTGCACCGGGAGTAATCCACAGCCTGGAAGGCGTTGTCGGTCCCACCGCCTAGACTTGTAGGCACCATGGATATGTTGTTTGACCCGTACTCTGACGGACCGTTCAAGGCCGCTCCTGCCTCCACCGCCCGCACCAGGACGGAGCCTGAGGGCGTTGCCACCACGGCGGGGCCGGGCGGGATGCCGGATCCGCAGGATGGCGGTCTTCACCGCTCAGGCGGCTGGCAACAGTCCAGCCGGAACGCCGGTAACCGGCAGGACGACGGCCACCATGGCAGCCGCCGCCCGGATGCTGCCCAGCTGCTGGAAGGGCTGAACCCGCAGCAGGAGGAAGCGGTCAAGCACGGCGGATCGGCGCTGCTGATCGTCGCCGGCGCGGGCTCGGGCAAGACCCGCGTGCTCAGTAACAGGATCGCCTACCTGATCGCCACCGGCCGGGCGCACCACGGCGAAATCCTGGCCATTACCTTCACCAACAAGGCGGCCGCGGAAATGCGGGAGCGCATCGAGGCCCTGGTGGGCGGACGCGCCAAGATCATGTGGATCTCCACGTTCCACTCGTCCTGCGTGCGGATCCTGCGCCAGGAAGCGGCGAATGTCGGCCTCAAATCCAACTTCTCCATCTACGACTCCGCCGACTCCCTGCGCCTGGTTACCCAGGTTTCCAAGTCCCTGGACCTGGACCCCAAGAAGTTTGCGCCCAAGGCCATCCAGCACAAGATTTCCGCGTTGAAGAACGAGCTCATCGACGCCGACTCCTTTGCCTCGGAGGCCAACTACAACGACCCCTTCGAACACGCGGTGGCGGACGTCTACAAGGGCTATACCCAGCGCCTCCGGCAGGCCAACGCCATGGACTTCGACGACCTCATCGCCGAGACCGTCTACATGTTCCGCGCCTTCCCGGCCTTGGCAGAGTCATACCGCCGCCGGTTCCGCCACGTCCTGGTGGACGAATACCAGGACACCAATCACGCCCAATACGCCCTGGTCAGGGAGATCGTGGGCGAAGGCCCCGGCGCGTCGGAGCTTACCGTTGTGGGCGACTCGGACCAGTCCATCTACGCCTTCCGCGGCGCTGACATCCGGAACATCGTGGAGTTCGAAAAGGACTACCCCGAGGCCCGAACCATCAAGCTGGAGCAGAATTACCGCTCCACCCAGAACATCCTGAGTGCCGCCAACTCGGTGATCTCGCGCAACCCCAACAGGCCCGAGAAACGGCTGTGGACGGCTGAAGGCGAAGGCCACAAAATCATCGGCTACGTTGGCGAAAACGAACACGACGAAGCGCAGTTCATCGCCAAGGAGATCGACCGGCTCCAGGACGAGGAGAACCTCCGCCCGGGCGACGTCGCCATCTTCTACCGCACCAACGCCCAGTCCCGCTCCATCGAGGACGTGCTGGTGCGGGTGGGCCTGCCGTACAAAGTGGTGGGCGGCACACGTTTTTACGAGCGCAAGGAAATCAAGGACGCCCTCGCGTACCTGCGTGTCCTGGTGAACCCGGACGACGACGTCAACCTCCGCCGGGTGCTGAACGAACCCAAGCGGGGCATCGGGGACCGTGCCGAAGGCGCCGTGGCGGCCCTCGCCAGCCGCGAACGCACGTCCTTCATGGCAGCCGCCCGCCGCGCCGACCAGGCTCCGGGCATGGCCACCCGTTCGGTCAACGCCGTCCTGGGCTTCGTGAAAATGCTGGACGACCTCGCCGAGGTGGCTGCCGGGTCCGGGGCTGCCGCAGCACTCGAAGCGGTCCTTGAACAGACCGGCTACCTCGCGGCGCTGCGCTCCAGTACCGATCCGCAGGACGAGTCACGCGTGGAAAACCTCGCCGAGCTCGTGGCCGTGGTCCGCGAGTACGAGCAGGAGAATCCGGAGGGAAGCCTGGGCGCCTTCCTTGAACAGGTGTCCCTCGTGGCAGACGCCGACCAGATCCCGGACGCCCCCGGCGCGGACATTGACGCCGCCGTGGCCGAAGCCAAACGGCTTGGCGTGGTGACACTGATGACCCTGCACACGGCCAAGGGCCTGGAGTTTCCAGTGGTGTTCCTGACCGGCATGGAACACGGGCTCTTCCCGCACCAGCGCTCAGCCACCGACCCCAAGGAGCTCGCCGAGGAACGCCGGCTGGCCTACGTGGGGCTCACCCGTGCCCGGAAGCGGCTGTACGTGACCCGGTCCGAGGTACGCAGCATGTGGGGCCAGAGCCAGTACAACCCCGCCAGCCAGTTCCTCGAGGAAATCCCCGCAGAGCTCCTGGAATGGAAACGGGAGGGAACCAGCCGCCAGTCATGGGCCGGGGGTGGTTCGATTGGTTCGGGCCGGTACAGCGGTTCGTTCTGGGGCGCCGGCACCTCACGCGGAGCGGCGGCAGATTCGTCCGCAGGGTTCAATGCCGACGTTCCGGCGTTCCTTGCCAAGACCCGGGTTCAACCGCAGAAGGAAATCATTGCCGTGAGCGTGGGGGACAAGGTCAACCACACCAGCTTCGGCAACGGAACGGTCCTGGCCCTTGAAGGAGCCGGAGACAAGACCGTGGCGAAGGTGAAGTTCGACGTCGGCGAAAAGCGCCTGCTGCTGCGCTACGCCCCCCTCACCAAACTCGACGCCTGATGGGCGCGCCCGCCCGGGCATAATGGAGGCCATGCGACGGACTGTGTGGGGGATGCTCGCCGCCCTTTTGATTATCATTGCCACGGGCTGCACGGTGACCACCAAAGACCCCGCCTACGTTCCGCCGGCTCCGCTGCAGCCCATGGAGCAGCTGGAAAAGGCACCGCTGGCTGATGCGAAGACATTCTCCAGCGGCGACGACGTCCTCTCTTTCATCACCGCCGACCGGACCGTCGCGTGCTCGCTCACGTCCGCCCGCGGGGAACACCTGAACCTGCCCTACGAGCAGAACCGCTACAGCGACGCCACCAACAACAAGCTGCCCATTGTTCCGGTAGCCTACTGCGAGCTCGCCACGTATCCGGCGCTCCAGCCGGACGACACCAAGGGCGACTGCGCCGGAACCCATTTGGGCTACCTGGGCGGCGTGGCCCTCCTGACACCGGACCATGCCCGCTACGGCGAATGCCGCTCCGGCGTCACACCCATGGAAGCCGCTTTCGGGCCCAAGGGGAGCAAGACCGGGCCCCTGGCCCAACTGCCTGTGCTGGCGGACGGGCAGAACCTGGAACGCAACGGGCTGCGCTGCTCCGCGTACAACGACGGTGTGGCATGCGGAAACGTCTCCGCCGGCGTCGGATTCTTCGTTTCGCCCAAACGTTACGAGCTGATTCAGGGGCCAGCCAAAACCAGCCACCCGCCGCAGTCCGAGGGCCAAAAAACCCCGTAAATCCGCGGTTTTTCTACCGTCCATAGAATAGTGTGCTTACTCACATAAGGGGTAGTCTGGGACGGCCCGGTCCCTCCAAAGGACTAGAGTTCCCCATGGAGCATTACGCCGCGTGGCTCGTTTCCAGACAGGCCGCCGGTGCGTGCAATCCGCAGCCCGGTCATCGTCGTACAGATGGTGTCCGACTGTACAGAAACTACTTCGACGTAGAAGGACACTAAACCGTGGACCTGTTTGAATACCAGGCGCGCGATATGTTCGAGGCGCACGGTGTACCCGTGCTTGCCGGCATCGTGGCGTACACCCCAGAAGAAGCAAAGGCAGCTGCCGGGAAGATCGGCGGCGTTACCGTTGTCAAGGCACAGGTCAAGGTAGGCGGCCGCGGCAAGGCCGGCGGCGTCAAGGTCGCAAAGTCCGCTGACGAGGCGTTTGAGCACGCCACGAACATCCTGGGCATGGACATCAAGGGCCACACCGTCAAAAAGGTGATGATTGCCCAGGGTGCAGACATTGCCGAGGAGTTCTACTTCTCCGTCCTGCTCGACCGCGCCAACCGCAACTACCTTGCCATGTGCTCGGTTGAAGGTGGCATGGAGATCGAGCAGCTCGCCGTCGAACGTCCCGAAGCGCTGGCCAAGATCGCCATCGATCCCGCCGTGGGCATCGACCAGGCCAAGGCCGACGAAATCGTCGCCGCCGCAGGCTTCGCCGAGGAACTGCGCGGCAAGGTCGCCGCCGTGATCCTGAAGCTCTGGGATGTCTTCAAGAAGGAAGACGCCACCCTGGTGGAGGTCAACCCGCTGGTCAAGACCGGCGCCGGCGACATCGTGGCACTGGACGGCAAGGTCTCCCTGGATGAGAACGCCGACTTCCGGCACGCCAAGCACGCGCAGCTCGAGGACAAGGACGCTGCCGACCCGCTTGAGGCCAAGGCAAAGGCGCAGGACCTCAACTACGTCAAGCTCGACGGCGAAGTAGGCATCATCGGCAACGGTGCAGGCCTGGTTATGTCCACCCTCGACGTCGTGGCCTACGCCGGCGAGAACCACGGCAACGTCAAGCCCGCCAACTTCCTGGACATCGGCGGCGGCGCCTCGGCCGAGGTCATGGCCGCCGGCCTGGACGTCATCCTGGGCGACGAGCAGGTCAAGTCCGTGTTCGTGAACGTCTTCGGCGGCATCACTGCATGCGACGCTGTCGCCAAGGGCATCGTCGGCGCACTGGCCGAGCTGGGCCACGCTGCCAACAAGCCGCTGGTAGTCCGCCTCGACGGCAACAACGTCGAGGAAGGCCGCCGCATCCTCAACGAGGCCAACCACCCGCTGGTTACCTTGGCCGCCACCATGGACGAGGGCGCCGACAAGGCCGCCGAGCTCGCCAACGCAGCGAAGTAAAGGGACGCACCATGTCTATCTATCTGAACAAAGACTCCAAGGTCATCGTCCAGGGCATCACCGGCGGCGAAGGCACCAAGCACACCGCCCTGATGCTCAAGGCCGGCACGAACATCGTTGGCGGCGTCAACGCCCGCAAGGCCGGCACCACGGTCCTGCACGGCGACAAGGAAATCAACGTCTACGGCACCGTCAAGGAAGCCATGGCTGAAACCGGCGCCGACGTCTCCATCGTCTTCGTGCCGCCGGCCTTCACCAAGAACGCCGTCGTAGAAGCCATCGAGGCCGGCATCGGCCTCGTCGTGGTCATCACCGAAGGCGTTCCCGTCCAGGACTCCGCCGAATTCTGGGCCCTGGCCCAGTCCAAGGTGGACGCCGACGGCAACCAGGTCACCCGCATCATCGGCCCGAACTGCCCCGGCATCATCACCCCCGGCGAAGCACTGGTGGGCATCACCCCCGCCAACATCACCGGCAAGGGCCCCATCGGCCTGGTCTCCAAGTCCGGTACGCTGACCTACCAGATGATGTACGAACTGCGCGACCTTGGCTTCTCCACCGCCATCGGCATTGGCGGCGACCCCATCATCGGCACCACGCACATCGACGCCCTGGCTGCGTTCGAGGCTGACCCCGAGACCAAGGCCATCGTCATGATCGGTGAAATCGGCGGCGACGCCGAAGAGCGCGCAGCCGACTTCATCAAGGCCAACGTCACCAAGCCGGTCGTCGGCTACGTTGCCGGCTTCACGGCCCCGGAGGGCAAGACCATGGGCCACGCCGGCGCCATCGTCTCCGGTTCCGCAGGCACCGCACAGGCCAAGAAGGAAGCCCTCGAGGCCGCCGGCGTGAAGGTCGGCAAGACGCCGTCCGAGACCGCCAAGCTGCTCCGCGAGGTCTACGCCGCCCTGTAGGCAGCACTTCAGAACGCGGGGCCATCCCCGGGTCCGTTTCCAGTCATGGGACGGACCTGCGGGTGGCCCCGCTTTCTTTGTTTAACGGCTGGCGACGACGGCGGGCGGCGCCTGCCCAGCCCCGTCGAGTAATGTTGGCACAGGAAAACAGGGCGCCCCGGGCGCGCAGGCAGGGGATTATCGATGGCAGAAAAACGACCCACGCTGGTCGACGCCGTCGTGGACAAGGTCCTCGAGCACATCATCAGCGGGGACATAAAGGCCGACGACGCCCTGCCGCCTGAGGCTGACATCGCCAAGGAATCGGGTGTCAGCAGGCTGACGGCCCGGGAAGCCATGAAGGTGCTCAAAGCGCAGGACGTTGTCTACGTCAAGCGCGGCCTGGGCACCTTCGTCAACCCGCCGGAGCGCTGGACCGGGCTGGACGCCATCATGCGCGCAGCATCCAGGGGAGTGGCCTCCGACCAGGTGGCCCTGCGCCTGCTGGAAGTCCGCCGCATGGTGGAGACCGGGGCCGCCGAACTCGCTGCCTCCCGCCACCGGCCCGCCGACCTTACCGCCCTGCAGGACAGCGTGGAGCAAATGGAAGCGGCACACCAGGCCGGAGACGTGGACGCGCTGACCGTGGCCGACATCGCCTTCCACGACACCGTGCTGCGGGCCTCCGGAAACCCCTTCGTGCCCGCCCTGCTGGGACAGCTCTCCACCCTGCTGTATGCCATGCGTCGCGAAACCTCGGCATTCCCGGATGTGCAGCGCCATGCCATCCACCACCACAAGATGGTCCTTGCTGCCATCGCGGCCGGCGATCCTGCCACGGCCCGGTCCACCATGGATGCCCACATCACCCAGACCTTTGAGGACTACGAGCAGTTCCTTGCCATGTCCAGCCGGAGCGAAACGACGGCCCGTTAGGATCCCTCCGGTGCAGCCTCCAGGGGGCGGCAGGCAATCCACCAGATCTGCGGAGGGGTCTGCCATGCGTCTGGTGTTGACGACCACATTTACCTGTGACTAGAATCTCAGTCAGACATCTGACATCTGATGTCACCCCCGAAAATGCCGCCAGCCAAAGGAGTCGTCATGCGCGCGCATTCCCCTTTTGAGGGTCCCCACACCACCACCGGAGGCCTGCGATGACCTCCCGTGCCACTGCCCCCGCACTCAGCCAACTGGGCGAGACCACCCTCCGCAAGGTCCGCCGGCGGCTGATGCCCCTGATCGTCCTTCTCTACTTCATCGCCTACCTGGACCGGAACAACGTGGGCTTTGCCAAGCTCGGCATGCAGGGCGACATCGGCCTGACCGAAGCTGCCTACGGCCTGGGCGCCGGCATCTTCTTCCTCGGCTACGCACTGCTGGAGATTCCATCCAACGGCGGCATGTACCGCTTCGGCGCCCGCAAATGGATCGCCCGCATCCTGATCAGCTGGGGCATCTTCGCCACCGCGATGTTCCTGGTGAACGGTGAAGCTACCTTCTACGTCATCCGCTTCCTCCTCGGCGCGGCGGAGGCCGGCTTCTTCCCGGCGATCCTCTTCTACCTGACGCTGTGGTTCCCGGCAGCACAGCGCGTGACGGTGCTAGGCATCTTCATCCTCGCCCAGCCCATCTCCAACGCCCTGGGCGCGCCAGTGTCCGGCATGCTCCTGAACCTCGAGGGCGTGGCCGGCCTGCACGGCTGGCAGTGGCTCTACATCCTCGAAGGCATCCCGGCCATCATCCTGGGCATCATTACGCCTTTCGTCATGACGGACCGCCCCGAACACGCCAAGTGGCTCAAGCCGGAAGAACGCGAATGGCTCTCCACCACCATGGCTGCGGAGCTGGCGGACAAGCAGAAGGCCGGCAACCACAACTTCCTCGCCGGCCTGAAGGACTCCCGCACCATTGCCTATTCGGCGCTGTACTTCGGCCTGGTCTGCGGCATCTACGGCCTTGGCCTTTGGCTGCCCACCATCGTTAAGGCGCTCGGAACGTTCGACTCAACGCAGGTGGGATTCATCGTCTTCATCCCGTACGCCATCGCTGCTGTGTTCGTCTACTTCTGGAGCAAGCGTTCGGACCGCACCGGCAACCGCGTTTGGCACGCCAGCGCCAGCATGGTGCTTGCCGCCGTCGGACTCCTGGGCGCCGGCTTCCTGCTCCCCGTCAACGCCGTGCTCGCCATGGTCTTCCTGACCCTGGCAGCAATGGGCATCTACTCCGCAATTGCGCCCTTCCTGGCTATGCCGTCCGCCGCCCTCACCGGCGCCGCGGCAGCAGCCGGACTGGCCATGGTCAACTCGCTCGGCAACCTGGGCGGCTTCGTGGCCCCCTACATCGTGGGCATCCTCAAGGACGCCACCGGAAACTCCCAGACCGGCCTGGTGTTCCTGGCCGCCTGCCTCGCCGTGACTGCCGCCGCCACCTACCTTTACGCACGCAAGCGGCCGGAAGGTGTCTCCGCACCCGGAGCCACCGTTCCTGCCGCCGATACCCACTAGGAAACAGCAATGACTACAGAGCACGCATTCCCCGCAGAACGTACCGCGGTCCTCACCGGGGCGGCATCCGCCCGGGGTATTGGCCGCGCTACCGCAGACCGGCTGGCCAGCCAGGGCTGGTCCATCGCCATCCTGGACATCAACGCCGAAGACGCCAGGGCGGCAGCGGCGGAAATCGGCTCCAGCCGTGCCGTCAAGGCGATCGGCGTAGGCGCCGACGTCTCGGACGAGGCTTCGGTGGACCGTGCCATCACGGAAATTGAGCAGTCCCTTCCGCCCATCGTGGGACTGGTCAACCTGGCCGGAATCAGTTCCCCCACTCCCTTCATGGAAACCACCGTGGCGGAATGGGACAAGGTCTTCGCCATCAACATGCGTGGCACCTTCGTGGTGTCCCAGCGGGTCCTCAAGGGCATGATTGAGCGGGAGCTCGGGCGGATCGTCAGCATCTCCTCCATCTCCGCCCAGCGCGGCGGAGGAACGTACTCCAAGGTCGCCTACAGCGCCTCCAAGGCCGGCATCCTCGGGTTCACCCGTGCCCTGGCGCGCGAAGTCGGTGAGCACAACATTACGGTGAACGCCATCGCGCCCGGCCCGATCGATACGGACATCATGGGTGGAACGCTGAGTGACGAGCGCAAGGCCCAGATGTCCGAGGGGATCATGATGGGCCGGGTGGGAACCCGCGAGGAAGTGGCTGCCCTGATCGCGTTCCTCCTCAGCGAGGATGCCGGCTACATCACAGCCGCGACCTATGACATCAACGGAGGCCTGCAGGTTTCCTGACGTCCGCTTTCCCGGCACCCCGGCGCACGGTGCCGTACGGCCCGCCGGCCGCACGGCACCGCCGCCGCAGTGCGTCATCCGCAACGTCCCGCCCCTACAGCGGCTATAGGATTTCTACATGGCAACCAAGAACAAGGCCACCGGCGGGGTGAGCAGGCAGGTCCTCGCGGACCACGTCTACGAGGCGCTTTTGGTTGCCCTTATGGACGGCCGGCTGGAAGCGGGTACGCCGGTCAGCATTGACGGGATGGCCAGGGAGCTGGACGTCTCGCCGACGCCGGTGCGGGAGGCGCTTGCCCGGCTGGAAGCCACCGGCATGGTTCGAAGGATGGCGCTGCGGGGCTACCGGGTAGCCCCGCTGTTTTCTCCGGAAGAGCTGGCGGACCTGATGGACGCCCGGCTTGTGATCGAACCAGCCAACGCCTTCATGGCCTGCAGGCACGCAGACCAGGAGCTTACCGGGCAGCTTCAGCAGGCCATCGAGGACCTGAAAGCCGCGCCGCGCGGCCCGTCCTTTGCCGAGTTCCGGGCCTACTGGGAAGCGGACGAGCGCTTCCACCGGCTCATTGCCGAGTCGGCGGAAAATCAATTCCTGCTGTCCGCCTACAACGCGTTGGGCGGCCAGGTGCAGCGTTTCCGCTTCTTTGGTGGCCTGGGCGTAACCGACGCCGACTACGCCATCGCCGAACATACCGAGATCCTCAAGGCCTTTGAAGCCGGCGACGCCGAACTCGCCCGGCAAAAAATGATCGACCACATCGAGGGCGTCAAGCAGCGCTCGCAGCACGACAGCGAAGTGCGCAGCTAGCAGCACGCCCGGGGTCCGGAAAGACCCCCAACCCACGACTCCCCCAGGGGAGTCCACCTGCAAACCCTTGACAAGATCGCTTATCAGCGTAGATCCTATAGGAAATGCGATTCATGATCTGGAGTGACAATGCCGTACACCGCTGAAAACTGGCCCATCGCCGCCGCCCTGCTGCAGTTCCCCGGAACCCGGCCGGACGGAACCGCCGTCCAGGACGCCCCTGCCAGCGAATGGCAGCAGGTCTTCGAAGAAGTGGCGGACGCCGGTTTCACCAATGCCGACCTCACAGACAGCTGGGTCCGTCCCGGCGACCTTTCCAGCGTCCGGCTGGACGAGCTGAAAGCCGCCGCCACGGCTGCGGGCCTCGGCCTTCCCTCCATCTCCGCCATCCGCCGCAGCGTGATCGAGGAAGGCAACTGGGAGGAAAACCTTGCCTACACCCACCGGACGCTCGAAGCCGCGGCACAGCTTGGCTGCGAGGTTGTCTCGATCGGGCTCCACCAGGCCATCACCCCCGAGCAGCGGAAGCAGCTGTGGTTCTGGACCGTCGAGGGCCACAAGGACCCGGTGGGTGACAAGGAAAGCTGGAACAACGCCGTCACCCGCATCCGCGAAGTGGGCAAGCACGCCGCCGAACTTGGCCTGCTGGTGTCGCTGGAGATGTACGAGGACACGTACCTGGGCACCGGCGATTCCTCCGTGCAGCTGGTCCAGGACATCGACCTGCCGAACGTTGGGCTGAACCCGGACCTGGGCAACCTGATCCGCCTGCACCGCCCCATCGAAGACTGGCGGGAGCTGGTGCACAAGACCCTGCCGTACTCCAACTACTGGCACGTCAAGAACTACATCCGTGACGAAGACCAGGCCCGCAACCAGTACGTCGCCATGCCGGCTCCCATGGAATCAGGCCTCATCAGCTACCGCGAGGCGTTCCAGTTCGCCATCTCGGTCGGCTTCCAGGGCGTGATCTGCACGGAGCACTACGGCGGCGACGGCCTGAGCGTGACAGCCGCCAACCAGGACTACCTCCGCCGACAGGTCCTGCCCAAGCGCGACGGCTACACCCTGGGCACCAGCCTGGTGGCGCAGGGCCGGCAAACCCCCGCGGCAGTCCCTGCACGCTAGCCGGCAGGCTTCCCAACCGATCCAACGGGTTCAACGAGGAATCATGACAAAGATATTTGATGATCCAGCGCAGTTCGCAGACGACGCCCTTGACGGCTTCGTGGCCGCCAACCGCCAGTATGTGGCGCGTGTCGACGGCGGTGTTGTCCGCTCCACCGAATCACCCGCCGGCCAGGTGGCCCTGGTCATCGGCGGCGGCTCCGGCCACTACCCGGCTTTTGCCGGCCTGGTGGGCGCAGGGCTGGCCGCCGGAAGCGCCTGCGGCAATATGTTTGCGTCCCCCTCCGCGGGGCAGGTGTACCGCGTGGCCAAGGCATCCCAGGCCGGCGGGGGAGTCCTGCTCAGCTATGGAAACTATGCCGGCGACGTCCTTCACTTTGGCCAGGCCCAGGACAAACTGAACGCCGAAGGAATCGAGACCCGGACCGTCTTGGTCACCGATGACATTGCCAGCGCCCCGCTGGAGGAAATCACCAAGCGCCGCGGCATCGCCGGGGACCTGACGGTCTTCAAGGTGGCCGGCGCGGCAGCGGAAGCCGGCCTGGACCTGGACGAGGTGGAGCGCCTCGCCATCAAGGCCAACCACAACACCCGCTCGCTCGGCGTTGCCTTTGCCGGCTGCACCCTTCCCGGGGCAGCCGAACCTTTGTTCACGGTGCCTGAGGGCATGATGTCGGTGGGTCTGGGCATCCACGGTGAACCGGGCATCTCCGAGCAGCCCCTGCCAACCGCCAGCGAACTTGCCCGGCTCCTGGTCGACGGCCTGCTGAAGGACAAGCCGGACGCCGCGGGCACCAGGGTGGTGCCGATCCTGAACGGCCTGGGAACGGTCAAGTACGACGAACTCTTCCTGCTTTTCGGCAAGATCGAGGCGCTGCTGACCGGGGCCGGACTGGAAATCGTGGAGCCGGAGTGCGGCGAGCTGGTGACCAGCCTGGACATGTCCGGGCTGTCCCTGACGCTGTTCTGGCTGGACGCGGAACTGGAGAAATTCTGGGCAGCGCCTGCCGACACCCCTGCCTTCCGCAAGGGCAACCTGGCCCCGCGCCGGGCCCGCTCTGTGGAGGCACTCGCCGAAGCTGGAACGGCGCCCGCGCTGGCCGCCACGCCGGCGTCGACTGCCCTGGCCGCCACGGCGGTGGGCGCGCTGAAGGAAGCCCGGTCCGTCGTCGTCGAACACGAGGACGCGCTTGGCAAACTGGACGCCATCGCCGGGGACGGCGACCACGGCATCGGCATGCGCCGCGGCGTTGATGCCGCCGTTGCCGCCGCAGAGAAGTCCCACGCGGCCGGCGCCGGGCTCGAGGAACTCCTCACGGCGGCGGGCGAGCAGTGGGCCGAGCGCGCCGGCGGCACCTCCGGCGCCCTGTGGGGCGCGGCCGTCGCCGCCGTCGGCAAAACCTTGGGCAGCAAAAATTCCTACACCGCCTCGGATGCGGCCGCAGCCGTCAACGCCCTCCGCGATGCCATCGTCACCCTGGGCAAGGCGGAAGCCGGGGACAAGACCATGGTGGATGCGCTGCTTCCGTTCGCCGAGACCTTCAACCGCGCAATTGACGACGGCGGCAGCCTGGCCGCAAGCCTCCGTGCGGCAGCGGAGGCGGCAGCAAAAGCCGCTGACGAGACCGCCGGGCTCAGCCCGAAGAAGGGCCGGGCACGCCCGCTGGCCGAAAAGAGCCTGGGCCATCCCGACCCCGGTGCTGTGTCCTTCGGCCTCATCGCCCGGCGGCTGGCCGATTACGCCGCCACCATCGAAAGCCACTAAAGGAGAGAACCCTGATGACTGAGCAATCCCAGCCGGGCTGGCGCATCGTTGTCGGCAATGACGAAGCCGGTGTCGAATACAAGAATGCCCTGCGCAAACTGCTGGAGGCGGACCCCCGCGTCGCGTCGGTGGAAGACGTGGGAGTCGGCGCCGACGACACCACGGCCTACCCCCACCTGGCCGTCGCCGCCGCCCGCAAGGTGGCTGCCGGCGAAGCGGACCGCGCCCTGCTGATCTGCGGCACGGGCCTGGGCGTGGCCATCTCCGCCAACAAGGTGCCGGGCATCCGGGCCGTCACAGCGCACGACAGCTACTCCGTGGAACGCTCCGTGCTGTCCAACAACGCCCAGGTCCTCACCATGGGCCAGCGCGTCATCGGCCTTGAACTGGCCAAGAAGCTGGTGGGCGAGTGGCTCAACTACCGCTTCGATGAAAACTCCGCATCCGCGGCCAAAGTAGACGCCATTTCCTCCTATGAGGACGCGTCGGAAGGACTTGAGGACAAATGACCACTCGCAACATCGCCGTCGTCGGCTCAGGCTACATGGGCGGCGGGATCGCCCAGGTCCTGGCACTGGCAGGAGCCCGCGTGGCACTCGCCGACGTCTCCGCCGAAATCGCCCAAAGCAACTACGAGCGGCTGCTGAAGGAATCCGACGAATTCGTGGCGGCCGGCCTCTTCCCGGCCAACGCCACGGACCTGCTCAAGGAAAACCTTTGGGCCGCCAAGGACATCGAAGAAGCCGTGGCCGGCGCCGAATACATCGAGGAGGCGGTGCCGGAGATCCTCGAGATCAAGCACGCCACTTTGGGCCGGATCAGCGCCGCCGCCCGGCCGGACGCCATTATCGGTTCCAACACCTCCACCATCTCCATCGCCAAGCTCGCCGAAGTGGTGGAGAATCCGGAGCGCTTCCTGGGCGTCCACTTCTCCAACCCGGCCCCCTTCATCCCCGGTGTGGAAGTCATACCGCACGAAGGGACGTCGGAGGCCACGGTCCAGGCCGCGCGCACCATCGTGGGGGAGACCGGCAAGGAAACCGCCACCGTCAAGGACGTCACCGGCTTCGTGCTGAACCGGCTCCAGTACGCCCTGTTCCATGAGGCAGCCCAGGTCGTGGAAGAAGGCATTGCCACCGCGGAGGACGTGGACACCCTGGTCCGCACCACCTTCGGCTTCCGGCTGCCGTTCTTCGGGCCGTTCGCGATCGCCGACATGGCCGGCCTGGACGTTTACGCGTTCTGCTACAAGTCCCTCCAGACGGGGTTCCCGGAGCGGTTCGCCACCCCGAAGGTCCTGCAGGAAAAGGTCGACGCCGGCCAGCTGGGCACCAAGACCGGGTCCGGATTCCTGGACGTCCCGGCAGACCGGACCGCCGCCCTTGTTGCCTACCGGAACAAGGCGTACGTCGCCATGCAGAAGCTCATTGAAGAGCTGGGCCCGGCCCCGCTTTCCTGATCCCTAAGGAACCCTCCATGACAGCATTTCCCACAGACCGCACGGTGATCGTTACCGGCGCCGTCTCCGAGCGCGGCATCGGCCGGGCCACCGCGGACTACCTTGCAGAGCGCGGCTGGAACATCGGCGTGATCGATATCGACGACGCAGCCTGTAAGGCCGCGGCCAAGGAGCTTGCCGAGAAACACGGAATCAAAGCCCACGGTGCCGGTGCAGACGTCAGCGACGAGGCGTCGGTCCGGGCGGCCATCGACGGGATCGAGGCCGAACTTCCGCAGCTTGTGGCCCTCGCCAACATTGCCGGCGTGAGCTCCCCGGTGCCGTACCTCGAGCTGGACGCCGCCGAATGGGACCGCGTGCTCAGCATCAACCTGAACGGTGTCCACTACGCCACCCGTCGCGTGGCCGAATCGATGGTCAAGAACCGGCTGGGGCGGATCGTCAACATCTCCTCCGTCTCGGCGCAGCGCGGCGGCGGAACCTTCAGCAAGACCCCGTACTCGGTGGCCAAGGCCGGCGTCATCGGCCTGACCCGCGCCACGGCCCGCGAGCTGGGCCCGTACGACATCACGGTCAACGCGATCTCACCCGGTCCGATCGACACCGACATCATGGGCGGCACCCTCAGCGAGGAACGCAAGGATGAACTCGTCAAGGACCTGGTGGTGAACCGGGTGGGCTCCACCCGCGACATCGCGGCGGCCATTTCCTTCCTCATCGGCGAGGACGCCGGCTACATCTCCGGCCAGACGCTGAACGTCGACGGCGGCCTGTACATGCACTGACGGCACCCCAACCAGGGTGCCACCACAAGCCCCGCGGACCGCCGGCCCGCGGAACCACCAACGTCACCACTCGAAGGAGAGTGTCGTGTCCGAAACCACCGCAACATCCAAGGAACTCCTGGCCCGTCCGGTCCTGAAGTCCGCGATTTCGAAGGCAGCCCGCCGGCTTATGCCGATGCTGGTCATCCTGTACGTTGTGTCCTTCCTGGACCGCACCAACGTCGGCTTTGCCGAGGCCGCCCTAGGGGCGGACAAGGGGGTGTCTGCCGCGGCCTTCGCCCTCGGCGCCGGCATCTTCTTCATTGGCTACGCGCTCTTCGAGATTCCCAGCAACCTGCTGCTCAAGAAGGTCGGTGCCAAGATCTGGCTGGCGCGCATCGCCATCACCTGGGGCATCGTCTCGGCATGCTTCGCGTTCGTGCAGGGCGAGACCTCGTTCGTAATCCTGCGTTTCCTCCTGGGCGTGACTGAAGCCGGGCTGTTCCCCGGTGTGATCATGTACCTCGCCGAATGGTTCCCCAACAAGGTGCGCGTGCAGATGTTCGCCATCTTCTACCTGGCCCAGCCGTTCTCCCAGATGATCGGCAACCCCCTCTCCGGCTGGCTGATCAACATCGGCGACCAGGTGCCGGGACTGCGTGGCTGGCAGGTCATGTTCTTCGTTGAGGGCCTGCTGGCGGTCCTGGCCGGCATCGCGGCGTTCTTCTTCCTGATCAACGGCCCCGCAAAGGCCAAGTTCCTTAACAGCGAGGAAAAGTACGCGCTGAAGGAGGTCATGGCCCTGGAGGACACCATCAAGGACGAGACCGGGCCCCGCGGCATCCTCGCCGCCATGCGCAACGGCCGGGTCTGGTACTTCACCGTGATCTACTTCTGCCTGCAGGTCGCGGTGTACGGCGTGACGTTCTTCCTGCCGCAGCAGGTGTCCTCGCTGACCGGACAGAAGGTGGGGCTCGCCGTCGGCCTGCTCATCGCCGTCCCGTGGTTCTTCGGCATCTTCTCCTGCTACTTCATCGGCAAGGCCGCAGACACGGTGGCCAAGCGCCGCAAGTTCGGCACCATCCTGTTCATCTCCACCGGCCTGTGCATCTTCGGGTCGGCCTGGGCAGGTACCAACCACCAGCCCGTCCTGGGCATGATCTTCATAACCCTGGCCGTCTGCAGCTTCCTGGCCGTGGGCCCGGTGGTGTGGTCCTATCCCACCGCCTTCCTTGCCGGGTCCGCTGCCGCCGCAGGTATCGGACTGATCAACTCCCTGGGCAACCTGGGCGGCTTCGTGGCACCCATCCTGCGTACCGCTGTCAATGAGGCCACCCAGTCGCCAACGGGTTCCATGGGCGTCTACGCCCTGGGCGTCCTGCCGTTCGTGGCGGCGGCGATGATGTTCGCCACCAAGCGGTTCAAGAACAAGGCCGACGACCTGCTCGACTGAGCGCTCCACTCCATCCACGCAAGGAAACCATGAGCACCTCCGGCAGCAGCACAGGCAACAGCCCCCTTTACATCGGTGTCAGCACCAAGATGTACCTGGGCTACCAGGCAAGCCTGCGCTGGCTGTCGGAGGTGCGTTCCATCGTAGACAACAGGCCCGGACTGGGCATGGATTCTGCCACGGAGTCCCCGGTCCGGGTCTTCGTCATCCCTTCCTTCCCTGTCCTGGAGCCGGCCGCGCGGATCCTGGCAGGTTCGCCCGTACTCCTCGGCGCGCAGAACTGCGCCTGGGGCGACGGGCCACTGACCGGTGAAGTCAGCCCCGGCATGCTGGCCGAACTTGGCGTCTCCCTCGTCGAGATCGGCCATGCCGAACGCCGCAAACTTTTCGCGGAGGACGACGCCGTGGTGGCACGCAAGGTTCGTGCCGCCGTCGAACAGTCCCTCACCCCGCTGCTCTGCATCGGCGAGCCGGACAGGCTCGACGACGGAGCTGCCGCCGCCTTCTGCGTGCAACAGGTCCGCGCCGCCACGGACGGCGACCCCGCCCTGCTGAACCGCCTGGTCCTGGCCTACGAACCAGTCTGGGCCATCGGTGCGGAGGAGCCCGCCCCACCGCACCACGTCAACGCCGTCCTGGCGCGGATCCGTGCAGAGCTTGGCCCTGCCTGCCCCCTTATCTACGGCGGCAGCGCCGGGCCCGGACTGCTTCCCCGGCTGCCGGCCGCGGACGGACTCTTCCTGGGCCGTTTCGCCCACGATGCCGACAACCTTGGCCGTGTGCTGGACGAAGCCCTCCTCCTGCGTCAGACCGATGCGCCCGCCAACAGTTCGTCCAGCCGCTCGTAGCCTTCGGACATGCCACCCTCCATGCCTGAGTGCAGCATGCCGTCGCGTGCCTCCATACTCTGGTACATGGCGTGGCCCCGCAGCCGGCACCGGCCGCCGTCGAGCTCCTCGAACGTCATGGACTCCAGGCTGACCGAGTCCGGATAGCCACCGAACTCGAAGGTCTGCAGGGCGAACTCGTTCTCGCGCACCGTGTGGAACATGCCACGGAACTCGTACGGCACCCCCTCCGGGCCGGTATGGATGTACCGGTAGCTTCCGCCGGTGCGGAAGTCGTAGTGGTCCATTTCCATCTTCATGCCCCGCGGGCCGAGCCATTGGACCACCAGTTCCGGGTCTTTGTGGGCCCGGAACACTTCCGCGACCGGAAAGTCGAACTCACGCTCGAAGTCGATGTAGGGGAGCCCCTCGGGGGCGGTGATCTTCAGTTCGTTGGTCATTTCCTGTCCTTTGCCTTTGGCGCCGTTTGCCCGGCGCTGGATTCAAGCACCGCATCGAGGCTGCGGAACTGCCCTTCGCGGACCAGCCTGTACTGGTCGATCCAGGCAGTGAGCGCCTCCAGCCGTGCAGGGTTCAGGTGGACGGGCCGGCGCTGGGCGTCCCTGCTGCGGGTGACCAAATTTGCCTGCTCGAGTACCTGGATGTGCTTCGAAACTGCCTGTTTGGAAATCTCGAAGGGTTCGGCCAGGTCATTGACGGTGGCCGGACCACGGCTCAACCGGGCGATGATGCGTCGACGAACGGGGTCGGCCAGGGCCAGGAAAGCCACGTCCAAAGCCGCGTCGTCATCCGCCACGATTCCCACCCTCTCATAATCAACCTAAATGTTTATCAACCTCTAGGTTGATTAATATTAGGCCTGCCTGTCATCATCCGCAAGAGGTGTCTTGCGATATCAAAATCCTGTTTGTTAGTATGTCAGTACAAACTACGTGAAGGAGAAGCTCCATGCCATTGGTTCGCATTGACGTTAACGAAGGCCGCACCGCGGGCGAGCTGCAGCAGCTGAGCCGCGGAATCCACGACGCGATCCTTGCGGAGTACGGCATTCCGGAGCGGGATTACTTCCACATCCTTACCGAGCACCCGCGGGGGCAAATCTTCGCGCAGGATGCCGGACTGGGGTTCGAGCGCACCGGGGGAGTGGTGATGATCCAGATCTTCACCCAGGCCGGCCGGTCCCAGGAGGCCAAGCAACAGCTCTTTGCTGCGGTGGCTGAAAAGCTTGCCGAAGTTGGGGTTGCCGGCGAGGACGTCTTCATCGGCTATGTCGAAAATACTGCCGGCGACTGGTCTTTCGGCTTTGGCCGCGCCCAGTACGTGACGGGCGAATTGGCCGTTCCGCGGAAGTAGCGCGAGCGTGCCCATCTGGGGTGGCTTGTTCGAATTTATGTTGTAAGTATGTCAGTACAAACCTTTGACAGGACATTCGATCTAGGGCAAAGTAGTCCGTGTGGCCCACGCCACGGCCTGCCAGTCCCGGACCCCCTGCTCCGCAAAGGACCCGAGTTCCACACCAGAAAGGTCCACGATCACCGTGACCCACGAGCTTCTTACGATCGGGCGCATCAGCGTTGATATCTACCCGAACGACATTGGGGTTGGCCTGGAGGACGTCAACTCCTTCGGCAAATACCTGGGCGGTTCACCGTCCAACGTCGCTGTTGCCGCAGCCCGCCACGGCCGCCGGACGGGCGTCATTACCCGCACCGGGGACGACGCATTCGGCACCTACCTGCACCGGGAACTGCACAAGTTCAATGTCGACGACACGTTCGTCACGCCGGTAAGGGACTGGCCCACGGCGGTCACATTCTGCGCCATTAAACCGGCCACAGACGAGTTTCCGCTGTACTTCTACGGCCGTTTTCCCACCGCTCCGGACCTGCAGATCAAGGCTGAAGAGCTGGACCTCGAAGCCATCCGCGGGGCCCGCATCTTCTGGTCCACGGTGACCGGCCTGTGCCAGGAGCCTTCCCGCTCCGCGCACCTCGCTGCCCATGAGGGCCGCCCTCGCACCGGCCTGGCCGAGGGGCAGTTCACCATCCTAGACCTGGACTACCGGCCCATGTTCTGGGCCTCCGAGGATGAAGCCCGCGCAGAAGTGGCCAGGATCCTCCCGCATGTAACCGTCGCCATCGGCAATGACAAGGAATGCGCCGTGGCCGTAGGGGAGGGAACCCCGGACGAGCAGGCGGACCGGCTGCTTGCCGCCGGCGTCGAGATCGCCGTCGTCAAGCTCGGTGCCGAAGGCGTGATGGCCAAGACGCGTACCGAGCGCGTGGTCTCCGCCCCCGTCCCGGTGGAAACCCTCAACGGCCTGGGCGCCGGTGATTCGTTCGGCGGCGCGTTCTGCCACGGGCTGCTGTCCGGCTGGCCGCTGGAGCAGGTCCTGGACTACGCGAACGCCGCGGGAGCGATTGTGGCCTCCCGCTTGTCCTGCGCGGATGCGATGCCGACGCCGGACGAGGTCACCTCGCTGCTGGCCGAACGCGGCCGTACCGTGCCGGGTGCGGCTTCCGGCGCTTCAATTCCCGAAGGAGCAGCACTGTGACCCTCACGCACGCCGCCTCGACCAACGCCGTGGATGACAATCCCCGCCGCTACGAGCACCTGAGCACCATCCGCCTCGAAGACCCGGACGCCGTGGCCCGCGCCGCGAAGGCGCGCCGCCGCCACCCTGGCCTGAAGGCCGGCCGGCAGAACTTCATCGTCGCTGCCGACCACCCGGCGCGCGGTGCCCTGTCCGTCGGCAACGATCCCGTGGCCATGGCGGACCGGCGCCAGTTGCTGGACCGGCTGCAGATCGCCTTGGCGAATCCGGCCGTTGACGGTGTCCTGGCCTCCCCGGACATCATGGACGACCTGCTCCTGCTGGGGGCCCTGGACGGCAAGCTGGTGTTCGGATCGATGAACCGTGGCGGGCTGTCCGGGCTGGTCAACGAGTTCGACGACCGGTTCACCGGCCACACCGCCGCCGCTTTGGCGGCCCTGGGTGCGGACGGCGGCAAGATGCTGACCCGTATCTGCCTGGGCGACCCGGACACCGTGGTGACCCTGGAAGCGACAGCCAAGGCCATCGATTCCCTGGCGGAGCGGAAATTGATCGCCATGGTGGAGCCGTTCCTGTCGGTCCGCGAAAATGGCCGGGTCCGCAACGACCTCTCCACCAACTCCGTGATCAAGTCCATCGCCATCGCCGAGGGCCTGGGTTCCACGAGCGCCTACACCTGGATGAAGCTTCCCGTGGTGGCGGAGATGGAACGCGTCATGGCCGCCACCACCATGCCCACCGTCCTCTTGGGCGGTGACCCGGACGGATCCCAGGACGAAGTCTTCGCCACCTGGGGAGCTGCCCTGTCCCTGCCCGGCGTCCAGGGCCTCACCGTTGGCCGGACCCTCCTATACCCCGCGGACGGGGACGTCGCCGGCGCCGTTGCCGCGGCAGCCTCGCTCCTGCACCACACCACAGAACTCCCGGAGAACTAGCCATGGGCACAACTACGCGCAGGATGACGGTGGCCCAGGCCGTCGTCGAATACCTTTCCAAGCAGTACACCGTGGACACGGTGGGCGGCGTTGACTACCGTGAGCGGCTGATTCCGGGCACGTTCGGTATCTTCGGGCACGGCAACGTGGCCGGCGTGGGCCAGGCGCTGAAGCAGTACCAGCAGCAGGACCCGGCCCTGATGCCCTACTACCAGGGCCGGAACGAGCAGGCCCAGGTCCATCAGGCCGTCGGCTACGCCCGGCACACCCGCCGCCGCCAGACCTACGCCATCAGCACCTCGATCGGTCCGGGTTCCTCCAACCTCCTCACCGGCGCCGCCCTGGCCACCACCAACCGGCTCCCGGTGCTGCTGCTGCCGTCCGATACGTTTGCCACCCGCGCGGCCGACCCCGTCCTGCAGCAACTGGAGCAGCCGTACGCCTATGACATCACCGTCAACGACGCGTTCCGGCCGCTGTCCAAGTTCTTCGACCGGGTGAACCGTCCGGAGCAGCTGTTCTCCGCGTTCCACCACGGACTGCGGATCCTGACGGACCCCGCCGAGACCGGCGCTGTCACGATTTCGCTGCCGCAGGACGTCCAGGCCGAAGCCTTCGACATCCCCGCCGAGTTCCTGGCGGAGCGGGAATGGCGGATCCGCCGCCCCGACGCCGACGACGAGGACATCGCCCGCGCCGCCGCAGCCATCCGCGCCGCGAAGCGTCCGCTGATCATCGCCGGCGGCGGCGTCCTCTACGCCTACGCCAACGAGGAACTGGCAAAGTTCGCCGAGCTGACCGGGATTCCAGTGGGTAACACGCAGGCAGGCGTCGGCGTGCTGCCCTGGGACCACCAGTTCTCCCTCGGTGCCATTGGTTCCACGGGCACGACGGCGGCCAACGCCATCGCCGCCGCGGCGGACCTGGTCATCGGCATCGGCACCCGCTACGAGGACTTCACCACTGCGTCCCGGACCGCGTTCCAAAACCCCGACGTGAAGTTCGTGAACATCAACGTCGCCCCGATCGACGCCTACAAGCACGGCACCGCGCTGCCGATCGTTGCCGATGCCCGCAAGGCCCTGGTCAAGCTCAACGCAGCCTTGGGCGGGTACCGGGTCGGGGCGGACCTGGAAGAGAAGGTCGCCGCCGAGAAGAAGCGCTGGAACGCCACCGTGGACGAGGCGTTCGACACCCGGTACACCCCGTTGCCGGCGCAGAACGAGATCATCGGCGCCACCAACCGGGCCATGGACGCCCGCGACGTGGTCATCTGCGCCGCGGGGTCCCTGCCCGGTGACCTGCACAAGATGTGGCGCGTACGGGACCCGTTCGGCTACCACGTCGAATACGCCTACTCCTGCATGGGCTACGAGATCCCCGGCGGACTGGGCGTGAAGCGCGCCGCGATCGCCGAAGCAGCACGTACGAAGGCGGCAGGCGGGTCGGCTGATCAGGTGCGGGACGTCGTCGTGATGGTGGGGGATGGTTCCTACCTGATGATGCACACGGAGTTGGTCACCGCCGTTGCCGAACGCATCAAGCTGATCGTGGTCCTGATCCAGAACCACGGCTACGCCTCCATCGGCTCCCTGTCCGAATCCCTCGGGTCCCAGCGGTTTGGCACCCAGTACCGGGCGCTGGACGAGGAGCAGCACAGCTTCGACGACGGCGAGACCCTGCCGGTGGACCTGGCCCTTAACGCCGAGTCCCTGGGCGTGAAGGTCATCCGGATCGAGCCCGGTGGGAAAGTCATCGCCGAACTGGAACAGTCCATCCGCGACGCCAAGGCCGCCCCCGAGAACAGTGGCCCGATCCTGATCCACGTCGAATCGGACCCGCTCCTTGACGCCCCGTCCTCCGAGTCCTGGTGGGACGTCCCCGTTTCGCAGGTCTCCGAGCTGGACTCCAC
>NZ_JARDJH010000025.1:0-70821 GCF_039907755.1 Pseudarthrobacter sp. CC12 | reverse complement strand
TGGGAGAGTAGGTCACCGCCGGAACAACTATTAATGGTCGAGGCCCCAACCACACGGTTGGGGCCTCCCACATTTAACATCAGCAACCAAATCAGGGCTACCGGCTGCCCAACCGGCGAAGCGTAAAATGGCAGTCGCTTCACTAGCTGGCCGGAGTGGTTTGCGGTATCTACCGGATATTCTTCGGGAATGGATTCCTGGCACCGGAACCGGCTGAGCAAGGGGCAGGCAGAGCTTGTGGAATCGTGGCTCCCGGGTCTGCGAATGCTCAACGATCTGTCTTGGAACCTCGCAGATACCGCGGTCCTCGAAGTGGAACACGGGCAGCGCAGATACATTGTCAAAGCCGGCAGTCCTTCCAACCACAACATAGAGCGTGAGATTGCAGCCCACCAGTCTTCCGTCCATGTCTTGGCGCGCCAGATCCGTGCGCCAAGGCTTGTTCGCGCTGACCTCCTTTTGAACATCCTGGTCACGGAGTATCTGGACGGTTGTCTGGTGGAAGGCTCAGAAGCCGAATACGCGACTGCTACATACGTTCAAGCAGGGTCTCTCCTTCGCGCTTTTCATGACCAGGCCGCGCGTACTGATCGGGATTATGAATCGGCCGCCACCGCAAAAGCCTTGGCGTGGCTCTATGGAGGGCACCGTATCGAGGAGTATGTCGCAGAACGGGCCGCCGCCCTACTTGGTGCCTATGAGCCCGAACCGGTTATTGTCGTCCCGACTCACGGTGACTGGCAGCCGCGCAACTGGCTTATTAACGGTACCGAGCTGAGGGTCATCGACTTTGGCAGATATGAGTTAAGACCGGCTGCCAGCGATCTCAGTCGACTTGCCGTGCAGCAATGGCGTGCGGTCCCTCGGCTGGAGGAGGCTTTTTTCGCAGGCTACGGTTCAGATCCCAGGGACACTAAGCTCTGGAACGTTATGCAGCTGCGGGAAGCCGTTTCCACGGCTGCCTGGGCCTACCGGGTTGGCGATCAAAAGTTTGAGGAACAGGGCCACCGCATGCTCCGCGACGCCCTGGGCAAATTCTGAGGCGCTCTTTACCCCGGCAGGGTCGCTGGAAAGTCCGCAGGATGTGATGGGGCGTCCGCGGGAAAGCTGCAGGATGTGATGGGGCGTCCGCGGAAAAGCTGCAGGACCTGATGGCGCGTCGCGGGGCGGGGCAGTAATAGGGAATATGGATTGTTGAACAATCCTGATTTATAGGGCATTCTTGAAGGACACCAATCCGAGACGGAGATCACAATGCCCAGCATCGACTTGAACAGCGACGTCGGCGAGTCCTTCGGGAACTGGTCCTTCGGCGATGACGCCGCCATTTTCGAGAGTGTGTCCAGTGCCAACGTGGCGTGTGGCTTCCACGCGGGCGATCCAGTGGGCATCATGGCCACCTGCCAGGCCGCCGTAAAGGCCGGTGTCACCGTCGGAGCCCACCCCGGCTACCGGGACCTGGCCGGATTCGGCCGCCGCTTCGTGGACATGACCACGGAAGAGCTGACCGCTGACGTCGTCTACCAGATCGGCGCCGTCCAGGCAGTAGCCCTCGCAGCCGGAACAGCCGTCCGCTACGTCAAGCCCCACGGCGCCCTCTATAACACCATCGTGAACCACCCCAAGCAGGCCGGCGCTGTGGTCGCAGCGATCCTCGCGGTGGACCCCACGCTGCCCCTCATGGTGCTTCCGAACTCCGAGATCCAGCGCCAGGCAGAAGCTGCCGGGCTGCGGACCGTGGCCGAGGCCTTCGCCGACCGGGCCTACAACCCTGACGGCACCCTGGTCTCCCGCCGCGAACCCGGAGCAGTGCTGCACGAGGTAAAGGACGTCGTCGAGCACGTCCTCCGCCTGGCCACCGACGGTGTGGTCCGTGCCATCGACGGATCCCTGGTCTCCGTCAAGGCCGAGAGCATTTGCCTGCACGGTGACACTCCCGGGTCCGTTGCCATGGCCGCTGCCGTCCGCGCCGCACTGGTGGACGCCGGCATCCAGATCCAGAGCTTCGCCTAGCCATGACCGCGCAGCAGCATGAAACTCGAACGGCCCAGAATGCCGGCCTGACCGGGATCCGCCCCGCCGGCGACAGGGCCATCCTGGTGGAGCTGCCGTCCCTTGACGCGGTCCTCAGCCTCCAGGCGCAGCTCAACTCGCATCCGCAGCGGGGACAGGTGGACGTCGTCGCTGCCGCCTGCACGGTCCTCATCACGACGGATTCGCCGCAGGCAGCGCAGGCACTGGCCGCGCACGTCCGTAGCCTGGACCTTGAGGAGCCCGCGGAAACCGCGAGCACGCTGGTCACCATTGACGTGGTGTACGACGGCGAGGACCTCGATGAGGTGGCCGCGCTCACCGGGCTGGACCGCAGGGGAGTAGTGGCAGCGCACACCGGCCAGCTGTGGACCGCGGCCTTCGCCGGCTTTGCTCCGGGCTTCGCCTACCTCACCGGACAGGACTCCAGCTTGGAGGTTCCCCGCCGCCGCTCGCCGCGCACTGCCGTCCCCGCCGGAGCTGTTGCCCTGGGCGGCGCCTACTCGGCCGTCTACCCCCGGCAGTCCCCCGGCGGCTGGCAACTGATCGGCCGGACCGATGCCGCCATGTGGGACCTGGGCCGGGAGAGTCCCGCGCTGGTCCGGCCCGGGGACACGGTCCGGTTCAACGCCATCCGTGCCCAGGCAACGGTGCCCCACCACCAACAGCCCGGTGCCGGCAAGGCTCCAGGCGAAGACCAAGCCACCGAAGGCCTCGCTGTCCGCAAGCCCGGGCTCCAGGCCACCATCCAGGACCTCGGCCGGCCGGGCTACGCGTCGCTTGGCGTCAGCAGCGCCGGCGCCATGGACCGGGGAGCACTCCGCCGCGCCAACCGCCTGGTGGGCAACGGCGAAGGCGACGCCGGACTCGAACTTCTCTTCGGCGGACTCGAACTTGTTGCCCTCAGTGACCAGGTCCTGGCCGTCACCGGAGCAGCCGTTCCGCTGGAGATCACGCCGGATGAGCAGCAGGCTGGGGCAGAAAGGCGGACGACGGCGGTACGGCACCCGGCGTGCGACGCCGCCTTTGCCCTCCTCGCGGGGGAGCGGCTGACGGTGGGCGCCCCCACTGCAGGACTGCGCTCCTACGTGGGTGTCCGCGGCGGACTCGGCGGACCCGACGCCCTGGGCAGCCGTTCCACGGACACCATGTCCGGCGTCGGCCCCGAACCGCTACAAGCGGGCACCATCCTGCCCGTGCGGACCCCCAGGCTCGGGAGCATCGTGGGCCACCCAGAGGTCTCGCCCATCCCGGACCGGAACGAAGCCGCCGTGCTGCGCGTGGTCCCCGGACCCCGGCAGGACTGGTTCAGCGATGAAACCCTCCGGGACTTCCTCCAGCAGGAATGGACTGTTACGCCACAATCGAACCGGATCGGACTCAGGCTGAATGGCCAGCCACTCAGCCGCGGCCGGGACGGCGAACTGGCCAGCGAAGGTACCGTCCGCGGCGCCGTGCAGGTGCCACCGGAAGGCCAGCCGGTCCTCTTCCTCTCCGATCATCCGGTGACCGGCGGGTACCCGGTGATTGCCGTTGTCGTCCACTCAGACCTGGACAAGGCCGCCCAACTTCCCCCGGGCACCACCGTGCGGTTCGCCGCCGCCCCGCTCCCGGCAGAACCGACCGAAACACCTAAGGAAAGCCCCCATGCGTAAAGTCCTCATTGCCAACCGAGGCGAGATTGCCGTCCGGATCGCCCGTGCCTGCGACGATGCAGGCCTGGAGAGCGTGGCCGTCTACGCCGATCCCGACGCCGACGCACTGCACGTCTCCGCCGCCACCGAGGCGTACGCGCTGGCCGGCACGCGGCCCCAGGAAACCTACCTGGACATGGACAAAATCCTCGCCGTGGCGGCGAAAAGCGGCGCCGACGCCGTCCACCCCGGCTACGGCTTCCTGTCCGAGAACGCCGGCTTCGCCCAGGCCGTAACCGACGCCGGCCTGACCTGGATCGGCCCCTCCCCGGAGACCATCCGGCTGCTGGGCGACAAGGTCAGCGCCCGCGAGGTGGCGGTCCGGGCCGGTGCACCGCTGGCACCCGGCAGCGACGGACCGGTGGCCAGCGCAGCAGAGGTCCGCGCCTTCGCCGAACAGGTTGGCCTTCCCGTGGCCATCAAGGCGGCGTTCGGAGGCGGCGGGCGTGGCCTCAAGGTTGTCCGGAACCAGGCCGACATCGAGGAAAGCTTCGACTCAGCGGTCCGCGAATCCCTGGCCGCCTTCGGCCGGAGCGAATGCTACGTGGAGAAGTTCCTGGACCGGCCCCGCCACGTGGAGGCCCAGGTCATCGCGGACACGCACGGCAACGTGGTGGTGGTGGGCACCCGCGACTGCTCGCTGCAGCGCCGCCACCAGAAACTCGTAGAGGAGGCACCCGCTCCGTTCCTTACGCCGGACCAGCGGGCCTCCATCCATGCCTCGGCGAAGGCCATCTGCCGGGAGGCCGGATATGTGGGCGCCGGCACGGTGGAGTACCTGCTGGACGGCAGCGGTTTCCTGAGCTTCCTGGAGGTGAACACCCGGCTGCAGGTGGAGCACCCCATCACGGAGGAGACTTCGGGCGTTGACCTGGTGGCAGCCCAGCTGGCAATCGCCGCGGGGGAGAAGCTGCCCATCCTGGAGGACCCGGAACCGCGCGGCCACGCGTTCGAGTTCCGGATCAACGCCGAGGACCCGGGCCGCGGCTTCCTGCCGTCCCCGGGCGCCGTCACGGAGTTCGAGGTGCCCACCGGGCCCGGCATCCGCGTGGACACCGGTGTCCGCGCCGGTTCCGTGGTGCCGGGGCAGTTCGACTCCCTGCTCGCCAAGCTGGTGGTCACCGGCGCGGACCGGCAGCAGGCCCTCCGCCGCGCCCGCCGCGCCCTGCGCGAGTTCCGCATCGGCGGCCTGGCCACCGTGCTGCCGTTCCACCGGGCCGTGGTGGAGGCCCCTGATTTCACCCGCACCGACGGACTGGACATCTACACCACCTGGATCGAGAGCGGGTTCGCCACGGCACTGGAGGCGGACCCTGCCTTCAGCCCCGCAGCCCCGGAGGCGCCGCGCCGGACCATCGGCATCGAGGTGGACGGCAAGCGCATGGAACTCGGGCTGCCCAAGGCGCTGCTGGATTCGCTGCTGGACGGCGGGGGCCGCCGAGGTGGAGCTGGCCGGTCTGCTGCGGACGGTCCGCAGCAGAATGCAGGGGAAGAAGCGGAGAAGAACGACGGCGACCTGCTGGCCACCATGGCCGGCACCGTGGTCAAGTGGCTGGCTGAGCCCGGAACGCTCGTCGAGGAAGGCGAGGCGGTGCTGGTGCTCGAAGCCATGAAGATGGAAACGGCCGTCGCCGCCCACCGTGCCGGTACGCTCGGCGAGCAGTTCGCCGCGGCGGGGGACGCGGTGGCGCCCGGCCAGGCGCTCACCACCATCGGTTAGGCGGGACGCCGGCGCAGTGGCGCAGGCCGGGGCCGATATCGTGGTGCCATGACGTTTGACGAGGTGCTGGCCGATCTCCAGGCCCAGGCCAGGACCACCAAGCACGCCGAAACGGGCCTCTGGGTGGCCGCGCAGCTGCGCAGCCGCATCGAGGCCGGCAAGCTCAAGCCCGGGTCCAAGCTCGCGGAGGAAGCCCTCCGCGAGGCCTTGGGCGTGTCCCGGAATACCCTCCGGGAGGCGTTCGCGGCCCTGCACTCGGAACATATCGTTACCCGCATCCCCAACCGCGGCGTGTTCGTGGCACACCCCACCGTGGATGACATCCGCGAAATCTACCGCGTCCGCCGGTTCCTGGAACCCTCAGCCGTGCTCTGGGCCGGAGAAGCCCCGCTGGAGCCCCTGGCGGCAATCGTGAAAGCGGCCAGGGCCGCCGCCGCGGAAGGTGACATTCCCGGCATGGCCGGCGCCAACCAGGACTTCCACCGCGCCCTGGTGAACCGTGCAGGCAGTGAGCGGCTCAACAGCCTGATGGAGCAGGTCCTGGCCGAGATGCGGCTGGTGTTCCACTCCATGGCTGCCAACCCTGCCTTCCATGAGCCGTATGTGCAGGACAACGCCAGGATCGTGGAACTCATGGAAGCCGGGGACCGGGCCGCGGCAGCGGACTTCCTGTCCGCCTACCTGGACCGAGCCGAGGCCCAGCTGCTCGCCGCCGTCGAACGCTAACCAAAAACCCTTCCCGGGGAGGGGTTGCAGGATTGTTGAACAAAACGATATGCTGTGGATCACACCGTTGTCCTGCAGCTCACAAAATATTGCAGCTCTGACGTAACCGGGGCTCCCGCCCCCCGGCGCCGCCCCACCGACTAAACCTGGGCACGGACGCGCCGGCCCCCACTTTCGCAGACCCGTCACGGGTCCCCTGGGAAGGGATAAATCATGCTTGTACTCATCGGGGTGCTGCTGGTGATCGTTGGCTTCGCCATCCGCCTGAACCCCCTGATTGTCGTCACCGTCGCGGGCATCGTCACCGCGCTGCTGGGCGGCATGAACCCCGCGCAGATCCTCGAGTCGTTCGGCACCGGCTTCGCCAGCAGCCGCTCCGTCACCATCTTCGTCGCGGTGCTGCCGGTGGTGGGCATTATCGAGTTCTTCGGGCTGCAGGAGCAGGCCAAAACCCTCATCGGCCGGCTCGCCAAGCTGACCGCCGGACGCGTCCTGATCGGCTACCTGGCCGTCCGCCAGATCACCGCCGCCGTGGGCCTGACCAGCATCGGCGGCCACGCACAGACCGTCCGCCCGCTGGTGTTCCCCATGGCGGAGGGCGCAGCGCTGCGCCGCTACGGCCACGTGCCGGAAAAGATCAGCGAGAAGATCAAGGGCCACGCCGCCGGCGCCGACAACGTTGGTGTGTTCTTCGGCGAGGACGTGTTCGTGGCGGTCGGCTCCATCCTGCTGATCACCACGTTCGTGGACACCACCTACCACCTGCACCTGGAACCGCTCCAGCTGGCGCTCTGGGCCATCCCCACCGCCATCGCCGCCTTCCTCATCCACGGCTTCAGGCTGCTGCGCCTGGACAAGCAGCTGGACAAGGAATACCGCGAGTTTGAGCTCACCGCCCAGAAGGAAACCGCAGGAGAAGCCAAATGATTAGCGTTGAAGCCGTTTACTGGCTGGTCGGCCTTCTGTTCGTCGCGTGGGCGTCGCTGATTGCCGCCGATACCAACCACCCCCGCCGCTGGGGCAGCTCGGCGTTCTGGGGCCTGCTGGGCCTGTGCTTCTTCTACAGCACCTGGGTCCAGGCCGGAACCGCACCCGCCTGGATCCTGGGCGTCGCCGTCTTGGTCCTGGTGGTACTGGCATCCACCGGCCTGCTGGGCCACGGCAAGCACCGCACCTCCACCGGGCCCGAGCGCGAGGCCTACGCCAAACGCTTCGGCAACAAGCTCTTTATCCCCGCCCTGACGCTTCCCTTGGTCACCGTGATCCTGGTGCTGGCAGCTCCTGTGTTGGTGATCGGCGGCACCCCGCTGCTGGACCCCAAGAACACCACACTGGTGGCCCTGGCCATCGGCGCCGTGGCCGCCGTCGTCGTCGCCCTCCTGATCCTCAAGCCCAAGAACCCGGCCACACCCATTTTCGAAAGCCGCCGCATCCTCGAATCCATCGGCTGGGCCGCGCTGCTGCCGCAGATGCTCACCACGCTGGGCATCCTCTTCACCAAGGCCGGCGTGGGAACCGCCGTGGGCACCCTGGCCTCCGGGCTGCTGCCCAAGGGCTCGCTGATCGCAGGCGTGCTGGTCTACTGCATCGGCATGTTCCTCTTCACCGTACTGATGGGCAACGGCTTCGCCGCCTTCCCCATCATGACCGCCGCCATCGGCTGGCCCGTGCTGGTGCAGACCTTCCACGGCGACCCCGCCATCATCTTCGCGATCGGCATGCTCGCCGGCTTCTGCGGCACGCTCTGCACCCCCATGGCCGCCAACTTCAACCTGGTGCCGTCCGCGCTGCTGGAAATGAAGAACAAGTACGGCGTCATCACGGCGCAGGTGGGCACGGCCATCCCGCTGCTGGCGGTCAACATCGCGCTGATGTATTTCCTGGCCTTCCACTAAACCCCTTCGCAAAGGAGCACCATGGACAACGATCTTCGCGCACAGGCGGCACCGGATTACGCGGCCGTGGTGCTGGGCAACCTTTCCGAGCCCTTCCCGCACTCGGCCCACCACACCCAGGTGTCCGCCGACGACCGGCCCACCCCGGAGCAGATCCACCCCGCCTTCTACACCTCCTTCGACTGGCACTCCTGCGTGCACATGCACTGGCTGGGGGCCAGCCTGCTGGGCTCGCCGGCTGCCGGGGCTGCCCCGGAAGGAGCGTCCGACGGCGGCACGGCGGCCTGGGTGGACAGCTCCACCGAAGCGTCGCTCCGGGCGGCGCTGGGCGCCAACCTGACGCAGGCCAAGCTGGCGGTGGAACGGGACTACCTGGTGGCCAACCCGTCCTGGGAGCGGCCCTACGGGTGGGCGTGGCTGATGCGGCTGGCCGCCACATGTTCCGCGTCCTCCGATGCGCAGCTCCGGGAATGGGGCACCGCCCTGGAGCCGCTGGTGGACGCCGTGGCGGAGCTCAGCGTGGCGTGGATGGCCAAGGCCCAGTACCCGGTCCGGCACGGGCTGCACACCAACGCCGCGTTCGGTGTCGGCTACATGCTGGATGCCTTCCGGTCGCTGGGCCGGGCTGATGCTGCCGCGGCGTGCGAGGAAGCGGCCCGCACCTGGTTCGGGAACGACCGTGGCTGGCCGGGCGACTGGGAGCTCAGCGGCCAGGACTTCCTCTCCGCCGGGCTGAGCGAGGCGGACCTGATGCGCCGTGTCCTGTCCGCCGACGAGTTCTCCGCCTGGTTCGCGGCGTTCCTCCCAGGCCTCTCCGCTGAGTCGCGGATCCTGCAGCCTGTCAGCGTCACGGACGAGACCGACGGCTACCTGGTGCACCTCCACGGGCTCAACCTGACCCGCGCCGGGCAGGTGGCCCGGATCATCGCCACGCTCCGGGAATCCTCCACGTCCGGGGCGTGCGCCTCGGCAGCTGTGCTCAACGAGGCCCTGGACCCGCTGTTGAAGGCCGGCCTCCGCGGAATGGAGAGCGGCGACTTCATGTCCACGCACTGGCTGGCCAGCTTCGCCTGGGATGCGCTGGGCTCCGTGGCGGCGCTGGACTGACCATCCAGCAGGTGACGGGATGAACCAGTCACACTCGGTGTGAAGGGACGCGGCGGTGCCCATATGGGCGCCGCCGCGTTAGTCTTTTCCCACCACGCCGCTGTGCGTGACCTGGGAGCAGCGGGCAGGGTCGTAATGAGCTGACCGTCCGCCCGCGAGCCCAGAGGAATCCCATGCGCCAGCACGCCAGCACCTGCCCGCCAGACCATGCAACGGCAGGGCAAACCGCCCTCAAGCCCAGGAGGAAGCGGACCAGGCATCCCCGGATCGCCGTGGGGGACAGGGTCTGCTTCGCCGAGGGAACCGTCTCCGGCACCGGCGTGGTGGACGCCGTGACATCCGACTACTCCGTTATCTGGGTATGGACGGACGAAGGCCAGGGCCGGCGGATGTTCCTGCAGGGGTACGGAAGCATCGTCACCGCAGTGGAGGCCTAATTCAGCTGTTCGCAGCGCGCGGCGCGCCGCGCGTCCGCTTGGAGGATGCCGTCCCGGACCCCCGCGCGGATCACGCCGTACAGGATGTAGAAGAAGACGGCTCCCACGAGGACAAACAGGACCAGCCCGGTAAGGTCACCCATCAGTGCGCTCCTCCTCCGGCCAGTACGGCTGAACGGACGCCGCCGCCTGACGCAAGGCCCCGCCGTCGAGCATCAAGGACGTTTCCGCCAGGCCGAAGTCGGTCCATTGGGCTACCATCCGGAGATCCCCGGCAGGCGGCAGCGGCCACAGCCAGAGGGTGCCGCTGCCGGAGAACTCCGCATCGCCCCCGCCGCCACCGCCGCCGTTCAGGGCGAGGACCGGAGGCTCCGGGTTGGTGCCCGGTTCCATCAGCCCGTAGGGAATTTGGCTGCCGGTGCTCGCTTTTGAACCGTCAGGGAATTCGACGCCGAACATCAGCCCGGTCTGCCGTTCGCTGCGCCCCCGAAAGCCCCTGCCGGGCTGGAAGAACAGCGGCTGCAAATCGTCCCAGTCCCTATCGGATTGATCGGTCCGGCGGAAGAGCCAGGACAGACTGAACAGGCACCCGGTAGAGAAGACTTCGGCGCCTTTGACCGCCACCACCATTCCCGGTGTCCGGCTCACGAACCTGCCCAGATGGACAACGGCAGGCAGTTCGTAGGCGGGTGCAGCCACCCACGGCGGCGGGACGTACCTCGTGGTCCGCGGCCGGGGCGGCAGGGGAGGGACGGGAAAGTCCTGGAAGAAGGTCATGATGGTCCTTGGGTCCGCTGGCGGCGACCGACCAGCGGAACAAGCGGCTGCGCCGTCCTGGATCCCCCAATCCGTCCTTGCCCGGCCAGTCTAGCGGGGTTGCGTCAGGGCCGGGTGGCCTCCTCGAGGATTTCCAGCAGGTGGCGGTAGGAGTGGCCGGTCGCCTTGGACATCCCCAGCTCGCAGGTGCGGTTGGTGGAGGCATAGGCATCGAACTCCCGCTCGTTGATCTCGCCGGCCTGCCGGTTGGTGGCGGAGTCGGTGAGTTCAGGGTGGAGCAGGCCCCGGTCGCCGGCGAACGCGCAGCACCCCCAGTTGAGCGGCACGAACACGTCATCCGTGACGGCCCCGGCGATGTCGAGCAGCGCGGGGTTGGTTCCCAGCTGGGTGGATGAGCACGTGGGGTGCAGGGCCATGGAACCCAGGGGAGCGGTTACCGTGAGCTGGCCCAGGACGTGCTGGTGGACGAACTCCACCGAGTCAACAAAACGCAGTCCGGCATACCGTTCTCCGTCCGCGCCGGCAAGACGCTTCATGGTCTCCAGGCCTTCCGTGCAGGAAGCGGCATCGCACACCACGGGCAGCTCGCCGCGGCCGCTGGCCTCGTACAGCTGGTCCAGGACCTTGGCGGTCATGGCGTCATAGCCCTGGGAGAAGCCCTTGGATTTCCACGGCGTGCCGCAGCACAGGCTCTCGATGCCTTCCGGGACGGTTAGGCCCACTCCGGCACGTTCGCAGAGGTCCAGGAATGCCCGGGCCGAGCCCTTTCCCTTGCCTTCCGGGCCCTCCGCAGGGCCGAACATGGTGCCGATGCAGGCCGGGAAGAACACCGCCACGCTGCCGGGGTCCCGGCGTTCCCGGCGCCTGGAACCGCCGCCTGGCAGCACGTCGGCGTAGGCGGGCACCGCCTCCGGTCCCAGCAGCGCACGGCCGACGGCGGTGGCGGCCTTTGGCAGCGACGCCGGCATGGCCTTGGCTACGGTCAGGGCCAGGCCGCCGCCGGCGGTCACGGCACCCCAGTTTTCGGCGGCCTTGTTCCAGCCGGCCGCGGCGACGGTGTTGGCATTTTCCTTGCGCAGCCGCCGGACCAGGTCCCCGGTGTTGATCAGCACCGGGCAGGCGGTGACGCACATGCCGTCCGCAGCGCAGGTCTGCACGCCGTCGTAGTCATAGTCCTTGCGCAGGCTGGCGGCGAGGGCGTGGTCGCCGCGTTGCTCAGCGGCAGCAATGTCGCGCCGAAGCACGATGCGTTGGCGCGGAGTAAGCGTGATGTCCTTGCTGGGGCACACCGGTTCGCAGTACCCGCACTCGACACAGCGGTCCACTTCCTCCTCGACGGTGGGAGCCACCTTGAGGTTTTCGATGTAGGAGAGGGGTTCGTCGGCGAGCAGCACGCCCGGGTTCAGGAGGTTGGGCGGGTCGATCAGCCGTTTGATCTCCTGCATGACTGTGTAAAGCTCGTCGCCGTACTGGCGGCGGACGAAGGGGGCCATGATGCGGCCGGTCCCGTGCTCGGCTTTGAGTGAACCGCCCGCGCCGAGGACCAGGTCCACCATCTCGTCGGTGAAGGCCTGGTAGCGCAGCAGTTGGTCCGGATCGTCGAAGCGCTCGTTGAGCATGAAGTGGACGTTTCCGTCCTTGGCGTGCCCGAAGATCACCGATTCCTTGTAATGGTGCTCGTGGAAGAGCCGCGTCAGTTCGCCGCAGGTGCCGGCAAGGGCGGGAACCGGAACAACGATGTCCTCCAGCAGTGCGTTGGTTCCGGAGGGGCGGGCGCCGGCCACGGCCGTGTACAGGCCCTTGCGGACGTGCCACAGGGCAGCCCGGTCTTTCGGGTCCGAGGTCAGTGCGAAGGGTGTTGCAAGGTCCAGCGAGTCGAACAGCTGCTGCGAGCCTGCCCGCTTGCCGGACAGTTCGACGGCGTCCGAGCCTTGGTGTTCCACCAGCAGCGCGGCGTGTCCTTGGACCGGCAGGGTCCGGATCGCGGCGGGGGCGTCGGCGGCGGCCTGGGCCACCTTCAACGCTGCCGCGTCCATGAGTTCGATGGTGGCAAGGCCGGTGGACACCAGGTCCGGCAGGGCTCCCATTGCCGCGTCGAGGGTGTTGAAGACCAGCAGCCCGGTGGCGGCGGCGGGTTTGACCTCGACGGTCCGGAAGACAGCCTCCGCGACGAAGCCCAGGGTTCCCTCGCTGCCGATCATCAGGTGCATCAGGATGTCCACGGGGCGTTCGTAATCCAGGAAGGAGTTCACGCCGTAGCCCATGGTATTCTTCATCGAGAACAGTGAACGGATGATGCGGACGGACTGGTCGTTTCCCACCACCCGCCGGCGCAGCTTCAGGAGCCCCTCGTGGAGTTCCGGTTCCAGCTCGCGCAGCCGCCGGTCGGCGTCCGCATCAGCGGTGTCGATGACCGTGCCCGAGGGCAGCACCAGCACCATTGATTCCAGCGTCCGGTAGGTGTTGAGCTCAGTGCCGCACGCCATTCCTGAGGAGTTGTTGGCGATGACACCGCCCACGGTGCAGGCGATTTCGCTGGCGGGATCCGGGCCGAGCTTGCGTCCAAAGGGGGCAAGCCTGGCGTTGACGCTGCGCACCGTGGCGCCGGGCTGGACACGGACCCGGGCGCCGCCGTCGAGCACCTCAACACCGCGGAAATGCTGGCGGGTGTTGATCAGCAGGCTGTCACTCAGGGCCTGACCGGACAGGCTCGTGCCACCGGAACGAAAGGTGGCGGGAAGCCCAAGCTCCCGGCTGCGCCGGAGCAGGGCGCCAACGTCGGCGGCATTGCGTGGGGTGGCCACCCCTTGCGGGACCAGGAGGTAGTGCGAGGCGTCATGTGCCATGGCATGGCGGTCCAGGTCCCGCGTGCTGACGGTATCCGGATCCAGCAGATGGACGGGGGATTCGGCTCCTGCGGCTGTGGTTCTCATGCGTGGCTCCAAGAAATCAGGTAATGGGGTGGGGCGGGGTGGCGTCCCCGGCGCGCTGGTAGAACCATTCGATGTGTTCGCGCAGCAGGCGTGCGGCGAGTTCGCCGTCACGGGACTGGACGGCATCAAAGATTCCGTGGTGTTGGGTGCGCAGGGCTGCCAGGACCGCCGGCCAGTCCTCCATCGCGTCCATGGCTCCCTTGACGTAGCCCACGATCGAGCCGCTGAGGGACTCCATGATGGTGGCCATGACTTCGTTGCCTGCAAGCGAACTCAGCGCCACATGGAACCTGGCGTCCAGCTCGTGGAAGGTTGCCCGGTCCAGCTCGGGCTGGTCCATAGCCTCCAGCAGTTGGGCCGCCTGTTTCCGCTCCGCGTCGCCACCTTCGCGCGCGGCACCGGCCCGGGCAGTCCACGTCTCCAGGAGGATACGGGTTTGGACGATGTCCTGGACCGGCAGCCGGTTGCTGGCAACATGCAGCCGGAGGGCGGAGGAGAGTCCGGCGGACGGATCGGAGACCACAATGGCACCGGAGGTGGGACCGGAGCCTACCGAGCTGCGGACCACGCCCATGGCGTCGAGGATACGGATGGCCTCGCGTACGGACGCCCTGGATATTCCATAGTTTTCCGCCAGGGTCCGTTCGCCCGGGAGCCGGTCTCCGACCTTGATTGTGCCGGCCCGCAGGTCCGCTTCAATGTCTTTCAGGAGCGCATCGTGGGTTCGACCTCGGGGGGCTGCTCCGGCTGCGGCGGGTGTCACGGGCGATCCTCTGGAGTGGGGGAGTGCGGGCCGGGAGGGCCCGCACCCCGGTTGTGCGCGGGTGGAGGGCTACGGGAGCATCCAGCCCAGGACTGGGGTGGATTGCAGGTAGACGATGGTGCACAGCACCAGAAGCAACCCCACGCTCCATCCGACTACCTTACGCAGAAGGACCGACTCCTGGCCGTCAAGGTTCACGGCAGTGGCGGCAATGGCGAGGTTCTGCGGGCTGATGAGCTTGCCCACCACACCGCCCGCCGTATTGCCGGCCACGAGCAGGTTCGGGTCGATGCCTGCATTCAGGCCGGCGGTCTGCTGCAGCTTGGCAAACAGTGCGTTCGCGGAGGTGTCCGAACCTGTCACGGCCGTGCCCAACCAGCCGAGCACCGGGGAGAGGAACGCGAAGAAGCTTCCGGTGCCGGCCAGCCAGACGCCGATCGAGACCGTCTGGCCCGAGTTGTTCATGACGTAGGCGAGGGCGAGCACCGTGATGATGGTCAGGCCGGCCCAGCGCATCTTGAAGATGGTCCGTCCGATTTCGGCCACGGCGTTGCCTACTGTCATGTGGAAGCGGCCGCCGTCATCGAAGCGGGCGTAGACGGCCGCGACGATCAACCCCGTGATCAGCAGGAGCGTGCCCGGGCTGGACAGCCACTGGAAGACGTAGACGGTGGAGGACAGCGGCTTGCCGTCGGCGCCCACCAGGGCGTCGTGCAGGACAGGCCATGGAACCTTGACATCGGTGGCGGCGAGGGCGGCCGGAAGGTCGACGCCGAGCTTCCACAGTTTGGCGATGCCGAACACCACAATGACCAGGAAGTAGGGAAACAGTGCCAGCCACGTGCGTGCCGGGGTGAGGCTTTCGCCGTCGGCCGCCTCTACGGTGGCGACACTGCCGGACCGGGCGCTTCGCGGACCCTGGCCTGCCGGTGTGGTGCCGGCCGCAGCGGCCTCCGCGGCGACGCCCAGCCGGTCACGCGCTGCTGTGGTGCCCCGGGGCTTCCAGAAGCGGAAGAACAGCACAGCCGCGCCCAGGCCCACCAGCGAAGCCATGATGTCGGTGAGTTCGTAGGAGAAGAAGTTCGAGCAGAGGAACTGCGCTGCGGCGAAGGAGAATCCGATGACCAGCGCGGCCGGCCAGCAGTCCTTCAAACCCTTGCGTCCGTCCAGGATGAAGAGCAGGATCAGCGGAACGAAGGTTGCCAGCAACGGCGCCTGGCGGCCCACCATGGCACCAATGTCCGTGGCGTGCAGGCCGGTGAGTCCGGCAGCAGTGGTGATCGGGATGGCCATGGCACCAAAGGCGACCGGGGCGGTGTTTGCCACCAGCACGGCAGCAGCGGCCCGGAGCGGGGGCAGTCCCAGGGCAAGCAGCATGGTGGCGGTGATGGCCACGGGCGCACCAAAGCCGGCAAGGGCCTCGAGCAGGCCGCCGAAGCAGAACGCGATCAGGACGCCCTGCAGCCGGACGTCGCCGCCGCCAATGACATCGAACACCCGCCGGAGGTCTTCAAATCGGCCGCTAAGTACCGTGACCTGGTAGAGCCAGACGGCCATGACCACGATCCACAGCACAGGGAAGGCGCCGAAGACTCCGCCCTGGGTGGCGGACAGAAGCGCCAGTCCGGCGGGCATCTTGAAAGCCAGGATGCCTACCGCCAGGGCCACCAGCAGGGCGAAGGCCCCGGCCACGTGGGCTTTGGTCCTGACGACGGCGAGAAGGACAAAGAAGGTCAGCAGCGGCAGCAGGCCGACGATGGCCGACCAGGCAACGCTGTTCAGCACCGGGTCTGTGCTGGGGGTGAAGTGGTCCACGAAGTTCCTCCACGATGAGGGCGATGGGGATGGCTTTGGTCAGACCACAATGGTCCGACCACAGAAGTGTAGCCCACTTTCGGCCAAGATGTGAGCCGGTTCACCCTCCGCCGGCGGGGTTGTCAGTGGCCGCCATCACGTGGTCTACTGTGGTCAGACCATACCCTCACCCTTCCGGAAGGCCGTCATGAGAATTGCCTTGTTCGCCACCTGCATCGTGGACGCGATGTACCCGGCCACGGCGAAGGCCACAGTCAGGATCCTGGAGCGGCTGGGACACGAAGTGGTGTTCCCCTCCGGCCAGGCCTGCTGCGGCCAGATGCACGTCAACAGCGGCTACCTCAAAGAAGCTGTCCCGGTGGTCGCCAACCACGTGGCCGCATTCGATACCTCGGATTACGACGTCGCCGTCGCCCCGTCCGGGTCCTGCGTGGCCTCGGTCAAGCACCAGCACCCCATGGTGGCGCGCGCCTGCGGCGACGCTGCCCTGGAAGCCCGGGCCACCGCCGTCGGCACCAAAACCTACGAGCTGTCCGAACTCCTGGTGGACGTGCTGGGCGTGACCGACGCCGGGGCGCAGCTGGGTTCCTACTTCCCGCACCGGGTGACCTACCATCCCAGCTGCCACGGGATGCGGCTGCTGCGGCTCGGGGACAGGCAGTCCCGCCTGCTGCGGACCGTGCAGGGAATCGACCTTGCCGAGCTGCCCGAACAGGACCAGTGCTGCGGCTTCGGCGGCACGTTTTCCGTGAAGAACGCCGATGTTTCGTCGGCCATGCTCCAGGACAAGGCGGCCAACATCGAGTCCACCGGGGCCGAGCTCTGCACCGGCGGGGACGCCTCCTGCCTGATGCACATCGGCGGCGGACTGTCCCGCCAGGGCAGCTCCACCACCACCCTCCACCTGGCTGAAATCCTCGCCAGCACCTTGGAAGAACCGGCGTCCGTCACCGGCGAAGTCCGCGTCTCCACCGGAAAGGCCCTGCGATGACCACCTTCCTGGGAATGCCCTCCCTGCCGGCCTTCGGCTCGGGCAACCTGTTCGCCGGGGAGTCCTTCCCCACGGCGGCGCACCGTGAACTGGGCAACGCGCAGTTGCGCGCCAACCTTGGCCATGCCACCCACACCATCCGCGACAAGCGCCAGGCGGTGGTCTCCGAACTGCCTGACTGGGAACAGCTGCGTGATGCGGGGTCCGCCATCAAGCAGGCGGTGATGTCCAGGCTGCCCGAGCTCCTGGAGGAGTTTGAAACGAACTTCACCGCACGCGGCGGCGTGATCCACTGGGCACGCGACGCCGGGGAAGCCAACGAAATCGTGGCCGGACTGGTCCGGGACACCGGCGAAACCGAAGTGGTCAAGATCAAGTCCATGGCCACCCAGGAAATCGGTCTTAACGAGTACCTCGAGGAGCAGGGCATCGGGGCCTTCGAAACCGATCTCGCCGAGCTCATCGTGCAGCTGGACCACGACAAGCCCAGCCACATCCTGGTTCCCGCCATCCACAAGAACCGCACCGAAATCCGGGACATCTTCCTCCGTGAAATGCCCGGTGCCGATCCTGCGCTGACCGACGATCCCTCCGTCCTGGCCATGGCTGCCCGCGAGCACCTGCGCCGGAAGTTCCTCACGGCGAAGGTAGCCGTGTCCGGGGCCAACTTTGCCCTTGCCGATTCGGGCACCCTGGCGGTCGTGGAATCCGAAGGCAACGGCCGCATGTGCCTCACGCTTCCGGAAACGCTGATCACGGTGATGGGCATCGAGAAGCTGCTGCCCACCTGGCAGGACCTGGAAGTGTTCATGCAGCTGCTCCCGCGTTCTTCCACCGGGGAACGGATGAACCCGTACACCTCCCTGTGGACCGGAGTGACGGAGGGCGACGGGCCGCAGAACGTGCACCTGGTGCTCCTGGACAACGGCCGCAGCGCCGCGCTCGCCGATGAAATGGGCCGCTCCGCCCTGCACTGCATCCGCTGCAGCGCCTGCATGAACGTCTGCCCGGTGTACGAGCGCACGGGCGGCCACGCCTACGGCTCCACCTACCCGGGTCCCATCGGCGCGATTCTTTCCCCGCTGCTCACCGGCATCCAGGCGGAAGAAAACAACTCCCTGCCGTACGCCTCCTCCCTGTGCGGTGCCTGCTACGACGCCTGCCCCGTCAAGATCAACATCCCGGACATCCTGGTGCACCTGCGCAGCGTGGATGTGGACAGCAAACGCGGCAAGAAGAAGGTCCCCAGCCAGATGGACGTGGGCATGAAAGCCGCATCCTGGGCTTTGTCCTCGGGCAAACGGCTGGGCCTGGTGGAGAAGGGGCTGCCGCTGGGCCGCCTGGCTGCGGGGCCGGACAGGAAGATCACCAAGCTGCCCGGCATCGCCGCCGGCTGGACCCAAAGCCGCGACATCCCGGCGCCGCCGGCACAGTCATTCCGGGACTGGTGGGCCAAGGAACACCGGAACGCCGGCGACGCTCCCGGCACACCGGAAGCCGGTCCGTCCCGCACGCCGTCCCCAGACACAAAGGAAACCCCGCAATGACCGCACGCGAAGACATCCTCTCCCGGATCAGGGCCGCATTGCAGGACAGCCCGCAGGCGCCGCAGATTCCGCGGGACTACCGGGCAGCATCCGAACTCGACACGGACGCACTCATCGAGCTCCTGGTGGACCGGCTGGTGGACTACAAGGCGCAGGTGGCGGTGGTTCCGGAAACGGAGGTGCCCGCACGGATTGCCTCGCTCCTTGACGGGGCGAACAGCTTCGTCGTGCCCGAAGGGTTCGACGCCGGGTGGCTGGCAGGGACCGATGAAGGCGGCGGCGGCGGGTCCCGCCGCCGCGTCGACTCTCCGGCGGCACCGCTCAGCGTCGCCGAGCTCGATGGCATCGATGCCGTGGTCACCGGCAGCGCCGTGGCCGTCGCGGAGACGGGAACCATCATCCTGGACGGCAGCGCCAACCAGGGCCGCCGCGCCATCAGCCTGGTCCCGGACCACCATATCTGCGTGGTGAAGGCCGCCGATATTACCGGGATCCTGCCCGAGGCGCTGGGCCGGATCGACGGGACCCGGCCCATCACGATGATCAGCGGGCCGAGTGCCACAAGCGACATCGAGCTTGAACGCGTGGAAGGCGTCCATGGCCCGCGCAGGCTGGACGTCATCATTGCCCGCTAGAGTCATCCCATGACCACTGCTGCTCTACGGCCTGTCTACTTCCTGTCGGACAGCACCGGCATCACCGCGGAAACCCTGGGGAATACGCTGCTGACGCAGTTCCCCGTGGACAACTTCGACCGCGTCACCATCCCCTTCATCACCACGGCTGAACAGGCCCGCTCCGTAGTGCGGACCATTGACGGCCTGGCTGCCACAGGGCCGCAGCCGCTGGTCTTTTCCACCGCCGTCAGCAGCGAGATACGGCAGATCCTGGCCGGCTGCAAGGGTGTCATCGTGGACCTGATCGGTACGCACGTGGGGGTCCTGGAACAGGCGCTGGGGGCACCGGCCAGCGGCGAACCGGGCCGGGCGCACGGGCTGGGGAACGCCGCGCGCTACCAGTCCCGGATGGCGGCGGTGGAGTACGCGATGGAGCACGACGACGGGCAGAGCCTGCGTGCGCTGGAGAAGGCCCAGGTGATCCTGGTGGCCCCGTCCCGGTGCGGCAAGACGCCCACCACCATGTACCTGGCGCTGCAGCACGGGATCTTCGCCGCCAACTTCCCGCTGGTGGATGAAGACTTCCAGCGGGACGGGCTGCCCAAGCCGCTGAAGCCCTTCGTGTCGAAGTGTTTCGGCTTGTCGTCCAACCCGCTGCGGCTCAGCCAGATCCGCACCGAGCGCCGCCCCAGTTCGCCGTATGCGTCGCTGCGGCAGTGCGGGTTCGAGCTCCGCAGCGCCGAGCAACTGTATGTTTCCCACCGGATTCCCTACCTCAACTCGGCCACCGTATCCGTGGAGGAAATGGCGGCCACCATCCTGCAACGGATGAACCTCAAGCACTAGGGCATTTCACAAACGTGGCATGGGCCACATCATGTGGAAAGTCCGCCCAAGACCTGAAACTGTTAGCAGGGTTTTTCTTCCGGCCGGCACTACCGTGGGTGGCCGGCCCTGCCTACGCCACCCCACTGCAAAGGAGCAGCAATCATGACGACAGACGTTCTGTGGTTCTCTGAACTTGGACTCAAGGACCTGGACAAGGTGGGCGGCAAGAACGCCTCCCTGGGCGAGATGGTGCAGAACCTGACCTCCGCCGGCGTCCAGGTTCCGGATGGTTTCGCCACCACGGCGGACGCGTACCGCAGGTTCCTGTCCGATTCCGGCCTGGACCAGAAGATTGCCGACCGCCTGGTGGGGCTGGACACCGATGACGTGACGGCCCTGGCTGCGGCCGGCCAGGAAATCCGCTCCCTGGTCCGCGATACGCCCTTCCTGCCGGACTTCGAGGCGCAGGTCCGCGAGGCCTACCAGCAGCTGGTGGACAAGCACGCCGGCTCCGCCGACCTGTCCTGGGCTGTCCGGTCCAGCGCCACCGCGGAGGACCTCCCCGATGCCTCCTTCGCCGGGCAGCAGGAAACCTTCCTGAACGTCCGCGGGATCGAGAACATCCTGCAGGCCATCAAGGACGTCTTCGCCTCGCTCTACAACGACCGTGCCATCGCCTACCGCGTGCACCACAAGTTCGAACACGCCGAAGTGGCACTCTCGGCCGGCATCCAGCGCATGGTGCGCTCCGACGTCGGCGCGTCCGGCGTCATGTTCACCATGGACACCGAGTCAGGCTTCCAGGACGCCGTGTTCGTCACCTCCTCCTATGGGCTGGGCGAGGCCGTGGTGCAGGGCGCCGTGAATCCTGACGAGTTCTACGTGTACAAGCCCGCCCTGGAGGCCGGCCGCCCGGCGATCCTCAAGCGCGGCCTGGGCGAGAAGGCCCTGCAGATGACGTACACCAACAGCAGCGAGATCGGCCGGACCATCGATTTCGTGCCGGTGGAGGACTCCCTGCGCGCGCGCTTCAGCCTGACGGACGACGACGTGGAGCAGCTTGCGCGGCATGCCGTCGCCATCGAGAAGCACTACGGCCGTCCCATGGACATTGAGTGGGGCAAGGACGGGACCGACGGCGGCCTGTACATCCTGCAGGCACGCCCGGAAACCGTGCAGTCACGCCGCGCCCCCGGCAGCATGAGCCGGTTCCGCCTGAACGAAAGCGGTCCCGTGCTGGTGGAGGGCCGTGCCATCGGCCAGCGGATCGGCGCCGGCAAGGTCCGGATCCTCACCTCCATCGACCAGATGGCCTCCTTCCAGACCGGCGACGTCCTGGTGGCGGATATGACGGACCCCGACTGGGAACCCATCATGAAGCGAGCCTCCGCCATCGTCACCAACCGCGGCGGCCGTACCTGCCACGCCGCCATCATCGCCCGCGAACTGGGGATTCCCGCCGTCGTGGGCACCGGCAACGCCACTGACTCGCTGTCCGACGGCCAGGAGGTCACTGTCTCCTGCGCCGACGGCGAGACCGGCACCATCTACCAGGGCCTGCTGGACTTCAGTGTTGAGGAAACCGGCATCACCCAGCTGCCCGAGGCGCCGGTGAAGGTCATGATGAACGTCGGCACCCCGGAGCAGGCGTTCACCTTCGCCCAGCTTCCCAACCACGGCGTGGGCCTGGCGCGGCTGGAGTTCATCATCAACCGGCAGATCGGCATCCACCCCAAGGCCCTGCTGAACCTGGACAGCCAGCCCGAGGACGTGGCCGCCGAGATCCGGGAGCGGATCAGCGCCTACGACAGCCCCCGCGACTACTACATCAAGCGGCTGGCCGAAGGCGTGGCCACCATCGCCGCGGCATTCGCGCCGGAGCCGGTGATCGTGCGCATGTCCGACTTCAAGTCGAACGAGTACGCCAACCTGATCGGTGGACCGGCCTACGAGCCGCACGAAGAGAACCCGATGATCGGTTTCCGCGGCGCGTCCCGGTACCTGGAGCCGTCCTTCCGGGACTGCTTCGACCTTGAGTGCGAGGCGCTGTCCTTTGTCCGCAACGAGATGGGCCTGACCAACGTCAAGCTGATGATCCCGTTCGTGCGGACCCTGGACGAGGCGCAGGGCGTCATCGAACTGCTCGCCGAGAACGGCCTGCGCCGCGGCGAAAACGGCCTCGAAGTGATCATGATGTGCGAGCTGCCGTCCAACGCCCTGCTGGCCGACGAGTTCCTGGAGCACTTCGACGGCTTCTCGATTGGCTCCAACGACATGACCCAGCTGACCCTGGGCCTGGACCGCGACTCGGCCATCGTGGCCAACAGCTTCGATGAGCGGGACGCGGCCGTCAAGAAGCTGCTCAGCATGGCCATCAAGGCCTGCCGGGCCCGCGGAAAGTACGTGGGCATCTGCGGCCAGGGCCCCAGCGACCACGCTGACTTCGCCGAGTGGCTGGTGAAGGAGGGCGTCAATTCCGTGTCCCTGAACCCGGACACCGTGGTGGACACCTGGCTCCGGCTCGCCGGCGCGTCGGAGGAGACGCCGGATGTCGCCGCAACTGCCGGCGTCTAGCGCCTAGCCACTACCCCTGGGCCGGTTCGGGCAGCAGCCCGAGCTGGCCCAGGAGTTCCAGTTGGTCGAAGTAGGCATGGTGCGATGTGACCACGCCGTCCTGTACCGCGGTGACATCGCAGCTCCTGACCCTGACCTGCCTACCGGTGGGCGGCAGCGTACCGCCCGTAGGCAGGCCCAACTGCCCGGTGTTCGTGCCCACCACAAAGCCTTCGGCAACGGCCACGTCCCCGGCCTCATGTGTGGCTGTCCGTTCGTACCTGACGTCAGGCATCGCCTCCCAGAAGTGTGAGTAATAGTCCGCAATCGCCGTCCGGCCGCTGATGCCGGCCTGGTCAGTGGTCCGGATGACCGCGTCCTCGGCATAGCAGCCGGCCAAAGCGTCCCTGTCCTTTGCGTCCATGGCCGCCATCAGGCGGTCCATGGCATCACGTGCCTGTCCCATGTGAGCCTCCCCTGGGTGCCGGACGCCGGGCCCGGTGCCCGGCATCCATACAGGGAAAGTACGACGACGGAACGCACCGTTGCGATCCCCTCGCCGGGGGTTTCTGGGCACACTGGAATCCCCCCAACCAGGGGATTGCCGCACTGGCCGCCGGGACGATACTGGAAGTATGTGGGAGGAGCGCGCGGAGCGTGCCCGGCGGGAGATAGCGGCCATGGCCGCCGCCGGGATAGACCTGGCAGACCTCTACGCCTCGGCGCTCGCCGTCGTGCAGCGGGAGGTACCGTTCGAGCAGGGCTGCTGGGCCGGCGTCGACCCCGATTCGATGGCGATGACCTCCATTTCCAACTGGCAGCCATGGCCGGTGTCCAGCCACCAGTTCGAGGAGTACTTCCTGCGGTTTGCCCAGTCGGAGTACACCGGCCGGGAGCCGAACACTTTCGTGGAACTGCTGCGGCGTCCACGGCCCGTGGCCAGGATCTCGGACGCGCCGCACCGGGAGGTGGCCGGCAGCGTCCGGATCAACGACCTGCTCAGGCCGCTGGGCCTGGAACACGAGCTCCGCGCCGCGTTCCGGGTGGACGAGGCGTGCTGGGGAGTGGGCAGCATCTTCCGGGAAGCCGGCCGGGATTTCACCGACCGGGAGGTGGAGTTCCTCTCCGCCATCACCGCCACCCTGGCTGCGGCGACCCGCGCCGTGGTCCGCGTGGCGCGCGCCACTGGACCGGCCGCCGTCGGGCCCGTCATTGTGCTGGCCGGCCTGCACGGCGACCTGCGCGCCGCTACCCCCGCGGCCGCTTCCTGGCTCGCCGCCGTGGAGGATGCGGCGCCGGGGCGGTTCAGCCAGACGCTCTATGCGGTGGTGGCGCAGGCCCACGCGGCAGTTTCCGGGACAGCCCGGGCACGGATGCGGGACGCCGCGAACAACTGGGTGGTGCTGCAGGCCAGCCGGCTGATCACCGGCGATGACCCGCAGCAGATGGTGGTCACCGTTGAACCGGCCACCACCCACGAACTCGCGAGCCTGCTGCTGATGGCGTACGGCGTCACAGCCCGGGAACGCGATGTGTGCCTCGAGGTGCTGACGGGCAGCTCGACGGCGGAAATCGCCCGGCACCTGTTTATCTCACCGCACACCGTCCATGACCACCTGAAATCGGTCTACGGGAAGGTGGGGGTCGGCAGCCGGGGCGAGCTGGTGGCGCGGCTGGTGGCGTGACTGGCTGCGCCGACCTGCGTGGGGTGGCAGGGAGATGCCGGGCGGGATCGAACCGGTCGAAGGACGAAGCACCGATCCACGCCGCGTCAGCCAGTGCTTTCCTCCGCCAGGATCTGTTCGCGCAGGATGTCCGCGTGGCCGCAGTGCTGCGCCAGTTCGCGGAGCATATGCAGGTACAGCCAGCGCAGCGGGACGGGTCCCCGCCTGTTCCCGGTTACCACGTCATCCAGGCCAAGGGGAGCGGCCGCGGCCCGGGACGCGGCGCAGGCCTCCCGGTGGGCTGCCCGGACGGAGGCGATGGTGTCGCCGGCATCCAGGATGAATGACTCGTCCGGCGTGGCAGGGATGCCGATCTCGCGGCGCGGGCGGCCGGTAAAGGCCTCATCGAACCAGACCTTCTCCACGAACGTGGCATGCTTCACCAGGCCCAGCAGCGTGGTGCGGGACGGGACCAGCCGCCGCCGTGCCTGCTCCTCGGTCAGCCCATCCAGGCAGGCGTCGAGCCCTGCCCGGTGCTCATCCAGGAAGAACTCGAACTGGACGCGCTCAGGCTCGTGGATGACGTCGTCCATGGAGTGGAAGTGGGAGGCCATACGCAGACCCTAGCAAGTGGACGTCAGCTTCGCGGAGCCGGGGGCCGCCGGTGCCGGTGGTGGAGCTCGTAGTGGTCGAACACGTCGGAGGACGTGTCTCCCACATGGCCGAACTTTCCGCGCAGCACGCCCGCAAGGTCCTCCAGGGCCGCGTAGAGCATTCGACCCGCAAACCGGAGTTCGGTGTTGTCGCTGTCCTGGGCTTCTGACGCCAACTGGTGGGCGTAGGCGAGGGTGGCCGGCAGCGATCCCCGCTGTTCCACCTCGTGGAAGTAGTACGTTTCGTGGAACGACAGGAGGTCGATGCTGACGGACGCCACATTTTCGGCCATCGACTCCAGCAGTGCCGCCGCGTGGCGGGCTTCCAGGGAGGCGATGCCGGCGGGGCCGGCCGCTTCCCGGAACAGGTTCAGCTGGTGGGCCAGGGCGCGGCGCCGGCTCAGTGCCGGGTAGGTCTGCAGGATCCAGGAAACCGTGGCCGTGAGCAGGCCAAAACCGGCCACCGCCTGGAAGGCCATCACCAGCCGAAGTATCGGATGGACGGCAACGATCTCGCCAAATCCCGCCGTGGAGAGTGCCACCAGCGAGATGTACAGCGCCTCGGCGAAGTCGGCCTGGCGGGGGATGTCGCTGGAGTAGGAGAAGCCGGCGGGCAAATGCGGAAGGTACAGCAGCGCCCAACCCACCGCGGCCAGGGTGGCCCAGGCGGCGATGACCGCAGCCATGGCCAGCGGCGCGGCGACGGAGGAAGCACCGCCCCTGAGCTTCCTGGACAGGAGCCAGAACCCGCGCATGATGGTCCGGCCCACCGGTCCTGAACCATGCGGATAAAGCAGGGTGTGGAAGACGTCGGCGATCATCAGCAGGATCAGTGCCGCCCCCACCGCCGTCAACAGCACGCCTTCGAAGTCCATGCCTCATTTTAAGTGCACCGGGATTAAGTACCGCGGAGTGCCCGGTCCGCTGGCTAGGCTGGCGCAATGGACTTTCAACTTCGCCAGGCCACGCCGGGGGATGCCGAAGCGGTGGTGCTCATGCAGACGCAGGCTCACGAGGAGTGCTACCCGCACCTGCTGTCGCCGGATTTTTTCCAGCGGCGCAGGGCGGCCATCCCGGAACGGGTGGAACGGCGGCGGGCTTTCCTGGACACCGAGGAGCCGCGCATCCTTGCGTTCGACGCCTCCGGCCAGTTGGTGGGCTACGCGGACGCCGGTCCCGGACGCGAGGATGACGCCCCTGAAGCGCTGGAACTGTACTCGATCTACACACTCCGGCGGACCTATGGGACTGGCCTGGGGGCAGCACTGGTGAGCGCCGCCGTCGGCCCCGCCCCCACGTACCTGTGGGTGCTCGAGGACAATCCCCGAGCCTTGGCGTTCTACCTGAAGCAGGGATTCCGGCCGGACGGGAAGCGCAACACCCTCCCGCCCGAATGGGAGGCGCTGCCCGAATTCCGGCTGGTGCGGGCGCGGCTTACAGCGCTTGCGCCAGGGACCGTCCCACGGTCAGGCCGGTGAAGATGCAGCCTCCCAGGAAGGTGCCTTCGAGCGCGTTGTACCCGTGGGCGCCGCCGCCGCCGAAGCCGGCGGCCTCGCCGGCAGCATAGAGCCCGGGAATGGGATCGCCGTCGCGGTCCAGTGCCTGGCCGGAGAGGTTGGTCTGGATCCCGCCCAGCGTTTTGCGCGTGACCACATGCAGGCGCACGGCGATGAGCGGACCTGCGGCGGGGTCCAGGATCCGGTGCGGCCTGACAGTACGGAACAGCCTGTCGCCCAGGAAACGGCGGCTGTTGCGGATGCCCGTTAGCTGGGCGTCCTTGGAATAGGGGTTCCGTATTTCGGCGTCGCGCTCCTCGATCTGCCGCGATATTTGCCCTTCATCCAGCAGCGGCTGGTCCGTCAGTGCGTTCATCCCGCGGACCAGGTGCGGCAGGGTATCCGCCACAATGAAATCCGCGCCGCGCTCCTTGAAGGCCTCGATGGGGCCGGCGGCGCCTCGGCGCAGCCGGGTCTTTAGCAGGAGCTTGAGGTCCCGGTTGGTGATGTCCGGGTTCTGTTCGGAGCCGGAGAGGGCGAACTCCTTTTCGATGATCCGCTGGTTGAGGATGAACCAGGAATGGCTGTACTGCTGGATGTCCGGTGTGGTCCGGAGGAAGCGGAGGGTGCCCAGGGTGTCGTACCCGGGCAGGCCGGGGGAGGGGAGCCGCCGGCCCAGCGCGTCGAACCACATGGAGGAGGGGCCCGGCAGGATCCGGATGGCGTGGTCCGGCCAGATGGGGTTCCAGTTCTGGATCCCCTCGGTGTAATGCCACATCCGGTCCCGGTTCACCAGCCGCACCCCGGACTGGTCGGCGATGTCCAGCATCCGCCCGTCCACGTGCTGCGGAACGCCGGTGACCATCCTGCGCGGCGGTGTTCCCAGCCGGTCCGGCCACCAGCGCCGCACCTGCTCATGGTTGCCGCCGATCCCGCCGGAAGCGATCACCACCGTCTGCGCCCGAAGCTCAAAGTCCCCAACAATGTCCCGGTTGGAGGACATCCCACGCGGCGACGCATCAGGTGCCAGCACGGCGCCGTGCACCCCGGTGACCGTGCCGCCGTCGTAGCTCAGACCATCCACCCGGTGCCGGAAGTAGAACGTGACGCTGCCTGCCGCGGCAGCCTCGCGCGCCTTGTCCGCGAACGGTTCCGACACCCCCGTACCGGTGCCCCACGGGACATGGAAGCGCGGGACCGAGTTGCCGTGGCCGCCGGCCCTGCCGTCCCCGCGCTCGGCCCAGCCCACCAGCGGCGTGAACCGGACGCCCTGCTCCTGCAGCCAGGAGCGTTTCTCACCTGCGGCGAACTCCACATACGCCCGGCCCCACTGCGCGGCCCACTCGTCCTCCGGGTGCGGGCCGTGCAGCCGGTCCCATTGCGCCGAGCCCTGCCAGTCCTGCCACGCCAGCTCGAAGGAATCTTTTACGCGCAGCCGGCGCTGCATGGGGGTGTCCACCAGGAACAGGCCGCCCAGCGACCAGAACGCCTGCCCGCCGAGGTTGGCGGCGTTTTCCTGCTCCACTATGGCCACGCGCTTGCCGGCGCGGACCAGCTCGTTGCTGGCCGCCAGCCCGGCCAGGCCGCCGCCGATGATGATGACGTCCGCGTCCATGCGTGCCTGCCTGGTTTCGAAAGTTGTTGTGACTGCTTGCCAAGCTATCGCACGTTTTGGCCTGTGTCCGGCTTTTCATGCCCGGCGCGCAGCGGCCGCCTGCCGCCTGCTAGTCTGTACGCCTGATGCGACGCGGCTGGGTCCGCAAGCAGGCGTCCGCGTCAGGCGATGCCGTCCCCAGCTCCGCCCTGCCGGGCGGGTCGGCGCCGGGGCGGGAACAGGTGATGGCCGCGGCCCTGTTTGCGTAGGCCGCCAGGACGTGCAGGTCACCGGGAGCAAGGGCCGCCAGGCGGGGTCTTGCCCCGGCTCCCAGGAGATCCAACTGCGACAGGCCGGCAATCAGGGCGGCCATGAAGGAGTCCCCCGCCCCGACCGTGTCTGCCACGTCAACAGGTTCGCCCTGCAGTTCCACCCTGCCCTGCCTGGTCAGGAGCACGGGCCCCTGCGCGCCGCGGGTCAGGGCTACCAATGCGGGCCCGAGCTCCAGCCAGGCCGCCAGCGACTCGTCGGGAGTCCGCTCCGGATAAAGCCAGCGCAGGTCCTCGTCGCTTGCCTTCACGACGTCGCTCGCGGCCACGAAATCCTCAGCCTGCCGCCGGGCCGAGGCAACGCCGGGGCTGATACCCGGGCGGCAATTAGGGTCGTAGCTGACGGTGGCACTCCTCCGGGCCGCTTCCACCAGGGCAAGCGTGGCGTGGCTGCCCGGCGGAAGCAGCGTCGCGATGGAACCTGTGTGCACGTGCGTGGACGCTTCCACTGCCGCAAGGGCGGGAAGTGACGCGCCGTTAATGTCCCAGGAGACTTGGAAGGCATACGTTGCCGCGCCGTCGTCGCCGAGTGTTGCCGTTGCCGTAGAGGTGGGCGCAGTGCCGCCCCGGACCGGCGCGACGCCGTTGGACCGGAGATGCTGATCGACCAGCAGCCCGTAGGCGTCGTCGTCGTAATGCGTCACCAGGCTTGTCGCAAAGCCCAGCCGTGCGGTTCCCACCGCAACGTTCAGGGGGCTGCCGCCGGGGTGGGCGTGGCGCCCGGCGAACCCCCGCCGCGGGTCATTGATGATGTCTACCAGTGACTCGCCGATCACGGTGACCCGCGGACCGCCGGCCGCGAAATCCGTTGCGTGGGAGGGTGTTGGCATGCTGCTTCCTTGCAGGGTGTTGGTGGGGGTGTGGTGCCGTGGTCAGCGGCCGGGATAAACCACTGCCTTGAGCTGTCCGGCCTGCTTGCCTGCCTTCAGCGCCTCTTCAGACTCGGACAGGGCGAACTTTCCCGTCACCAGGACGTCCAGGTCCACCTTGCCGTCGGCGAGCAGTTGGATGGCGAGCGGCCACGTGTTGGTGTAGCGGAAGACCCCGGAAAGCCAGATTTCGCGGTTCTGGATGTAGGAGACGGGGAGTTCGACGTCGTCGGCCCCCAGCCCCACAAGGATGACCCTGCCGGCGGGGGCGACGGCCTTGATTCCGGAACGGACCGCCTGAGGTGCACCGGACGCATCGATGAACGCATCGACGTCGAGCCCCTCGGCGCTGTCAGTCCGGGCGTTCAGGGCGTGGGTTGCCCCATGCTCCAGGGCAAAGGCCAGCCGGTCCTCGGCGATGTCGGAAATGTAGATTTCGGTCGCACCGAACGCCCGCGCTGCCTGGGCCGCGATGATGCCGATGGGGCCGGCGCCGGCGATCAGGACCCGGCTGCCGGGCCTGATCTCCGCCCGCTCGCACGCCCACAGGCCCACGGAGAGCGGTTCGATCAGGGCTGCTGCTTCATCGCTGACGCTGTCCGGGATGTCGTAGGCAAAGTCGGACTGGATGGTTACGTATTCCGCGAACGCGCCGTCGATCGGCGGGGTGGCGTAGAACTCGATGTCAGGGCAGAGGTTGTAGCGGCCGGCCTTGCACTGCCTGCATTTGCGGCACGGCCGCTGGGGCTCGACGGCGACCCGTTGGCCGATGCGGGCCGGGTCAACGGCGCTCCCGACGGCGGCGATCCGGCCGGAGAGTTCGTGGCCAAGGATCAGCGGGTGGTCCACCACGTACGGGCCGATCCGGCCGTGCTCGTAATAGTGGACGTCGCTCCCGCAGACGCCGACGGCGGCGACCTGCACCAGGACCTGGTCCGCGTCGAGCTGCGGGAGCGGCAGGGTTGCCATGGCCATGCCGCCCTGGCCCTTCAGGATGTTGGCACGCATTGTTGCGGGCAGGCCGGCGGTGGGGGCGGGGGACTGGGCGGTGGTGGTCATCGGGATGTTCCTTTCGAAAGTGGCGGGCACATTACTTGACGGCGCCCAAGGAGAGGCCCTGGACGAGTTTGTCCTGGGCGGCGAAGCCGGCGAACAGCACCGGCAGGGAAATGACGACGGCGGCCGCGCAGACCTTCGCGAGGAAGAGGCCCTGGCCGGAGACGAAACCGGTCAGGAAGACCGGTGCGGTGCCTGCCACCACGCCGGTGAGGACGCGGGCGAGGAGCAGCTCGTTCCAGCTGAAGATGAAGCAGATCAAGGCGGTGGCGGCGATGCCCGGCATCGCCACCGGGGCGATGACCTTGCGGAGGATGAGCAGGAGGTTGGCGCCGTCGATCTGGGCCGCCTCGAGCATTTCCTCCGGAACTTCGGCGAGGAAGGACCGCATCATCCAGACCGCGATGGGCAGGTTCATGGACGTGTACATCAGGATCAGGAACCAGATGTTGTCCAGGGCGCCGACGGTGCGCGCGAAAAGGTACAGCGGCAGGATCGCAGCCACCACGGGCATCATCTTGGTGGAGAGGAAGAAGAACATGACGTCGGTCCACTTCTTCACCGGCCTGATGGAAAGTGCGTAGGCGGCCGGGATGGACAGCACCAGGACGAGGACCGTGGAAAGGATGGAGGCGGCAGCGGAGTTGATCAGGGACGGCCAGGGGCTGACGCCGGAGGTTTCGCCGAAGAATTCCCGGTACGCGTCCAGTGTCAGGTTTGCCGCGATCGACGGCGGATTGGTGGCTGCGTCCGTCTCGGAGTGGAAGGAGGTCAGGATCATCCACACCACCGGGGAGGCGAAGAGCAGGGCCAGCAGCCATGCAGCGATGCCGGCGGCGGTGTTGTTGCGGGTGGGGTCCATCCGGGTCTTGCCGCGGCGTGCCCTCGTGCTGCCCGGGCTGGCGTGGGTGCTGCTTTGGGGCGCGGCGGGAGTAAGGGTGCTCATCGTGCTGCCTCCTTCTTGAAGAGCGAAAAGACGGTGCGGAGTGCGAAAGTGGCCACGATGATGGTGCCGATGACCACCACGACGCCGGCGGCGGATGCCAGGCCGTATTCGTTGGCGTAGTAGAACGTCTGGTAAATGGCGTAGGGCAGGTTTGCGGTACCCAGGCCGCCCGCGGTGAGGGTAAATACGGAGTCGAAGTTCTGCACGATGTAGATGGCGCCGAGCAGGCCGCCGAGTTCCAGGTACTGGCGCAGATGCGGAAGGGTCAGGTGCCGGAAGATCGCCCACGGTGTGGCGCCGTCCATCTGGGCGGCTTCCACGGTGTCCATGGGTCGGGACTGCAGGCCGGCGAGCAGTATGAGCATCATGAACGGCGTCCACTGCCAGACCAGCGAAACGATGACAGCCATCAGGGGTGCCTGGGAGAGCAGGTCCAGCTGCGGCGGCGTGGTGTTCCCGAAGAGCGACCAGATCCATGTCAGGATCCCGTTGACCAGCCCGTAGGCGGGGTTAAGGAGGGCGTGCTTCCAGATGAGGGCCGCGGCCACGGGGACCACCAGGAACGGTGCAATCAGCAGGGTTCGTGCAAGGCCCCGGCCCAGGAACTTCTTGTCCAGCAGCAGCGCCAGGCCCAGTCCGATGAGCAGGCTGGCCAGGACCACGGAGACGGTGAGGACGATGGTGGTGAAGATGGCCTGGCGGAGGTCGGGGTCGGTGAGGACCGTGACGTAGTTCTCCAGGCCGGCGAAGGCTGTCTTGGTGGGGCTCAGGCTGTTCCAGTTCAGGAACGAGATGAACAGGGTCACCACGAACGGGAGCTGGGTGACGACGATAAGGAAGATCAGGGCCGGGAGCAGCGGCGCACGCCGTGCCCAGGCCATGGCGCGTTCACGCAACTTGGCACTTCGTGCGGGTTTGGCTGCGGTATGTCCCGGTCGGGAGATACGCGCCGTTGCGGTAGTCATGGGATTCTCCTGCGGTTTTGGTTGGTGCTACTTGTACTTGTTGCCGATTTTTTGGGCAGCGTCCTGGCCCTTGGCCAAAGCTTCAGCCACCGTGCCCTGCCCGGCGATGGCAGAACTGACGCCCTGGGAGACGGTGGTGCCCAGGGCCGCAAACTCGGGGATGCCCACAAACTGGATTCCGACGGCGGGCCGCGGCTGGGTGCCCGGGTTCTTGGGGTCAGCGTTCTCAATGGCAAAGCGTTCGGCCTGGAAGAACGGGGCTGCCTTCTGGAATTCGGCATTCTGGTAGGTGGAAATGCGTTTGCCGGACGGAACCTTCGCCCAGCCGAGCTTGGATGCCACGAGTTGTTCGTATTCCTTGGAACTGGCCCAGGCGATGAACTTCCCGGCGGCGTCCTGCTTCTTGGATGCAGCCTGCTCGGCCCAGGACCAGGTCCACAGCCAGCCGGAGGACTTGGTTTCCTTGACGGGGGCCTGGGCGTACCCGATCCTGCCCTTGACGGGGGAAGTGTCGGCTTCGAGGGCGCCTGCTGCGGAGGTTGCGTCGTACCACATGGCCGTCTTGCCCTGGCTCATGTTGTTCAGGCACTCAGTGAAGCCAGCCTGCGCGGCTCCCGCGTCGCCGTGCTGGCGGACCAGGTTGGTGTAGAACTCGGTGGCTGCCGTGAACTCCGGGCTGTTGACCCGGGCGTTCCAGTCCTTGTCGAACCAGGTTCCCCCGAAGGTGTTCACCACGGTGGTCAGGGGCGCGAAGACCTGTCCCCAGCCGGGCTGGCCACGGAGGCAAATGCCCTTCATCCCCGGTGCTGCGCCGTCCACTTTCGCCGCGATGTCCGCCACCTGGTCCCAGGTGGGTTTGTCCGGCATGGTGAGGCCCTTGGCCTCGAGGATGTCCTTGCGGTACATCAGGAAGGATGATTCGCCGTAGAACGGTTCGCCGTAAAGCTTGCCGTCCGCGCCGGTGAGTGAGGCCGTATAGGCGGGGAGAATGTCCGCCTGGTCGAAGCCGGGGTCCTTGGCAACACTGTCCAGGGGTGCCAGCCAGCCATTGGCGGAGTAGAACGGGATTTCGTAGTTGGACAGCGACGCGACGTCGTACTGGCCGGCCTGGCTGGAGAATTCCTGGCTGATCTTGGCGCGGACATCGTTCTCCGGCAGGATCGTGAAGTTGACGTTGATGCCGGTTTCCTTGGTGAAGTTGTCTGCGGTGAGTTTCTGCAGGTCCTCCATTTGGGGGTTGTTGACCATCAGCACATTGATGCTGTTGGGGTTGCCGGCGGAATTGCCTCCGCCGGCGCCCGCACAGGCCGTGGCGCTCAAGGCGATGCAGAGTGCCCCGGCAGAGAGGACGGCAGCGCGCGTTTTCGGGCGCATAAAGGACTCCTTTGTTCTTCAGGAAGATGCAGGACCGGTGCACCCGGATTGCTGCGTCGGGGTGCCGGGCTGGTGCGCGGCCACCCACCGGAATCCCCGGTGCGCCGTGCTGATGTTCCTCAAGGTTAGGTGTGGGACATACATCACAACTAGCGCCCTGGTTGCCCATTTCTGATACTTATTTTCCGCAGAGGCGCACTGCAGCACGCGCTACGCTGGGAGGGGCGGCCCGAACGCTGTCCGGAATTCATAACCAGCGGATGCACGGAGACCACCATGGCCACAGAGGATGCCGCGCAGGAAGCCACCGCGCGGCTGGCCGAAAGGCTGCTCGGCATGCGGGCCAACCGGGAGGTGATCCCACCGGATCCCAACCACTCGGTACGCTGGCACCAGCACAGCTACCCCAGCCCGCTGGCGCGGTGGAACTACCACCCGGAGTACGAGATCCACCTCATCCGGAAGGGCACCGGAAAGTTCATCGTCGGCGACCACATCGGAACGTTTGAGGCCGGCCACGTGTCGATCGTGGGGTCAGGCCTGCCGCACGACTGGGTCAGCGACCTGGAGCCGGGCGAAGTTTTGGAGAACCGGGACGCGGTGATCCAGTTCGACGGCAAGTGGGTGGAGCAAGCCTCGGCCCTGGTCCCGGAACTGGCGGAGGTCAAGCCATTGCTGGAGCAGTCGGCGCGGGGCATCGAGTTCCTGGGCCAGACCGCAGTGGCGGCAGCAGCGGCCATCGAAGACATGGGCCCAACCACCGGCCTGCAGCGGCTGCAGCACCTGTTTGAATTGTTCGCGCTCCTGGCCGGGGCGCCGGAAGGCGACCGCCGCTACCTGGCCGAAGCCTGGTTCAGGCCGCAGCTGGACGGCCAGGCTGCCGCCGTCGTCGACCTTGTCCTGGAGTACGTGTTCAGCAACCACGCCGGCAGTGTGCGGATGTCTGAGGCCGCCGCGCTGGTGGGCATGCCCGAGCCCACGTTTTCGAAGTACTTCAAGCGGGCAACGGGGCAGAATTTCAGTGACCTGGTCCGGAAGCTGCGCCTGGCCCACGCCCGGCGCCTGCTTGAGCGCAGCGACAAGCCCGTGTCCGAGATCTGCTACGAGGTGGGCTTTTCCAACCTGTCCAACTTCAACCGGCACTTCCTCAACGACGCCGGTGAGACCCCCCGGAACTACCGGCAGCGGCTGCAGGGGTGATTGGGCGGGAGACCGCCTAGGGTTAAGCTGGAGCCACCCGCACCAGGAACCTGGAGAACACGTACGCCATGGCTGATGACGGAGCACCCACCGCACCTTTTGACCGTGCCGTCCTGATTTTCAACCCCGGCCGGCCCGGGATGGGCCAGCGGCTTGAAGAATTGCAGCGGGATTTGGCCACGGACCTGCCGGGCCTGCGCGTCGACCTGCTGCCCACGGACTACGCGGGGCACGCCCGTGAGCTTGCGCGGACCGAAGCGGGCCGCGGCACGCCGCTCATCGTTTCGGTCAGCGGGGACGGCGGGTACAACGAGGTGGTCAACGGCGTGATGGACGTGCCCGCCAGCACGGCCGTCTGCACCGTCCTTCCTGCGGGAAACGCCAACGACCACTACCGGAGCATGCCGGTGCGGACCCTCCGGGAAGCCGTGTCGGCGGGCCGGGTCCGGCGGATCGACCTGTTGCGGATCACGTTCAGCACCGGGGCGGGGGAGCGGGTCCTGTACGCACACTCATACGTCGGGTTCGGACTGACTCCCTTGATGGCGATCGGCATCGAACAGGGCGGCAAAGGAAAAATCCTGGAGCTCATCTCCGTTGCCCGCACCCTCTCGGGACTTAAGCCCTTTGAGCTTGTGCGGGACGACGGGGCCACAGCTCGGTTCGACAGCCTGATCCTGGCCAACATTTCGCGCATGGCAAAGTACGGGACCGTCAGTGAGTCCCACCACCCGGACGACGGCCGGTTCGAGGTGGTGACGCTGCCACACGCCGGGCTGGTGAAAATGGCATTGATGACGCTCCGCGCCGTGACCCTTGGGCTGGGGCATCAGCCGAGCGTCAGCAGCTACGCCTTCTCAACCCGGGAGGCTGTCCCCTGCCAGATCGATGGTGAGGTGGTTTACGTTGAGGCCGGAACCCATGTCCTGGTTGAAAGTGCGCCGGGCGCCCTGGCCACTGTCTGACCCCCAGGCCGTCCAGAAGCGTGGCTAGGGCTGCACGGAGTCGAAGAATTTGTAGTCCGGGTCCGGTTGGCCGGGCTCGGCCTCATGGGATTTCATGCGAATGAAATCCACGTCCTGCTGGCAAAGCGTGGTCTCGCCGTGGGCATCGTCGTTGGTGCCTTGGCCCGTGGCCGCACTGATTTCCGCGGAAATTGTCCGCGGAAGGATCATGCAGCCGGGGTTGGCCAGCAACCACTGCGTCACCGGGCCGGGAAGCCGGTTCCACTGGTCTCGAATACGGATGTCTGTCATGGGGTGCCTTTCGTGGTGGGGGAGGACGCTGCCACGCCCGGGATGCCATGGTGCCGGCCGCGGTGGACGCAACCGGCACGGGGCAGTAAGGCTTAGTCGAAGTGGATCTCAGCGGCGGCCCTGCGAAGGGATCCGAGGCGCTCTTCCTCGACCAGGCCCAGCGCTTCCAGCTCGTTGCTGTGGTCAGTACGTTCCTGGGCCGCCTGGTTCGAGATATCACGCAGGATCATGCCCACGAGATGGGCCAACCCCGCCTTGAGGTCAACCAGGTTGGTGTTGCTGATCAGGAGGCGGCGGTCCGAGACCCTCAGCTCCACGTCGCTGTACCCGGCATCGGCCAGGCGCTGGCGGGTACCGGCCCCGTGCAGCAGATCGACCTCGCGGGGCTGGGGCCGGCGGGAAAAGACAGCCGGCACGGTGTACCGCGTAGGGCCTTGGGCAGTGCCCAGGTCGTGGGGCAACGCGGATGCGAGGACTCCGCTGACCGATAGCGCCGAGTCGGCGCGTACGGCAGAGTCTTGAATGGTGGTCATGGTGGTCTACCAGCCTTCTAAGGATGCACTGCCGGATCCCGGGACGCGGGCCGGAGGTGGCTGCGCAGGGGACCCGGGACCGGATCGCCTGCAGGGGAGGGCAACGGGTTATGCCGGTCTGGCCCGTGAATCACTTGCGGCCACCCTCGTTGTACCGATTCCTTGCCGCGCCGGCGTCGAAGTTACTCGGTACGGCGGGCGCCGGCGGCCGGTGAAGGCTGCTGGAGAATCAGGCTCATTTCCGGGGCAACGGATGTCCTGTCACGATGTCCCGAGATATTTTGAGTCTACGCCCAACAGCGGGTCCGCAGGGCGCGGAGCGGGAACCGGATCGCCGAATGAAGGACGCCGGCCGGACCGGTAGGCGGAATCAATGACGGATTCGACTTCGTCGAGCACTGTTTGGTTTCCGGGGAGGACCACATGGGCAAGGAATTCCGATTCAAGGGTTGCAATTCCCGCGGCCGCCGCGCCGAGCTTGCCGTCGATCGACATGGCCAGGGCTCGCCAGGATTTGCGGTTGGCCCGTTCGAGGACTTTCGCGTTGGCTTCGTGGACCCGGCTGTCCGCGATGTCCCCGCGAATGGCCAGGGCGCCATCTGACTGCAGCAACGGCATGACAATCCGGAATTGCCGTCCGGCGCCCCGGAACGCCACCGCGCTCCGGTCCCCTCGCTGGGTGAACAGGATGTCTGTTGCCCCGTAGTCCGTGAGCGCCTGCCTGATGTGCTTCCGGGAAGCCTCACTGCTGAAGGAATCGCCGCGGGTGTAAGGGCTTGTCATCTCCTAACTATGCGCCCCGCGGCCACCCTTTCCTAACACCGCCATAACGCATCAGCCGCGGAACAGCAATGGACCCGGCAAACGGTTCCATGCCGTCCGTTGCCGGGTCCATTCGAGGCAGGCGTGCAGCCCGGCCAGGCTCAGACGCCTGCGTTGTACACGTCCAGCCCAAACCGGTTCAGCCCGGGCGTCCCGGCGTAACCCAGGTAGGGCAGGCCGAAGGTATCCTCGATGCTGGCCAGCAGGCTGTAGTGGTTGTACGGCGTGGTGGACCAGGTGCCGCCCTTGGTGAACGGGGACAGCACCAGGGCGCCCACCCTGCCGCCGCCCATCCCGGTGATGCCGGGCAGCGCGGCGTTGGGTCCGGGACCTTCGCCGCAGCAGGCGCTGGCGTCGGACTGCGGCCCGTCTGACTCATCGAAGGTGATCACCAGGACGCCGTCCTGCTTAAACGCCGGGGAGCTGGTGATGACCGGAACCCATTGCTTGAGCCAGGCGTCAGCGCTGGCCAGTCCGCCGGGCTGCCCGTCCACGCAGGGGGAATCGTGTCCGTCGTGGCAGAGGTTGGGCGTGATCATGGACAGGTTGGGCGTTGTGGCAGCCGAGGCAAGGTCCGTCTGCAAGGCGGAGAGGTCGACGTCGTTCGTGGCGCAGTCCGGTGAGCCGGTGATCCCGGCAAAGTAGACGAACGGGTTGTGGCGGGCGGCGTACTGGTCGCCCACCTTGGCTTTCTGGGTGTCATCGACGGCGCCCAGCGCGGGGTGCCGGCAAGGGGTGCCCATGTCCTCCATGTACCCCTTCCAGGATTTCCCGGCGTCTTTGAGTTGCCCGGCCACGGTGGGAACGCTGGCCGGGAACACGCAGCCGTCGCCGACTGCCTGGCCCGGGCTGGCAGTGCCGCTGCCGACGAACGGGGTGTAGGTCTGGCAGTCGGCCTGCATCTGCGGGTTGGGTCCCTGGCCGGAAATCTGCGCCACATAGTTGGGCTGGGAGTTGTGCGCCGTGCCGTAGTACTGGTTCAGCAGGACGCCCTGGCTGCGCAGGGTCTGGGAAAGATAAGGAGCGGCCGACGCCGGGCCCCAGGTTTCGTCGTAGCCCTTGTTTTCGAGGTTGATGACGAAGACGTGGTTGGCTCCGGGCAGGTAGCCCTGGCTTGGTGTCGAGGCGGTGGGGGCGCTGGTGGCGGCGGCCGGGTTGAGGGTGGCCGCAGTTCCACCGATGGCGGCAGCAAGCACGGCCATGGCGGCCAAGGCGGTGCGGAGTTTCATTTTCACGGGAGCTTCCATCCGTCAGCGAGTGCTTTTTCTTTCAGGCCGGACCATTCCTCGGCCGGGGGCGGACCCACCGGGGTGCAGGCGGGGCCGGCCACGAAGGGCGGGACCAAGTAGGTGGGCGCAGCCAGGTTCGCGGGGGTGCCAAAATCCAGGACTTCGGCGATGTTGCGGGCCGCGTGGTCGCGTGGGGTCAGGGGAGCAAGGCTCCAGCGCCATTCGATGGCCTTCAGGACCGAGGTGTGGTCGTAGACGTCGTGGGCCACATACCGGCGCCGTGCCCGGGGTGAGACCACCACGGACGGAACCCGGAAACCGCGGAGGGCTGCTGTCCGGCGCCGTGGTGGGCGGCACGTGGTCATAAAAGCCGCCCCACTCGTCGTAGTTGACCACCAGCATGGTGTTGGCCCAGCCCGGACCGGACGTGACCGCGTTGTAGACCTCGGCGAGGAATGTTTCGCCGGAGCGGATGTCGGCATGGGGATGGTCGTCTCCGGAGGTTCCGGAGCCCTCGTCGGTGAACCGCGGATCCACGAAGGAAACGGCTGGCAGGGCCCCGGCGGAGCAGTCAGCGAGGAACTCCGCGTAGGGGCGGGAGATGCCTTGGTACTTGGTTCCCCAGAGTGCCGTGAACGGGATGTCGCCGTAGTAGTACTTGCCCGGAATTCCTGCCGCGGCCAGCCGATCCCAGATGGTGGGCAGGGCTGAGGTGGCGGAGGAGTTGTGGATCCGGTCCGTGGCCGCAGCATGCTGGTAGAAGCGGTTCGGGTAGGTTTCGGCCATGGTGGCGGCGAAGTAGCGGTCGCAGACGGTCCAGTCCGGGCCTGCCTGGCGCCAGAAGTCCAGATCGGCTTCGCCGTAGTAACCCACGGCGAACTCGTCGTTTTCGCCGGCCCGCAGCCAGCCGTCGTTCTTGCCGTTGTTGTACTGGATCCGGCCGCCCTCGTAGGAGTGGTCCGGGTCCGGGTGTCCGCAGCCTTGGAAATCGGCCAGGTGGTAGGTGGAGTGCGGGATGCCGTAGCGGTCGGTGTAGCTAAGCCCGGACTGCTTCCCGTCTGCCCCGGGCATCCAGCCCAGGAAGTGGTCAAAGGAACGGTTTTCCATCATCACCACGATGATGTGTTCAATGCCTGAGTCACCGGGCGCGGGAAGCGCGGGCGGTGCGGCTGAGGCCGGCCGGAAGGTGCTGCCGGCGGCCAGGGTAGTGGCGGCAGCCGTTCCCGCGGCCCCCAGGAAGTGGCGTCTTGAAAGATTCACGTCTGATTCCTTGCAGGTCAGATGGACGGCGACACGGGCACGCCCCCACCCTGGGCCGGTCGCCGGTAAGTTACTTGTCGGTAAGGTTTTGCGTTCACCAGTAGATCACGGAGAGGTCACGGCTCCGACGGAAACCGGGGTTCGTTCACGGAGAGTTCATTGGACGTTTCCGAACCTGTCCGGCGGGTCGCTGACGGGAGCCGGAGCGCCACTCGGCGTAAAATCCACACCGTTCGGCGCGCCAACAGTACGTTTGCTGATGATTTGCATGATGATTGCCCAAGGCAAGGGGCCGGGCTCACTAAGGTCTTTCGCCTCTGGATCGATCAGACATCGACGTCTTCGACAAGCAAAGGGAAACAACCATGGGCTTCCTGGACCGTGACCACTCCATCGCCCCGCCGGGCTTCAACCGCTGGCTGGTCCCGCCCGCCGCGCTCGCCGTCCATCTGTGCATCGGCCAGGCCTACGCCACCAGCGTGTACAAGACCGCACTGGTCAAGCATTTCGGCGCCAGCCTGACCGAGGTGGGCGTCATCTTTTCCATCGCCATCGTGATGCTGGGCCTTTCCGCCGCGGTCATGGGTACCTGGGTGGACACCAACGGCCCGCGCAAGGCGATGTTCACGTCCGCGATGTTCTGGGCCGGCGGCTTCCTCATCGGCTCGCTGGGCATCTTCACGCGCCAGCTCTGGCTGGTCTACCTGGGCTACGGCGTGGTGGGCGGCATCGGGCTGGGCATCGGCTACATCTCGCCGGTGTCCACGCTGATTAAGTGGTTCCCGGACCGGCCGGGCCTGGCCACCGGCATGGCGATCATGGGCTTCGGCGGCGGCGCGCTGATCGCCAGCCCTGTGTCCCAGGCCCTGCTCAAGGCGTACGATCCCAACTCCGGCGCCCAGGGCTGGGTTGCCAGCGGAGATGCCGTGGGCAAGCTCTTCCTCACCCTCGCCGTCGTCTATCTCGCCTACATGCTGTTCGGTGCGTTCACCGTCCGGGTGCCCGCCGACGGCTGGCGGCCTGCCGGTTTCGACCCCTCCAAGGTCAAGGCGGCCAAACTGGTGACCACCGAGAACGTCTCGGCGAAGAACGCGATCAAGACCCGGCAGTTCTGGCTGGTGTGGGTGGCACTGTTCTGCAACGTGACGGCCGGCATCGGCATCCTGGAGCAGGCGGCGCCAATGATCCAGGACTTCTTCCGGCAGTCCGACGGCAAGTCCCTGGTGAGCGCCGGCGTCGCTGCCGGCTTCGTGGGGCTGCTGTCCATCGGCAACATGTCCGGCCGGTTCGCCTGGTCCGCCACCTCCGACGTCACCGGCCGCAAGCGGATCTACATGATGTACCTGGGCGTAGGTGCCGTGCTGTACACGGTGCTGGCGCTGGCTGGGTCCAGCGCCACGGCCCTCTACGTGGTGCTCGCCTTCATCATCATCTCGTTCTATGGGGGCGGCTTTGCCACCGTCCCGGCCTACTTGCGGGACCTGTTCGGGACCTACCAGGTGGGCGCCATCCACGGCCGGCTCCTCACCGCCTGGTCCGCCGCCGGCGTGGCCGGGCCGCTGATCGTCAACAGCATCCTGGACGCGCAGGGCAAGCCGGGCCAGTTGAATGGCGCGTCCTACCAGCCCGCGCTGCTGACCATGGTGGCGCTGCTGGTGATTGGCTTTGTGGCCAACCTGCTGGTCAAACCGGTGGACCCACGGTTCCATGAATCCCGCCGCGAACAGCACCTAACCCCCAAGGAGGCCTGAAATGAGCAGCACCGCACATCCCCACGGCGCGCACGAGCCGGTCCGCAAGTCCACCGGCAGGCTGGTCCTGGCCTGGATCCTGGTGGGCATTCCCCTGGCCTACGGGGTCTTCCAGACGCTCACCCAGGTGGCAGCGCTCTTCGGCTAGCCCCGGGCCCGGCCTCGCGTCACGCAGGGCAGGCTTTAGCAGCAACGGACGACGGCGTGTCCCGGCCTTCCGGGGTTCCGCCGTCTTTCCTTGGTCAAAAGCGTGCCGTCCGTGACGCGGGGGCGCCGCGCGGATTCACGCCACGGCGGGTTTCCTGAGCCGGCGGCGCAGGACGGATGCGGTCACCCACGTCACCAGGCTGCATGCCGCGGCTCCCCAGAGGATGTCCGTCAAGGCCACCAGGGCGGTGAAATCCTTCAGCACGGCGAACCCGGTCAGCGCCCAAGTGGCGTAGGTGAAGAAGCCAAACAGCGCAGCGCCCGTTACCCGCTGCCGCACCGTGGCCCCAGGGCTGTTGGGCCGCACGCCGTAGTGCACCATTCCCGCCACGAAGACGACATAGAACAGCATTGCGCCGGGCAGGTTGGCCTTGGGTGCCAGCAGGTGGCCGATCTGGCTCTGGTAGAGCGGGTTGGCCACCAGCAGGATCCACACCACGTCCAGCACGGCGAAAATCAGGGCGCTGACAGCGTAGGCGGCCAGCCAGTTCTTGGTGCGGGGGCTCATGGGGGACTCCTTGCGTCGGGTGCGGGTCAGGAGTGGTTCGAAGCCACGGCCGGGGGTGGACTGCCTAAACCCGAAAGCTGTACACCTCCACCCATACAATCCCGCTCACGCTACGAACACCCAGTGGACAAGGCCACCACGGCTGAGTTGTTGTTGGATGAAACCGTGCCCGTCGGGGCGCGGACGGGACCGGCCGTGCAGCAGCGCGCGGCGGGCCAGGGGAAAGGAAGCTGTCTGTGAACCAGAAGAGCCGCAAGGCGCTCATCAGCACCGTCATTGCCGTTGTGGTGGCCGTGCTCATCGCCCTTGCCGGAAGCCAGGGCGGATCCAGGATTGGCGGGTTCCCGGTCTTCGCCCTGGGGGTGGCCATCGCCTTTGTGATCCAGTGGCTGGTGTTCATCCCGTCCTACAAGGCGCAGACGGAGAAGTTCTACGACCTTACCGGCGCCCTGACCTACATCTCCATCACGGTGTTCCTGGTGCTGGCATCCCCGGGCGTGGATGCCCGCGGCATGCTGTTGGCGGCCATGGTGGTGCTCTGGGCCGCGCGGCTGGGCAGCTTCCTGTTCCTGCGGATCAGCAAGCATGGCAAGGACGACCGCTTCGATGAGCTCAAGCCGGACTTCTTCCGCTTCCTGAACACGTGGACCATCCAGGGCCTGTGGGTGGTGCTTACGGCTGCGCTCGCGTGGGTGGCCATCACGTCGGACAAGAAGGTGGGCCTGGACGGGTTCTTCTGGGTGGGCCTGGTGGTGTGGCTCGCGGGCATCAGCATCGAGACCGCAGCCGATCTCCAGAAGAACCGGTTCAAGGACGACCCCAGGAACAAGGGCCGCTTCATCAGGACCGGCCTGTGGTCCCGGTCCCGCCACCCCAACTACTTTGGCGAAATCACGCTGTGGGTGGGCGTTGCCATCATTGCGCTGCCGGTCCTGCAGGGCTGGCAGTGGGCGGCGCTGGTCTCCCCGGTGTTCGTGGCGCTGCTGCTGACCAAGGGCAGCGGCGTACCGCCACTGGAGAAGAAGGCGGACAAGAAGTGGGGCGGCCAGGCCGACTACGAGGAGTACAAGAAGAGCACCCCGGTGCTGGTGCCAAAGCTCAAGTAGGGCTTGCCCGGCAGGGCGGGCGACGGCGGCACCCGGCCCGGGTGCCGCCGTCGCCCGTTAATCAGCTACCATTTAAGCCATCAAGGGGAGTACTCCCGTCTGTGCGTGGCCCGTCAATACGGATGCAGCGAAGCATCCCGGGCCACCGGCTCCGGTAGAACCGGGCGGAGGAGACCTTGGCGTCACTGTCAGCGCCAACCCCTTGGAGTACCCTCATGCAGGTCACACCGCTTATCTGGATCATCACCATTGCCGTGACGGTCCTGTTCTTCGTTTACGAGTTCTTCGCGCACGTCCGCAAACCCCACGAACCGTCCATTGCCGAGTCGGCACGCTGGTCGGCGTTCTACATCGGGCTCGCGCTGCTGTTCGGCGTCGGAATCGGAACCGTCTCGGGCTGGACCTACGGCGGCGAGTACTTCGCGGGCTACCTCACCGAAAAGGCCCTCTCGGTGGACAACCTCTTTGTCTTCCTCATTGTGATGACGGGATTTGCCGTCCCCAAGATGTACCAGCAGAAGGTGCTGATGGTGGGCATCATCATCGCCCTGGTCCTGCGCGGCGGGTTCATCGCCGTCGGCGCCACGCTGATCGAAAACTTCTCCTGGGTGTTCTACATCTTCGGCGCCCTGCTGCTCTTCCTCGCGTACCGGCAGGCGTTCAGCGGCCACGATGCCAACCCCGCTGACGGCCGTTTCATGCAGCTGGTGCGCCGCGTCCTGCCGGTCACCCCGGAGTACCACCGCGACCGGCTCACCGTGAAGCTGGACGGCAAGCGGTTCGTGACGCCCATGCTGCTCACCATTATCGCCATCGGGTTCGTGGACCTGGTCTTCGCCGTCGACTCAATCCCTGCGATCTATGGCCTGACCAGCGAGGCGTACATCGTCTTCACCGCCAACGCCTTCGCCCTGATGGGACTCCGGCAGCTGTTCTTCCTCATCGGCGGCCTGCTGGAGCGCCTGGTCTACCTGGCGCAGGGGCTGGCTGTCATCCTCGCGTTCATCGGTGTCAAGCTGGTCTTCCACGCCCTGCACGTCAACGAGCTCTCCTTCATCAACGGCGGCCAGCCGCTCCTCTGGGTACCCGAGATCCCCATCTGGTTCTCCCTGGTCTTCATTGGCGCCACCATCCTGGTGGCCACTGTGGCCAGCCTGGTCAAAACCCGCGGTGGGCATGCCGGCGAGGCCGTCGGCGATGCGATTACACGTGAGGACACGGATTCCACGGCGGGTACCCGCCGATAGTCCCCGGGCGGCCACGCAAGCAGGACGGACGACGGCGGCACTCGGGTGGGTGCCGCCGCCGCCATCTATGTGTCGTACATCCGCAGGGACACTTCGTACGGGCTGACGCAGAGTTCGACGTGCTCGTCCTCCTGCGCGGTTCCCGAGGCGCAGCCTGGATTGGGTCAGTGACCTGGGAGGCTTCCTGATATTCAGGCCGTGTACACGGGGCCTTAACGCAGCGCTGGCATAGTTCCCTGCGGGGGACATCAAAAGCCAACGCATTAGGAGCTCCCCCATGGCAGGTCTCAACCGCCGTCGTTTTCTTCAACTGTCCGCCGCAGGTGCGGCTGGCACTGCAGTTTCCCAGATGATGGGCCAGAGCATCGCCCGGGCCGCGGAAATCCCGGCGAACCGGGCCACGGGCTCCATCAAGGACGTTGAGCACGTGGTGATCTTCATGCAGGAGAACCGTGCCTTCGACCATTACTTCGGCACGCTGAAGGGCGTGCGCGGGTTCGCGGACCCGCACCCGGCACTCTTGCCGTCAGGCAAGGACAGCTTCCACCAGGCCAACGCCACCCGGGAAGTGACGCCGTTCCACCCGGACGCGCCGGACCTTGGCATGCAGTTCATGGAGGACCTGGACCACTCGTGGAAACTCACGCACGAGGCCTTCAACAACGGGAAGTACGACAAATGGTTGCCGCAGAAGACGGACGCGACCATGGCGTTCTACGGCCGCCAGGACATTCCGTTCCACTTCTCGCTTGCCGACGCGTTCACGGTCTGCGACCAGTACCACTGCTCGGTCCTTGGCCCCACCGACCCGAACCGCTACTTCATGTTCGCCGGCGGAGACGACCCCGACCGGAAGGGCGGCGGCCCGGACCTGTGGAACGGCGAGAAGGGCTACTGGTGGAGCACCTACCCGGAGGAACTGGAGAAGGCCGGGGTGAGCTGGAAGGTTTACCAGGACATCGGTGAGGGCCTTGATCCGGCACACTATGAGGGCTGGACTGATGACGCCTACATCGGCAACTACGGCGACAATTCACTCCTGTACTTCAAGCAGTACCAGGACGCGAAGCCCGCAAGCCCGCTGTACGACAAAGCCCGGACCGGCACCAATGCCAAGGCCGGCGACGACCTGTTCAGCATCCTCCGCAAGGACGTTGCGTCGGGCACGCTGCCGCAGGTCTCCTACATCGTGGCGCCCGAAGCGTACTCCGAGCACTCGAACTGGCCGCCGAACTTCGGCGCCTGGTACGCCGCCAACATCCTGGACATCCTCACCTCCAGCCCAGATGTGTGGAGCAGGACGGCTGTCCTGTTCATGTACGACGAGAACGACGGCTTCTTCGACCACATCGTCCCGCCGCACCCGAACACCCCGCAGATTCCCGGCGCCTCCACGGTTTCCACTGCCGGTGAATGGTACGACGGCAGCCCCACGTTCTACGGCGACAAGGACGTCCCCGGGCACTTCGGCCTGGGCGTGCGCGTGCCGATGATTGTGGCCTCGCCATGGAGCATGGGCGGCTGGGCCTGCTCCGAAACGTTCGACCACACCTCCATCGTCCGGTTCCTTGAGGCCCGCTTCGGCGTGGCGTCGCCGAACATCACGCCGTGGCGCCGCGCCGTCAGCGGGGACCTGACCAGCGCGTTCGACTTCTCCAAGGCGGGTGGGGCCGCACCGGCGCTGGCGGACACGTCCGCGTACAAGCCGGCCGACCACAAACGGCACCCCAGCTACGTGCCGGTACCTCCGGCGTCGAACTCAATGCCCAGCCAGGAAAAGGGCACCCGCCCGTCCCGCCCCCTTGGCTACGCCCTGGACGTCGAGACGACGGTCCAGGCCGGAAAGCTCGCGGCGCGGTGGGCCAACCATGGAACCCTGGGCGCGCACGTCCAGGTCCGTTCCAACCTGCTCCCGGCCGGCCCGTACTCCTACACCATCGGGGCAGGAGCGTCGCTGGATGCCTCGTGGGCGCTCGGTGCCGAGTACGACGTGCAGATGCACGGCCCGGCAGGCTGGTACCGGCGGGTCGCAGGTACGACGACGGCCGCGGACATCCGCGTGAGCGTCACCGGAGATGGCAAATCCCCGCACGCGCAGTTCCGGATCGACAACCCGGGCGCCGCGGCGGTCACCCTGACCCTCACGGACGCCTACGGCGCCGGTTCCCAGACCCTGACGCTCAACCCGGGACAGGGCAAAACCGTCGTCATCCCCACCCAGGGCGGCTGGTACGACCTCACCGTCACGTCCGCCGGCGATCCCAAGCTCGTCCGCGTCCTGGCCGGCCGCATCGAAAGTGGCGGCCCGCTCACCAGTGATCCCCAACTGGGCCGCTGACCCACTCCGGCGGCGGGGGAGATCTCCCCATGCCGGCTGCGGGCGGACGGCGAGGGGTGCCGCCTAAGCTGTGGTCATGGAAATAGCATCCGCAGGTTCCGCGTCCCCGATGAAGTCCTTGCTCTACTGGCGCAAGAGCATGATCAACGGAGCCAAGACAGTACCTGCCATCGTGGCCATGGACAGCGCGGGCACGTTCAGCATGCATGACGCTGCCGGGGTGCCGGTATTTTCCGTGCCGGCATCCCAGGCGGCGGTCCGGTTCACGAGCATGGGGACGATGGTGGTCACGGCGAACGGCCGGAAGTACGACGTCACGGGTGTGGGCGCGTCCTTGTCGCCCAGCCCGTCCTCCTGGCAGCTCGCGGAGATGGCCGCCGGCGTGGATGGCCGCACGGACCCCACCGGCTTGAGCCGCGCAGGTTCCGCCGGAGCCGCCATGAGCGGAGCGGGAAGCCTGGGCGCTGTGGCGGGCGCGGCTGGCGGCGCCGCAATGATGTTCGCCTACTACCAGGGCCTGGACGCCATCAAAGCGTGGCAGGAAGCGCTCCCCAGCGCCGGCGCCACGGTGCAGAAGAGTTCGATGAAGGCCGGACTCTACATCTCGCTGGGGGTCGTGGCCGCCGTGGTTATCGGCCTCGTGGTGGCGCTGGGCCTTCGGTAGCCGAAGCCCGACCAGGGGTGGGGCGTCTTTCTGCAGGGTGCCTCCGGCCATAAACAGGCGATGAGCGCCGGCGGCCGGTAATTCCTTGTGAGAGCGCGCACCGCCGAGTCATCCCCATCGCCCAGTATGGCGGTGCGCAGCAGGACAGTATCAAGGACCTTGCGGCAAATTTGAGGCGGTGGGGAGGCCTCCCCATGTTGCGCCCTGTCTTTTCGTCCAATCGGTGTGCTTATATGGGCCTGCGCTGCAGCACCTTCGCTGCACCAGGCCACCCATCACTTGGAGTCACCATGAAGTTCTCGCAGGACAAACTGAAAACAAAAGGTATCTCGCTGCTGGTCGCTGCCGGGGTCGCTGCCGGCGCCTCCCTGGTGGCGGCGGTTCCCGCTACCGCAGCGGGCCCGTGCGGCACGGGTTACACGTACATCGGGTCGCATCCCATCACCGTGCCGACCTACAGCAAGGACTATCGGTACGGGAAACCGGGCACCAAAACCGGCTCCATCGACGTGTACTGGAACTCCACGGCACGCAAGAACTGTTCGGTGGCCTACGCCTACGGACCCACGTACGGTATCAAGATGTACCGCCAGAACATGATCGGCAACTACCCGTCATACGGCCCGGACGACGTTTCGAGCGGCTACTACTCGTACTATGCCGGCCCGGTCTACACCAACACGCAGACCGCCGGTGGCCAGTGCATCACCCTGGACGCCAGCTTCGGTCCGAACGCCACCGACAAATCCAGTTGGGGCGCTGCGTTCTACAGCCCGGTCCACTGCTAAGCAGGGAATTACGACGGCGGCACCCCTGGTTGGGTGCCGCGATTCCGGTTTCTGCGGGAGACTTGGGACTGCCCTTACGAACGAAAGCAGGATTCCGTGATCACCCTCCAGCAGGACGCTGACGGCTACGTCCGCATGAACCGGCACTACCCGGCCAGTGTCCGTATCCGGATCGCCTTCAACGACGGAACCACCGGCGATTTCTCCGGCCGCGCCCTCAATAACGCCTACGATTCAGCGGTCGCCGAGTTCCGCGCCAAGAACGGACTCGATGCCAGGGGGTTCAACCGGGCCCCGGCCAGCCGGACCAATTCCGGAAACAAGGTGGATTTTGTTCCAGTGCATCCTGGCATGGGGGAGTAGAGGGAACAACGCTACCCGGCGTTCTCCTGGTGGGCCTTGACGACGAACTGTTCCACCCGCCGGTCCGGAACCAGCCAGATCAGCGCGACGACGGTGAAGACGGCCACCCCCAGCAGCGGCTGGAGGAACGTGAGGGCGATGCCGGTGAGGTAGATCAGCGGGGAGGCCTTGCCTTTCCAGTCCCTCCCGACGGCCCGGGCCAGGGCGCCGTCCTTCCCCTGCACCGCGATCAGCCGCCGTTCCAGGATGAAGTAGGCGATCGCGGCGCACAGCAGGTTGATGCCGTACAGCAGCACGGGGACCTGCAGGAACCCGGACTCGTCCATCCACCGGGTGGTGAACGGGAACAGGGACAGCCAGAACAGCAGGTGCAGGTTGGCCCAGAGGATGGTGCCGTTCACCCGGCTGGCGAGGTGGATCATGTGGTGGTGGTTGTTCCAGTAGATCCCCACATACACGAAGCTCAGCAGATAGGTGAAGAGCGTGGGCAGGATGGCGGCGACGCCTGCCCACGTTGGTTCCTCCGGGGTGTGCAGTTCCAGCACCATGATGGTGATGATGATGGCCAGGACGCCGTCGCTGAAGGCTTCGAGCCGGTTCTTGTTCACCCGAATATCATGCACGCAAAGTCCGGTGCCCGCGCGTTAAATGATGGTTACCGTGCCAGCGTCGCCGTCCACGCTCACCGTCTGCCCGCCGGCCAGCCGCTGGGTCGCCACCCCGGTGCCCAGGACGGCCGGGATGCCGTACTCGCGGGCCACGATGGAGCTGTGGCTCAGCGGGCCGCCCACATCGGTCACCACCGCGGAAGCCATCGCGAACAACGGCGTCCAGGCGGGAGTGGTCATGCGGGCCACCAGCACCTCGCCGGGCTGCATCAGGCCGAAGTCCCCGGGGCCGCGGAGGACGCGGGCGGCCGCTGTCACACGGCCGGAGCTTGCGCCGGTGCCTTTGATCACGCCGCCGGCCTGTTGTTGCGGGCCTCCCGGCATCATCGAGCCGAACGCCTTCTCCATCCAGGCCTTCCGCGGGAGCATCTGTGGCGCCGCAGCCTTGGACTGGCCGCGCCACAGCATCCTGCGCTCATCGACGGCGGCCGCCCGGACCGGCCGGGACGCTCCTGAGAGGGCCACGCCAGCTTCGGGCTCCGCCAGCCCGAACTCCACCGCAGCCTGCAGCTCGGAGAACCGGAGCCAGAACACATCATCGGCCTCAGCGATGACGCCGGAGGCCACAAGCCGCCGCCCGAGCTCCCGCAGGAACCGCCGGAGCAACGGCCAGGCGAGTCCGACGTCGGCCAGCGCGTCTTCGCGGACCGGGGCCGTCTCCTGCGCCCACCTGAGCAGACGGAGGAACAGTGCCCGACGTCGGGGACGCAGCCGGCCGGCGACGTCCCGAGTCAGTTCCTCCCGGCGCTCGGTCAGCAGCCGCTGCCGTTCATGCGGGTCGGTGCCCTGCCCGCGCAGGTAAAACTTCACCGTGTCCAGCTGGGCGGACGGGTTGTCGGCCGGCACCGGGGTGGCGAAGTCCAGGTTGTAGACCGCGTGCCCGTACCGGTCCAGATGCTCCTGGAAGGTGAACCGCCATTCCTGCCACAGGACGCCGTCCACTCCGGCCGGTGCTGAACCGGTGCGCAGGCACTCGGCGAGTTCCGGCGTCGTACTTTCCAACAGGGCGGATACCAGCGAGGGGTCGCTGCGCGCCCAGCCGGCGAGGTCGTACAGCGACTTTTCCGCCCGGATCGGTTCGCTGTCGAAGCCCAGGAGGAACTCCTGGGCCGGAGGATCGCCGCGCCGCCGGACGGTCTTATAGAGGCCCCGGAAGGAGAGTTCGCTCATGTCGGCCAGCGGGATGATGGACTGCACCGCCGTGTAGTACACGGTGCCGGCGTCCAGGAGGGCCTGCACGCCCGCCAGCAGATCGGCTCCGGAAAGCCCGGCCGGCGGCATCGTGGACCAGTCCTTAATGATCCGTTCGTAGCGCGGATGCGAGTAGTCGCGCCAGCCCGCCACCCCCATGTGCGCCGTGCCGCGGAACAGTGCGCTCATGGCGGGGACGGTCCGGGCCGTCATCCGCAGCATGGGCCAGGTGCGGTAGTAGTAATAGGCGTAGCCGTTGACGGTGGGGAAGCGGACGTCGCCCTCGCGCAGGGGGTGGCCGCCCAGCGCCTGGTTCATCAGGGCCGAGATGGAGCGGGACACGGATCCGTCGATGAGGTCGGCGAAGAGCGGGGAGAGCGGCTCCGGCATCTGTTCCACGATGCTCGCCCGGAAGTAGAGGCCCTTGGGGTAGGGGACGGGCCATTCCGTGGGGACGTCCCCCGCGGGTTCGGGCAGCGCGGTGATGGGCCGGGACTGGAGCAGGAAGAACCTGCCGCCTGCACGCGCCCACTCGATGTCCTGCGGGGATCCGAAATGCTCGGTGATCCGCTGGCCATGGGCAGCCAGTTCAGCCGCCGCGGCATCGTCCAGGACGGGCGCACGACGGCGGGCCTCCGCCACTTTTTCCTCGACCGTCCCGTTCTCCGTGGGTACGGTCATGAGTTCCTTGTCGGCAGTCTGCCGCGTGAGGATTTTGCCCGTGCGGGTCTCAACGGTCAGGTCGTCGGTGGTGACCTGCCCGCTGACCACGGCCTCGCCCAGGCCCCAGGCGGCGCTGATCACCGTCTGGTCGCGGCGGCCGTTTGAGGGGTTGGCAGTGAACATCACCCCGGCGGCCTGGGCCTCCACCATTTGCTGGATTACGACGGCGAGGCGCACCTGGGCGGGCGGGATGCCTTCGCGTGCGCGGTAGGCCATCGCACGCGCGGTCCAAAGGGAGGCCCAGCAGTTGATGACGGCCTTGGCCAGGGCGTCCATGCCGCGGACGTTGAGGTAGCTTTCCTGCTGCCCGGCGAAGCTGGCGGAGGCGAGGTCCTCGGCGGTGGCGGAGGAGCGGACCGACACGGCGGTGTCCCCGCCGCCGTGGCGCTCATAGGCGGCCTCGAGTTCGGCCCGGATGCGTGGGGGCATGGCATCTTTGCTGAACAGGGTCCGGATGAGGGCGGAGGCGTGCTCGTAGTCTTCCGCCGCCGCTTCAGGCGGGAGCGCGGCCAACTCCTGGATGGCCTCCCCGAGCTTGTTCTCCGCGACGAAGGCGGCGTAGGCGTTGGTGGTGAGGACCACCCCCGGCGGGACCGGCAGCCCGGCCCGGATGAGGCCGCCGAGGCCCACGGCCTTGCCGCCCGCCCCGGCGATGTCGTTCCGGTCGACGTCGCCCAGGTCCATGACGTAGGTCATGACGTGCCCTCCCTGATGCCCGCCGCCGTCGTCCGTTTCGCTGGGACGAAGGCGCCGCTCCCGCAGTTAACCGTTGCCCTCATCGGTTCCGGTGTCTTCCCACATGACGTCGAGGTTGTGGAAGGTCACCGGCCCGTCGCACAGCTCCGCCATTTTCGCGGCGAAGTCCGATGTTTCGGGCCTGTTCGAGTTCTCCATGGCCGACTCGTAGGAATCGAAGTCGACGATGGTGAAGTAGTGCCCGGGCTTGGCCCTGTCAGCTGCGCCTATGATGCGGCGGAATGTTGCAGGCGAGCTTTCCCCGGTCCTGGCGGGCCGGCCCAGGTCCACGATCTCGTTAATTCGCGAGCTGTTGAATTCGATGATCTGCACAAACCCGGCCATGACGGACTCCTGACGGTGATGGACGCTGATGCCGGTCAGGCTAGTCCCGGCACCGGGCTGTGCAAAGGGGAGGAATGCCCCACTTTGCCGTTAGGTATCCCGGGATATTGACTGCCTGGGATGGGAGGAATACTTTCTGCCGTAACGGCGATCGTGGAATCCCGTTGCCACCGAACCAGGTGCCGGGTGCCCGCTGCCCCCGGCGCCACTCACGGCGCCCTGCTGACATCGCCCGCTCCGCGCCGGCATGTATGAGAACACATCAAAGGGAAAGACCATGCCGAAGTATCTGTTCGAAGCAACGTACGTGGGCCAGGGCATCAAGGGGCTCATGCAGGAAGGCGGTACCGCGCGGCGCGATGCCCTGACGGAGGCGCTGAAGTCCGTGGGCGGAACGCTGGAAAGCTTCTACTACGCCTTTGGTTACTATGACGTCCTGGGCGTCTTTGACGCGCCGGACGATGCCAGCGCTGCAGCGTTGTCGCTGCTGATCAACTCGTCGGGGAACGTCAACGTCCGGCTGAAGCCGCTCCTGACGGTGGCGGACCTGGACGAAGCCGCGAAGAAGACCCCGACCTACCGGGCACCGGGACAGTAGGGGAGTTACGCACGTTGGCCGGCGCACCGCCGTCGGAAATTACGACGGCGGTGCGCCGGCTTGCGTGCCATACTGCGGACACTGCCTGGCAGCGAGGAGGGCGAGATCGTAGATCAGTTGCTGGACTTCGCGCTCGCGGCCGCTGACCCGGGGGACCGGCGCCTGGGACGCCGTGGGACGCCTTGTTGGGGGAGCGGGAACGGGCCGGTGGGCGGCGCCCGGAGGCTCCGGCGTCGTCCGATCCCTATTGCGGGCTGGTGATGCGTCCTGGCTTTTCATGGTGTCCCCCGTCCGGCCTGTGTGGACACTGTAGGAAGCCGCGCCGACGTACGGAAGGGGTTTTGTCCATCAGCGGGAATAATTGCCCGAATCTTGAGCCAAAACGCCACCTGTCCCGTTGGCTAGGCCGTGGCCACAATGCGGCGGAAGGTGGGCTGAGTGGTTCCCTCTGTTCGGGAGGGGCGGCCCAGCCCTTTCCATGGAAGGCCGTGCCGTCGTCGTACCCTGAACCAAGAGGCAACAAAGGAGGAAGTTTGTGGTGGACACTGCGGCGCACACGACCGTTGACGAAGCGATGGCCCAGCTGGCTGAGCTCGAGGATGCAAAGGTTCGCGAGGCGAACGAAAAGCGCGGCGATGACCACGGCGTGAACCTGGGCCAGCTGCGCGCGCTCGCGAAGCGGCTGAAAACCCAGCAGGACCTGTCGGTCCGGTTGTGGGAGACCGGCGATACGGCAGCCCGGCTTTTGGCGCTGCTGGTTTGCCGCCCCAAGGCGTTCCGGCGGGATGAGCTGGATGCGATGCTGCGCGACGCCCGCGCCCCCAAGCTGCAGGACTGGCTGGTGAACTATGTGGTCAAGAAGAGCCCGCACTGCGAGGAATTGCGCACCGCGTGGCTGGCTGACACCGACCCCGCGGTGGCTGCCGCCGGATGGGCATTGACCTCGGACCGCGTGGTCAAGAAACCCGAGGGCCTGGACCTGCCGGCCCTGCTGGACGCCATCGAAGCGGAGATGAAGGACGCCCCGGACAGGCTGCAGTGGGCTATGAACACCTGCCTGGCGCAGATCGGGATCGAGCACGCCGCCTACCGGAAGCGTGCCACCGCGATCGGTGAGCGGCTTGAAGTGCTGAAGGATTACCCGACGCCCCCGGGGTGCACGTCGCCGTTCGCCCCGGCATGGATCGGCGAGATGGTGCGGCGGAAAGAAGAGTAGCAGGTTTTACGACGACGGCGACGACGGCGCGTGCGAAGGTGCTTCCGGCCAGGTGCGGGTGCGGGCTATCCCACACCGCTGGGCATATCGACAGCCGTTTCCCGGTTTCGGTCCGCGTAGTACGAGCGCATGCCGTGCTTTACGCCCAGCCGGATGATCCAGTACAGCAGCGTGGCGCCCAAGGCGATAGGCACGATCAGCACAGCTGCGTTAAGCAGCATCCATCCAACATTCACAATTTCCCCCAATGTGAGTTTTTCCCAGCCTCTCACGAATGCTGTTCCGACGCCGAAGGCTCCGTCCCCACGGGGCGGAGCCTTCGTCAAACCGTTACCGAATCAGGAATCCTGGTTGACGGCCACCACGATCTTGCCCCGGGTGTGGCCATCCATGTTGGACCGGAAGGCATCGGCGGCCTTGTCCAGCGGGAAGACCTCGGCAACTTCCACGCGAAGCTTGCCCTGGTCCGCCATGTCAGCAAGAGCCTGCAAATCCGAACCTACGGGGGTGACCCACATCCACTGGCCGCCGTGCTCTTCCACGTCGCTGTCCGCGATGGAGGCGTGCCGGCCGCCGTCGGCCAGCACCGCCAGCGTGGCCTCAAGGTTGCCGCCGACGAAATCTGCGACGACCTCCACACCGTCGGGACGCAGCGCGCGCACGCGGTCCGCGAGACCGTCGCCGTAGGCAACCGGTTCGGCGCCGAGGGAGCGGAGGAAAGCGTGGTTCTTCTCCGAGGCGGTGGCAATGACGCTGGCGCCCGTGGCCACTGCGATCTGGATGCCGAGGGAGCCCACACCGCCGGAGCCGCCGTGGATCAGGACGGTTTCCCCGGCCGTCAGGCCCAGCCGGTTGAGCACCTGGTAGGCGGTGAGCCCGGCCAGCGGCAGGCCGGCGGATTCGTTCCATCCGAGCGTGGCGGGCTTCCTGGCCAGAACTCGCTCCGGCAGTGCGATGTACTCGGCGAAGCTGCCGCCGTGGACGTAGTCCTTGCGGCCGTAGGCGATAACCTCATCGCCGGGCTGGAACTGCCTCGCATCGATACCTACGGACTCCACAACGCCTGCCACGTCCCAGCCGGGGATGGCGGGGAACTGCAGGTCCATGACCGCGTCCAGTCCGCCGGCCATGATCTTCCAGTCCACCGGATTAACTGCTGCCGCCTTGACCTTGACCAGGACCATCCCGGGACCGACCTTCGGCATCGGCTGGTCGCCGTATTCGAGGACGTCCGGGTTTCCGTATTCGCTGTAAGTGATTGCCTTCATGGTTGCGACAACTGCGTGGCGGCACTTCGCTATTCCGGATAGGGCTGGGGAGTGGCGTATCGCACGGGCAGGGCGACGGCGGCTGTCGCCGTCGTCTCCACGCGGCCAGGCGGTGGCGGGCTACTGCGCAAGATCTACGGAGGCGTGCCAGTATCTGGCGTTTTGCCTCGAGGACGCCAGCACCACCAGGCCCGTCTGGCTGTTGACGTTTTGTTTGGTGGACGTGGGGTCGTTGATGTCCGTGTCGGTGCCGCTGCTGATGATGGGGGTGCCTGCCCCGGGCGCGAAGGAAACGTTGTCGATCGGCGACTTCTTGTAGTAGATGGTTCCGCCCTCTTCGGGCGCCACCGCGAACATCCAGATTTCGCGGTGCTCCTCGTCGATCATGACCATCGGCCTGGTGTGGAGGTCCTGCACCTCGCCGAACTCCGCGCTGGTCCAATCGCCCTTACCATCGCGCACCAGCAGCGCCACCAACGTTTGGCCGACCTTCCGGTTGGCGGTTTTGATCGCCGCGAAGAGGCGCCCGTTGCCGTCGCTGGTCAGTTGCCTGAGGTTCAGATGATCGTTGGCGCAGCCACCGGTGCAGTTCTTTCCCCCGCCGTAAGCCACCTCTGTTTGCCACGAGTTCTCCGGCTGCCCGTCCTGATGGACGGCAAAATAGAACTTCTTTTGTCCCGGCCGCTGGTTGCTCCACATGATGCCGATCTTGTCGCCCTGGAAAGACGTGACGGCGGAGATATCGTCGTAGTGCACCTGGACGTTGGCGGTGGGCAGGACGAACGGGGTGCCCCACGCCGTGTCGCTGGTGGTTGAGTGGTTGACGTAGACGCGGTTGCTGTTGTCGGAGGACACAGTGGTGTAGGTGACCCACAGCTTGCCGAGGGAGTCCTTGGCCACCGTGATCGATTCCGTGCTCCCGCTGTGCAGGGTGACGGGGAATCCAGCATCCTGCGAATAGGTCTTGGCCAACGCGTTATAGCTGAAGCGGTGCAGCTCCGCGGACCCGGACGTCACCGCCAGCTGGGACGGTGGCGAGTTCCACTCCGAGCGCACCGTCGTGCTCGACACGACATAGAGCTTGCCGTCGACTGCGTCCCACAGGGCGTCTCCCCGCGCCGTCTGACGCGGGTCGACGACTGTCTCGGTCCCTTGCCACGTCTGCGTTGCGGCATCAAGCCGGTGGATCGTTGTCGCATGGGCGGATTCGCTCCACAGCAGCCCCCACCAGCTCCCGTCCTGGAACCAGAGCTTGCTCTGGGCCTTGTCAGCCGTTGGCGTTCTTACGCCGTCGGCCGCAAAAGAAGGGCCAGGGATTCCGACGTCGGCAGCCTGGGCGGGGAGCGGGAGCGCGAGCGCAACGGACGCCGCGAGGAGGAGGGCGATGAGGAGGCGGAGCAGGCGCATAACAGTCCCCTTCGGTTATGTCAGTAACGCCGGGGCCGTTGCATCACCTGCCGGCGGGATCACCATACGTCCGCAGGCCACGCCCCGGATGGCCGCGGTGGCAGGAAGGGGAGCCAAAAGGGGAGTGCTTTAGGTAGGCGGCGGTGGATGCCCGGAAACCCCCTACCAGGACCGGGAGCGCCGGCTTTTACACGGCGTCGATGGCGTCGAGCATAAAAAACCTAATCAGCTACGACGGTGCTCCCTGGATACACCGTCAATCACCCGCGGGCCGGGCCAGGCGGCGGAGCAGCGATACGGCGTCGTCCACGGGCACGGGCTCGAAGAACGTGGCATCGGCGAGTTCGACGGCGGCGATGGCCCGGGGAGCCAGCTCGGCTCCTGCGCTGGTAACGCGCAGCCGTTTGGCCCGGGTGTCGGTGGGGTCGACTTCCCGTTCGATGAGTCCCTTCGCTTCCAGGGCGCGCAGGACTTGGGAGGCCATCTTGACGTCGGTGCCCGCCTGCCGGGCGAGGGCCAGCTGGTTGGGGTGCTCACCCTTGTTGTTGAGCCACCACGCGCAGGCGAGCAGCACAAACTGCACGTGGGTGAGATCAAGCGGGGCGAGTGCTGCCGCGATGTCCCGCTGCCAGCGCAGCGTGGCGTGCCAGAGCAGGAATCCGGGGCTCTCGCCGGGGTTGAGCGGCATCAGCCGCCTGCCATCGTGACCAGCGCGGCCATGGTTTCCGGCCAGTCCGCGGTGATGCCGGGCCCAATCTGCGGGCCGGCCTCGTCGGCGCCGTCGCCGCTGATCTCCATCCGGTACACCACGCGGATCCGGTCCTCGCCGGCTGCATCGATGCGGTGGGTGGTGCGCAGGAGCAGGCCGCCGAAGCGGGCCTCGTCCACGAACCGTTCGTTTTCGACTGCCTCGGCGATGACCAAGGGGATCGGATCGTCGCCTGGGGCCGTCATCAGGATCTGGGTGCCTTCAGCGAAGGGGCCGTTGATCTCGGTCTTCTCGATCTCCCCGTTCCAGGCACCCCAGTTCTCGACGTCGGACCAGAGCCGCCAGATGGCTTCTGGCGTGGCGTTGGTTTCGATACTGTGCTCGTATTCCCACATGGTGGCCTCCTCAGAAGATGATCTACACAAAGATTATCTGTGCACAGACTAACTTCTGTCTAGAGGGGAACCCGAAGGTTTACCTGTACCCTGACAGTAGGTTCTGGGCTTCAGCGCCGCATCGACCAAGCCCGCCTTTGTTGCCGGCGGGCGGTCTGGACTCCCGGCAGCGTTCCCTTCGATGTCGTCGAACCCCCGCTGCAATCGGCCCGAATCCGATCGCACCCAACATCTTGGAATGGAACTTCATCCCTACTGGCACCCCAGCTCCGGCGGAAGTTTCGCCCTTTGACCCCACCCCTTTGAACACAGCGGCGGCCGCCGGGCATGTGACCTGGATGGACGCTGGCACCGGGATGGCCGCGCGGTGGCGGTCGGCCAACGGCAGGTCGGCGCCGGGGCGGGTGGAGGTGGTGGACGATTCCCTCACGGCCGATGATGCGTACCGCAGAGCATCACAGGGAATCGCGATGCTCTGGCATGGAGACTTCCACAACGCGCGGCAGATCCTCAACGCCCTGGACCGCCGGATAGGCGCCGGAAAGAAGGCCGCAGGAACCCCCGCCGAGCAGTTCTACCGGCACCGGCAGGCCGCCTCGCACCGTGCACGAATCCTGGGCTTGGTGCTGATTCCGCTTGATCCGGGTCCGGTGGTGCCGCTGCGCCGCGCACCGGACATCGGCGAGGCCGCCGCGGAAGCATACGGAGACATTGCAGAGTCTTCCGTGGTGTCCCTGCACGAGCTTGTCGGGGCCATCGGCGCCCACGAGTGGCGGCGGACAGGCGTCTACGTCGATGCCCTGCAGGACCGCATCCACCCGCATTACGGCACATTCTTCCCCACCCGCAGCGAGTATGTGGATCTCGTGGCAGCGGCCGCGCTGCCCGCGGACACGCTCGCGTTCGACGTCGGAACGGGCACCGGGGTGCTCGCCGCCGTCCTCGCCCGCCGTGGTGTCCGCCGCGTGGTGGCGACGGACAACGAACCGCGTGCCATCGCCTGCGCCGCGGAAAACTTCCGCAACCTCGGAGTCGAAGACCGCGCTGAGGCAATGCTGACCGACATGTTCCCGCACGGACTGGCACCTCTGATCGTGTGCAACCCGCCCTGGATTCCGGCCACGCCGCATTCAAGCCTGGACAGCGCCGTCTACGACCCCGGAAGCAGGATGCTCTACCGCTTCCTGGCAGAACTCCCCGGACATTTGGAGCCGGGCGGTGAGGGCTGGCTCGTTCTGTCCGACCTCGCCGAGCACCTGGGCCTGCGGTCGCGGGCGGACCTGCTGGCCGCCATCGAAGCGGCCGGCCTGAAAGTGGTGGAACGGCTGGACACCAAGCCAACGCATCCTAAGGCTTCGGACCGCGACGATCCCTTGTTCGCGGCGCGCTCGGCCGAAGTCACGTCATTGTGGCGGCTGGTCAGCCAATAGTCACAAGGGATGTGTCCCAGGACAGCGCGGACTGGTCTGGGCTCTCCTACTCGGTCAGCCCATTCCTGATCGCGAACAAGGTAGCCCCCACCCGGTTGGTTGCACCGATCTTGGTGTAGATGTGCTCCACATGGTTGCGGACGGTTTTCCGGGAAAGGAAGAGGCTGTCTGCGATCTGGGCCGGCGTCAGGCCGCGGCACAGCATGCCGAGGATCTCCACTTCCCGCGGCGTGAGTCCGCCCGCGGCCGAATGCGGGCAGCGGGGCTGCTGGCCGGCCGCCACGAGCACCGCCTCCACCGCTCCGGCGGCGAGCCTCCCAGCCGAAACTTCCTGCCGCAGCCGGGCCGCCGCATCAGCTGGCGTCAGAGCGGGCCGGTGCGGGCGTAGCTCCACGGAGGCATGGTAGGAGTCCGCAGCCGCCAGGATCCGCTGCTTTACACCCAGCTCGTTTCCGCCAATCCCGCGGGGATAACCGGACCCGTCGAGCCGCTCGTGGTGTGAGCCGGTGAGGGCCGCCTCGCCCTTCAGCCCGGGAACGCGGCTGAGGATCCGTTCGCCCAGATACGGGTGCATGCGGATGCGTTCCTGCTCCAGCGCGGAGAGGGGTTCCTTCTTGTCCCACACCTGGTTGGACACCCCCAACCGGCCCAGGTCGTGCACCCAACCCGCGCGGCGGAGCTCCCTGACGTCGTCCGGGGGCAGCCCGTGTTCCTCGCCGGCGGCGGCCGCCAGCGCCGCCACCGCGCGGGAGTGTCCGGCGGTGTAGGGGGACTTAAGGTCAGCGAAATCGCCGATGGCGCGCAGCACCGTATCGAGCTGGCTGCCGGACAGTGGAGCGTCGGTGGGAGCGAGGTCAAGGGCCGCCTGCCAGCAGTCGACGTCGAGGAGTCCTTTGGTGAGAACCTCGGCCTGTTCGATGAACAGCCCGGCCAGTGCGGGATCGAACTGGCTACCGCGGCGTGCCCGCACCATGGCCACCGCGCCGGCCACGCCTTCCGTCCGCAGGAACACCTCGGCGGTATCGGCCAGGTGCATAATCCGCATCTCTAATGGAATGTCCGGCCCCGCGACTCCCTCCGGCAGCCCCTTGCCGTCCCACCGCTCAAAGGTGTGGGTGAGCAGTCCTGCCACGCCGTCGTCGAGCCCTACACTGCTGGCCAGCACCCCGGCGGAGACGCAGTGCGAGGCAATCATGGTGCGTACCGCGCCGCTGCCTGTCGCGGCGAAACGCGTCCAGCGGGCGAGGCGGAGGAGCGGCGGGAGGCCGGCGCCGGCGTGGCTGAACATGCCGGCGTACATGGGCAGGCCGTGCTGGTCGCGGCGGTAGTAGTCGGCGCGGAAGGCGATATCGTCAGTGAACAGCGCGGCGAGTTCAAAGGAATCCGCGTGGCAGCCGATCCAGGCCAGCTGGTTGGCGTAGTAGATCCTGCCCTGGCCGGCGTCGTCAACGCCCGCCGCGCCGGCGATCCGCAGCGCCAGCAGGGACGCACGCAGCATGTGCTCCATCGGCTGCCCCAGCCCGAGGTCGATGGCGAGCGACAGTGCGGCCAGGACTTCGCTGCGGCGGGGCGCAGCCGGTGACTGCATCACACCTGCCATTCTAGGAAGCCGCCAGCTTGGGCAGTAGGGACCATCCTTGGCCGTTATGCCGCTTGGTTCTTCCTTGTCCGTACCTGGACAGGACCTGGTCCGGCGGATTGTGCGGTGGAGGGGAACCTGACGCCCACCTGCGCTCCGAACAGTCCACGCTGTGGAAGCCAGAAGTCCGCCAGGTGGTCCTGAACCTTGAGCGGGCCGGGCCGTCCGGCGCCCTCGCCCTGAATAGTGGCCTCGGAATTCGTCACGAGCCACAGCCGCCGCGGCTGGGCCTGGAACGTCTGGCCGTTGGGCACCACACCCGAGACTTTCATCCTGCCCGCGCCGAGCAGCGGACCGGCGAATGCCCCCATGGCCCGGAGCACCAGCTCGTTCCGCCACAGGCTCTCCGGCATCCGCACGGCCATGGCGGTCAGCATCGTTGTGGCCGCGGAGGTGCCCAGATCCAAGCGCCAGTCCACGACGCCCGGCACCGTAATCAGCGCGGTAAAGGGCCCGCTCCACTGGATGTCGACGTCGGTCTCCACCGTATGGTGGACGGCTTTCCCGAAGTAGCGGGCGCAGCTGAACTCGGGCGCGGTGTTGGCGTAGATGGTCCACTCGCCGCCGGGTGTGCGGTGCCAGACAGAGCGGTAGCCGGGGCCAACGGAGCTCACCGGGAAATCCCGGAACGCCAGGTAGTGGCCGCTGGTGAAAGGCAGCCCCAGGACGGCGTAGCCGGCGAAGTGCTCGGCAGCGTCCTGGGGAAGTTCGGCAAGTTTTGGTGTTGCCTCTGCTGATGACTGCGGCTGGTAGATGGTCATGGCCGCCTCCTTTTTTCTATGCCTTGAGACTAGGAGCGGGCCGCGGCAGGGACATGGGGCAGTTGCCCCATTTAGCGTCGGTTTTACGCGGCCTGGATGCCAAGGGACCCGCTGCCACCCGTTCCACCTTCGATCAGGACAGTTTCGCCGGATTAACGGACCAGCCGGCTGAGTGCCTGGTAGCGGTGAGGCAATCAGCAGCGGGGCCGACCGATTCGTTCGAACCAAGTGATGCGGGCTTCTTCGCCAGGGTCCGCTCCGGCAGCGCGATGTATTCGGCGAAGCTGCAGCGTCGACGTAGTCCTTGCCGCCTTAAGCGGTGACCTCGTCACCGAGCTGGAACTTTGCGGGGGGATGCACGCTGACTACACGACGCCTGCCACGTCCTAGCCGGGGATGGCGGGGAACTGCAGGTCCGTGAGGGCATCCAACCCGCCAGCCATGATCTTCCGGTCCACCGGGTTCACCGCGGCCGCCTTGACCTTGACCAGGACCATCCCGGGTCCGACCTTCGGCATAGGCTGGTCCCCGTAGCCATGGACGTCCGACTGTCCGAAATGGCTGCAAGTGATTGCCTTCATGCCTGCGACAACCAGTTGGCTTGGCCCGGCTATTCCGGATGTGGCCGGGATGCGGAGTGTCGCACACATGGGATGGCCAGAGTGTAAAGGCTGGTTAATCGAGATGACAGTGCTTTGGAGAGCGACGTGTCGAGTCAGGGGGTAGTGAACGGAAACATAATAGGCTCGTCCTCAAGAGCCCCAGTCTTGCTGGCACGCGGCATTTGGCTACGGAGGAGACGAGTAAATGCGCGCTGGCCAACGTCCTTACACAGTCACTACAAATCGTTGTGATAGGCCTGCGCGCAGACGAGAATTCACAGGAGATATTCGAGACCCTGAATGCAAGGGGAACGCCCTTAACTGCTGCCGATCTGATCAAGAATTTTGTCTTTCAGCGTCTTACTGCTGAGGGCATAGATACGCATATGGCATACAGGGACCTGTGGCCGTTTGATACGAAGTTTTGGGAAAAGGAGATCAGCGTGGGGCGGTATCCTATCTCACGCAGTTCACTGTTCCTCAATCAATGGCTCGTCTCCAGGGTAGGAGAGGAGATTGGCCCGAAATCAACATTCACTCGCTTCAAGCATTATGTGGAGCATGAGGCCGGGTTCCCGATGGCGCCGCTACTGAGGAACATTAAGGATCAGGCGTACCAATACCAAGGATGGGCAGAACGCGCGGCCGATCCGCATGCGGAGCTCAGCGTCGTTGAGATGTGCGTTTATCGCAGTCAAGCTGCGGAGATTGAGGCACTAAAGCCGGTCTTGTTGTGGCTTCATGAGCCTGGGTCAGAGGTCTTGCCGGGCCCTCGGGACAAAGTTGTTGCCATGCTTGAGAGCTGGTTCATGCGCCGAGCGTTGCTCAGACTTTCGTTGGGTGACATGGGGCGAGTGGTTGCCGAACTCATTGGTGTTCATCGTCGTATTGCTGACACCGACTTGGTGGAAAGTATCGAACGCTATCTCACTAATTTGAATGCCGCCAGTACGTATTGGCCCGGAGACGAAGAATTGCGCTCAGTACTGGCCGCCGATTCAGCGTATAGGCGCTTCAGACGTGGTCGCCTGCGTATGTTTCTCGAAGCAGTTGAGGATCATTACCGAGGATATACAGGCACAACCCCGTCCGCGACGGGAACGCGTGTTGCACGAGTAGGCCTTCCCATTGAACACTTAATGCCCCAAAGCTGGGTCCAGCATTGGCCGATGAGCGATCTAGCGGAAGAAGTGGAGCGCGAATCGCACATACATAGGTTCGGGAACCTTACTCTTCTAACCGCGACTCTAAACTCTGCAGTCTCTAATGGGCCCTGGCTGGGAGCGAACGGGAAACGAGCCAAACTCGAACGTCACGACGTTCTTCTAATGAATCGTAGAATCCGCGAAATTTCCGTGGACGGTTGGAGCGAGAAAGAGATTGACCGCAGGACCTCCGAGGTTGCGGATGCACTTATAGCAACTTGGCGCATCCCAGACGGCCACGTCGGCGCCGTGAGTACGGGGCCCACGGCAGCACTACCTGAGACAAGCACGCGTGAACTTGTGGCATCGGGGCTTCTTCCAGTAGGGACCGTGTTGCGGGCCCGGTACGGCCAATGGGCCGATCGCAAATGTGAAGTGCTTGCAACTGGCGAGTTCCTCACGGACGATGGGAAGAAGTTTTCAACCCCTTCAGGCGCTGGTCATCACATTCGTAAGGGGGCCACTAATGGCTGGTCCTTCTGGGAACTACCCGATGGTCGTCGTCTCAGCGCTCTCCGAACCGAGTATCACGAAACACGCCGCTTAACGCAGGACACTCAAAGGAGCGAGCCGAAGTAGATTGTCCTGGCTTCAACCAGCCGCCGGAAACGGCCGCACTTGTGTCGTGGGAACTACCTACCCCGCCACCGCAGCCTTCGCGGCCCGCGTCGCGTTCATCCACTCGGTCAGCCAGGGCGCACGGACGCTCGAGGTGATCCGGCAGTCGGCCACGAACGTCCCCTTCGCACCGGCGTCGATCCAATCCTGCAGCGCGGACAGGTCGCCAAGGGAGCGGATGACAGCTGACTCAGCCCCAAGAGCCCTCGCAACTCCACTGAAGTCCACTTCGGGGATCAGCATGGGCTTCTCGGTGAGGCCCTGCGAGCCGTACTGGTGGATCTCGGCCCCGTAGGCGGCGTCGTTGTAGATCACCACGATGGCGCTGCGGGCCGTAGAAATGAGCGATTCGAGGTCGGACAGGCCCATCAGGAACCCGCCGTCGCCGGACGCCAGCACCAGGGTGCGGCCGTCCTCCAGCGCACGGGCCGCCCCGACGGCGCTGGCCAGGCCCAGCCCGATGGACTGGAAGGCGGTACCCACCATCACCAGGTCCTGCGGCCGCGGGATGTTCCAGTACATGGGCGCCCAGCCGATGAAGTGGCCGCCGTCCTGGACCACCGTGCGGCGCTCCGGCAGGACGGCATCCAACGCAGTGGCGAGGGCGCGCGGGTCCAGCCGGCCGTCCTCGGTCACCTCGGATCCGGCCTCATGCCCCGGCCCTTCAGCCAGACGCTTCGAGGCTTCGGCCCGCCACCCCACAACAGCAGCCTCGCCATCCACCAACGACAACAGCCGTGAAGCAGCGGCCTTCGCATCAGCCTGAACGAACAGGTCCACCCGTGGATTCGTCGGCTCCACCGCGGTGTCGATCTGGATGACGGTGGTGTCCGGGCCCAGCAGGTGCCCGAACCTCATGGTGAACGGGCTCAGGCTGGCCCCTGCCACCAGGACCACGTCGGCCTCGCCCATTAGTCCGGCCGCGGTGTCGGTGCCGAAACCGCCGGCCACGCCCAGGTACCCCTCGCCATTGAGGAGGTTGAGCGCCAGGGCGGTTCCGGCGGTCAGTGCGCCGAGCCGGTCGGCGAGTTCGCGGAGTTCCGGGCCGGCACCGGCGAGGTGCGCACCACGGCCGGCCAGGATCAGCGGCCGCCTGGCACCGGCCAGGAGACGGGCAACCTGCCCAAGGCCGCCGTCGACGTCGTCCGTCACCTTTGGTGCCGACGGTTCCGGAAGGTCCTCGTTCCTGGTCTCGAGTGCGGCGAGGTCGTAGGGGATGGCAAGGACGACGGCGGTGCGCCGGGTGAGTGCGTACTCCACGGCCTGCCGGGTGATGGCGCCCGCGGCGTCCCGGGTGACGGTGAAGGTGGCCGCGCCGAGGCCGGAGGCGATGGCCGCCTGGTCCACGTCCCAGGGCCGGGCACCGGTGGTGGGGGCGTCGCCGGTGACCAGCACCACCGGGATCTGCGCCTGGACCGCCTCGGCGAGGGCGGTGAGCGCGTTGGTGTAGCCCGGGCCGTAGGTGGTGGTACCCGCGGCAAGCCGTCCCGAGGTCCGGTAGTAGGCGTCGGCAGCGGCGATGGCAGCACCCTCATGCCGGACAGCGGTGAAGCGGAGACCCTGCTGCTCCGCAGCGTCCAGGAAGTACACGTTGCCGTTGCCCATGACGCCGAAGACGTCGCTGACATAGCTGCTGAGAACCTGTGCGACGCGGCCCGAGACAGTGAGAGTAGTCATGCAGGCATCGTGTGGGCTGCATCTCACGTTTGCAATACCGTGGAATGCCGCTGGGACTTTTGGCAGCAGGAAGCACTTGCGCTGACAATTTGCCCATTGGTGGCCGGCGTCACCGTCTACTCCGAAGGACGCGATTCCTGCTCCGACAGCCGGCTGATGAGCCCGTCGTAGCGGGGCGGCATGAGCTCCAGGATGGAGATGGCCGTGCTGGTCCGCTGGATCCCGTCGATCTCAAGGATCTGATTGGTGATGCGGTAGAGGTCGGCGGTGCCGCGGGCCACCACCTTGGCCATGAGGTCCGCGTCGCCGGTGGTGGCGTGCACCTCGATGACCTCGGGGATGGCGGCGAGCCCGTTCTCCACCGAGCCGGTGCGGGTCTGGCTGATGGAGAGGGAGAGGAAGGCCATGAGTTCGTAGCCGAGCGCGGCCGGGTCCAGCCTGCGGCTGAAGGAGCGGAGCGCGCCGCTGCGCTCCAGCCGCGCCAGCCGCGCGTGGACGGTGTTGCGCGCGACGCCGAGTGTCCGGGAGAGTGCCAGGGCGCTGGCTTCGGGGTCCTTGTCGAGGGCAAGAATGATCCTGCCGTCGAGCGAATCGAGGGTGCGAGAGTTTGCGATGGTCATATTTTCACCAGAGCTACTAGAAGTTGAGCAGAAGTCCCAAGCACCGGAGCCTACCTTGCATTGTGGTCCGGGTCACTTCCATGATCGGACTTCATGACCAGTGATCAGCTTGTTGCCGCTCCCGAAACTGCGTTGCCCACCCTGCGTGGCGCGGTGGCGGGCCTTCCGTCCTACGTTCCGGGCCGACGCGGCACCGGCGTGGACATCGCCGCCCTCGCCAGCAACGAAAGCCACTATCACCCGCTGCCCGCCGCCATGGCTGCGGTGACCGAAGCGGCCGGCAGGATGAACCGCTACCCGGACATGGCCGCCGTCGAACTCCGCGAACGGCTCGCCCGGCATCTGGGCGTCACCGCGGAGGAAGTGGCGGTGGGGCCCGGAAGCGTGGGCGTCCTGCAGCAGATCATCACCGGACTGTGCGACGCCGGGGATGAAGTGGTGTTCGCGTGGCGCTCCTTCGAGGCATACCCCATCCTCGTGGAGCTGGCAGGCGCCCGGCCGGTCCGCGTCCCGCTGGACGACGCCGAAGGCCACGACCTCAACGCCATGGCCGCCGCCGTCACCGGCCGCACCAAAGTCATCCTGCTTTGCACGCCCAACAACCCCACCGGCGTGCCGATCAGCCACGGCCGACTCGAGGCCTTCCTGCAGTCCGTGCCCTCCAGCGTCCTGGTGGTGATCGACGAGGCCTACGTGGAGTACGCCGACGCAGGCCCCGACTCCCTGGCGCTCTACCGCCGGTACCCGAACGTCTGCATCCTGCGCACCTTCTCCAAGGCCTACGGGCTCGCCGGACTTCGCGTGGGCTACGCCGTTGCGTCGCCGGCCATCGCCGAGGGGCTGCGCCGGACCGCCCTTCCGTTCGGCGTGAGCGCGCTGGCCCAGAAGGCGGCCATCGCGTCGCTGGACGCGGGGGAGGAGATGGAAGCGCGGGTTTCGGCGGTGAAGCAGGAGCGCGCACGGATGGCCGTGGAGCTGGCGGCCCAGGGCTGGAAGCTGCAGCCCAGCCAGGGCAACTTCCTGTGGATCCGTGTCGGTGACCAGCTCCTGGCAGGGCTGGTGGATGCGTTTGACCGCGCGGGCATCCTGGTCCGGGCGTACCAGGGCGACGGCGTGCGGATCACCGTTGCCGACCCCGCCTCCAACAACCGCGTGCTCCGGCTCCTCGAAACCCACGCGGCCTGAACTTTTATCCCCAACAGTTACCAACAACTAAGAGGAATCCCCATGGAACAACAGACAAAGACGTCTGCCCGCCCACTCGGCGCAGCCCTCAAACCCCGCCAGCTCACCATGATGGGCCTCGGCAGCGCCATCGGCGCGGGCCTGTTCATCGGCTCCGGCGCGGGCATCCAGGCCGCGGGCCCGGCGGTGCTGATCTCCTACCTTGTGGCCGGCACGCTCATCATCCTGGTGATGTGGGCCCTCGGCGAGATGGCCGCCGCCAATCCGGACAGCGGTGCCTTCTCCGTCTACACCGCCAAGGCCTACGGGCCCGTGGCCGGTGCAACCGTCGGCTGGCTGTGGTGGCTGCAGCTGGTGGTGGTCATCGCCGCCGAAGCGCTCGGCGCGGCAGGCCTGCTGGCCACCATCTTCCCGGCCCTGCCCGTGTGGATGATGGCCTTCGTGTTCATCGTGATGCTCACCGCCGTGAACCTCACCAGCGTGAAGAACTTCGGCGAGTTCGAGTTCTGGTTCGCCCTGCTCAAGGTGGCGGCGATTATCGGGTTCCTGCTGGTGGGCTTTGCCCTGCTGTTTGGTCTGATTCCGGGCGTGCAGTCGCCGGGCCTGGCCAACTTCACGGGTGCCGGTTTCGCGCCCAGCGGTTTTGCCGGGATTGCGACGGCTCTGTTCGTGGTGGCGTTTGCGTTCGGCGGCACCGAGATTGTGTCCGTGGCCGCAGCCGAGACTGCTGAGCCGGCCCGCAGCGTGAAGAAGGCTGTCCGGACGGTGCTGTGGCGCATTCTGGTGTTTTACATCGGTGCCATCTTCGTGATTGCTGCGGTGGTCCCCGTGGGTTCGGCGGGGCTGAAGAGCCCCTTCGCCGCGGTGCTGGATGCAGCGGGCATGCCTGGCGCGGCCACGGCCATCACCCTGGTAGCCGTCGCGGCACTGCTGTCCGCGCTGAACGCCAACCTCTACGGCGCTTCCCGGATGGCCTACTCCCTGGCTGAGCGCGGTGAGGCTCCGCGGTGGCTGGCCTCTGTGTCCAAGGCCCGGGTTCCCGTTGTCGCCGTGCTCGCGAGCGTTGTCTTCGGTATTGTCACGGTTGTGCTGGAGCTGGCGTTCCCCGAGAAGGTCCTTCCGGTCCTGCTTAACATTGTCGGCTCGACGTGCCTGCTGGTGTGGACGTCCGCGCTCCTGGCCCAGCTCGCTCTGCGCGTCCGCGCGGACCGCGACGGGACGGCGCTTCCCCTGCGGATGCCCGGGTTCCCGTGGCTCACCTCCCTTGGCCTGCTGATCCTTGCGGCGATCTTCACGGTGGGCTTCATCGGCGAGGATTCCCGCCCTCAGCTGCTGAGCACCTTTGGGCTTGTGGCGGTTCTGGCGGCGGGGTGCTGGGTGAACCACCGGTCCAGGAACGTTCCGACTGCTCCTGGATCCACGGACGAGGCCAAGCCCCGGGTGCTCGTCGACTAGACCAGGCCGCTGGCCCCCTTCTTGGGTTCGGCGCAGGCATAGGGCGCGTCCGGCTTTGGCCGGGCGCGCCCTGGGCAATAGAGGAACTACTTGGTTACGTGAACTACTACTGCCTTATCCACTGGTTGCTGCTGTCCTGCATTGTCAATCCCAGTAACTGTCCAGTTGCTAAGCAATAGAACCGTCTTGCCAGTGTTTGAGTTGTAGACGATCTTCTTGAAGCCCAAAGCCGACAGCTCATCGTTGAGTGCCTCTGCATTCATTCCGGCAATGTTGGCAGGAATTACCGCCGTAGCTGGAGCAGCGGGAGTTACTGCCTGGGCAACCGCGGCGGCCGGAGCCACAGAGGCAGGTGCGACCGTGGAGGTGGCCGTTACGGTCACTGTTGCCGTGGCCGTCTCTGTCACAGTGTGCGTGACTGCGGGAGCTGCTTGGGGTGGCCCCGAGCAGCTTGAAAGTGCCAGACACAGGAGAGCGCCGCTGGCCAAAGTTGTGGTGAGTTTCAAAATGAGTTCCCCTTTTGCTTGTTATTCCCGACTGTGATGGCATTTCGCAGCGCCTTTCCCCTCCAGCGCCCATCGATTAGAGTCCCTGAGCCGGTCCCTGGGTCAGATCGTTCGGTTGGGACTTTTGCGAGCCTTGGCCTTAGGGCGCGGGGCGCCATCGACATGGATGGCTAAAGTCCGGTCGTGCTCGCTCCGAACTCAGCCTGCTCTGGGGTGAAACCCTCGAAGAGGAGTTGATCGACGAGCCCGGGGCGCGAGAAAGAAGTGAATTTCAGGTAGTCTTTGGCCTTCTTGGCGGCTTGATCGTTCCAGTCGATAGTCATGTGGTCGACGGCCCAGGTTGCATCCTCAACGGAGTATTTCTCAAAGACAAGTTGATCGATCAGACCGGGGCGCGAAAATGCGGTGAACTGGAGGTAGTCACCGGCCTTTCTCGTCGCGCTCTGTTGGCTGATTGTTCCCCTCTTCGCAGCTGCTTCCGCTTCGGCTTGAGCTTTGGCGGCAGCGTCTGCGTCGGCCTTTGCCTTAGCCGCAGCGTCGGCCTGAGCTTTGGCGGCAGCATCTGCGTCAGCTTTTGCCTTAGCGGCGGCATCGGCCTCAGCCTTAGCTTTCGCCGAGGCCTGCGCTTCGGCTGCAGCGACAGCCGGATCCTTCGATGGCGTGGAGGCGGGTGCAGCAGATGCCGCTTGAGTTGCCGTGGCGACCTTGGGTGTGGAAGCAGCAGGCGCGGACGAGGGGGCAGAGCCGGCCTTGGCGGAGTTGACGACGATACTCAGGAGAATAACAACGCCGGTGATAATCAAGGCCACCTTCTTGTGCCTGTCATAACCTTCCAGCGGGAGCCCTTGCCTGTCGCGAGTTTTATTCGACAGCACCAAGATGAGGTCGATCAGTGCCCAAATGCCGATCCCGCCAAAGGTTACTAACTTCAGGGTTCCGGTCCCGACTTTGCCAAGGTAGAAGCGGTCAACACCGAACACGCCAAGGAGCAGTGAGAGGAGCCAAGTCGTCAAGAACGACTTGTTGCTAATGGGCGCTTGACCGTAGCCGAAGTTTGGGGGGTAGGGAGCGGTGTAGGGTTGGTGGCTCATGAGAGTCCTTCCATAGGACACCTGACCGACGTGCGATGCAAAGCGTGCTGGGGTTGCCCGCAAATCGTGGACAGTTGATCAGGCGGCTTGTGCCGGCTGAGGTTGTGCTGTGGAGAGCAGTAGCT
>NZ_JARDJH010000024.1:0-74385 GCF_039907755.1 Pseudarthrobacter sp. CC12 | reverse complement strand
CACCGATGGGCAGTTCTACTGGCCGTCAGTGGGCATTTTCGTGGCCGCCTATGGGCAGTTTTTCATGGCCGCTAACAACCCCACCTGCGGGGACAGTGCACCTAGACCTTCCGCCGGGGACGTAGGGTTCAGTTTGTTTGAACGGTTGAACATCAGAGGACATTTTTGTGTCAGAATGGATTCAACACGACTGGTCGCCATTCTCCGTACAAGGAGAGGCGGCCAGTTTTCTTTTTCCTCGATGAGCCGCTTGGATTGGTCCATGCCAGTGGACTACTCAAAGACCTTCCTCACGGTTCCTGACCAGATTAGGCGTCTTCGCTCTCGGGGCATGGAGATCGACGATGACTTCGAAGCCATGACCCTGCTCCGAAATGTGGGCTACTACCGCCTCTCGGGTTATTCGTATCTGTTTCGTGCTCCGGACCCGCGAAGAGTTCATTCCATGCCGCCGCAGAACCAATCGCAAGGAGAAGCCACCACTTCTCCTTTCGCCGAGCGTCGGCTCTCCACGTTCGTCCCAGGAACGTCTATGAAGAAGGTGCAGAGGATCTACGAGTTCGATCGTGGCCTCAGAATGAGGGTGTTTGACGCTATCGAGATGTTTGAAGTGGCACTGCGGTTCCGTGTGGGACACCTGCTAGGCCAGAGCCATCCCTTTGCCCATAGGGATCCTGAGGCCCTGCACTCCGCGTTCACGGGTTTTGAAAGATCCAACGATAACCTCAAATACTCCACATGGCTGGACAGCAACCACGCAGATTGGCTTCGAGAGGTTGACAGGGAGGAATCCCGCTCCCAGGAAGGATTCGTTCAGCACTTCAAGAGCAAGTACGGTGGTCCGCTGCCCACCTGGGCTGTCACCGAGATCCTGTCATTCGGAACTTTGGCCTCGCTTTACTCCGGCATGGCACGCGCAGATAAGGAGCGCATTGCCGCAGCCTTTGACGTTCACAACGCCGTGCCGTCCGGAGATTTCGCTACCTTGGCGAACTGGCTAAACCACATTAGATACGTCCGCAATGTCTGCGCTCATCACGCAAGGTTGTGGAACAAGAACATCACAACCACGCTGGCAGTACCATCCGGGATCCCCGAGCTCGCGCATCTCGAGGACGAAGGGAGCCGAACACGCGTTTACGGAACCCTCGCCGTCCTCGCCTATCTCCTCGCTCGCACCCATCCTGGGACAAGATGGCGCAATGAAATCCTCCAGTACCTAAACGATGGACTGGCAGCCATGGACCAACCGCATGAGGCTATGGGCTTCCCCGTCGGCTGGGAACGGCTTGCCCTATGGCAATCCGACTACGCACCGCATGACATGGAGACATTGGACCGGAAGGAACTCCTCCATTCCTTTGAAACCCAGCCTGCGGGTGGAATGGGTCTGCTCTTGGGGCCCGAATTGACCCCATCTCGCCGCACCGACCGCGTTCGATACTTTCGTAAGAAGCATCTTCTATTGGGCCTGCCGCTCTACACCACTTATGAATACCCGACATTCCAAGTCGATAGGAATACAAATGAGATCGCTAGGCCGGTTGCTGAGGCAAACCGGAGAAGCCATCTGCTTGCCGAGGCAGCAGGACAAGACGAAGTGACGGCCGTGTGGTCAACCGCAAGGTGGTGGATCACACCCCATCCGCTGCTCAAGCATCAGACACCCCTTGAAGCACATGAACTAGGAGAGTTGACTATGGAAGTGGTGGATAGCATCCTGCCGGCTCCTGATAAACCCTCACAACTACCCGTCCCAGGTCTGTAGAAGGCCTTCCCGACCGCGCATCAAAAAGTGTGTTTCCCGGGCCTCGGCTTTTGACCTGTGAGACTTGGGAACAATCAGGAGCGGGCAGCCAGGTCGGCGAGACCGTCCGCTTGCACAACGGCCTCGTAGACTTGCGCGAAAAGGGCTGTGAGGGACGCGGTCAGGACCGGCCCCTATTAGCAGGGAATTGATCAGGGCCTCATGAGGTCCCCCTACCGTGCTGACCCTATTGGGAGAACGGCATCAGGACCGTTTTGTAGGGACCGAGGACCTTACGAGGTGGGACACCGGGAGTGAACGACTCCTGGCCACCGCCGTGGTGCACACTGAGAGTTCGCAAAAGTCGTAGAGAAGTACGAAGCCGCTCGCGCAGAACCAGAACAAACAAAAAACCGCCTCTACACCGGGCACGGCCTTCCGGGTGGAAGTATCACTTGATGCACCAGTTAGCGGCGCGGCCGGCAATGTCGCGGATGTAACTGGGCAACAGTTGCTCCTGCAAGGATTCTTCGGCAGAGCCGTAGAACAGTTGGGGGCTCCTGATGCTCACTTCGATTACGTTGGTGACCACTACGTACCTGCTTGGCGCTTCACCGAAGGTTTGTTTCGGCGCCGTCGGCGGGGGTGGCGTTGCCTCGAACCCCTGTCAACTCCCTTGTCTGTCGGCAGTGACACTGTCTGCATGCATTCTAACCGTCACCGTGCCGTATCTTTAGCACATGGTCAGCCGAATATATGAGCAACGTGGGCTAATAATGGGACGACTGGACGTGCTCTTCACGGAAGCAACTCCGGTGCTCCTATTTCTGGTTGCTGTATCCGTTGCCGCAGCTAGCACCGCTGACACCGCACATATTCCAATGGAACCCGCATATCTTGTATCCCTTGCAGCAGCGAGTGGATTCTTAAGCTGTGCGATTTTAGAAGCTGCAAAGCGCTTGTTCCGTCTCCGGGGTTGGTACCAGCGAGGGCAGGTGAAAGAGTGGCTATCGAGTCGAATGTCTGGAGAAAGTTACCCCATCCAACGCCACAAAGGCAAAGCGGCGGTTGTGGAGTTGTTGCTTGCTTCGGGAATCATTCGAGACGAAGCCCTTGAACGGCCACGGGAAGACGGGCTCCCCGGGGTTCTCAAGCGCACCTCCCGTGACATCCAGGATGAGATGCTCCTATTTGACCTGCCAATTGAGCAATTGACCGCACAGGTCTCGGAAGCTGTCGAAGCCGCAATGCGTGCACCTGAAAGGTATCCAGTTCTATACGAGGCGATGGTGGGAGCCCGACACTTACTCAAATCTCCGGGTGCGGCGACAAGCATTGAGCCCCGCCATCGACATGGATGGAGTCGCCAGCCGGCAGTGGAGGATGACGAACAGGTCGAGGCAGCTCTTCGGGCTCGTCAAAACGTAGATTTGCTCCAAATTTCAGTTGGTCGCCGATGGCGAAGGTACATATCGGGGAGCGCATTAGCCCTGTCAGGAACGTGCGGGTCTATATTTTCCGTCGCAACGTCAGCGAACCTTGGGGCAACCGTTTTGGTCAGTACGTTTGCCGGTGGGTTTCTTTCTTGGGTCATTCGCGACGTCTCTGCTGGACTGGAACGATGGCGTCGATTGGGGGGATGACCTGTGGAAGCCATATCCGTCCGAGGGGCCGCCGGAGGGGCCCGGGTAATTGATTCGAATCAGATGCGAGAGCGCCCTTTGCCCTCTTCGATGAAAACTGCACGAAGGATCATACTTTTGGTGCATGGCTTCCATAACTCGGAATCGGACGCCAAGAACTCTTTTGACAAGTTTGAAGGACGTTTGGGGGAACTTGCCAAGCTGCGTTCAGGTGATCAAGTGTATGGGTTTCACTGGCCTGGTGATCACAACAACAGGACGGCGTCGTTTACAACGTATCCAGTTCGGGTTCCTGATGCTCTAAGAGCCGGGGAACGGTTAGCTGAATTGATTGAAAGCCTGAGAACTGATCAGCAGGTTGTCCTCTTGGGTCATTCTCTAGGTTGCAGGGTAATCGTTCACGCCGTCGAACAGATCAGAGGCCGAAAAACACGCTACCGCGGGCCTGTGGTCTCGCATATATTCCTTCTAGCAGCGGCCATCCCTTCGGTGTTCTGTGCACCACCAGATGGCGAGTACAACAAAAAGTTGATACCCAACCCCGAAGAACACATATTCCACTCAAGGCGGGATACAGCGCTTAAGCCCTTCGTGTTTGGGGTGGGCCAATGGCTCGCTGAAAACGTGTGGTCCACGGCAGTCGGATCGTACGGTGACCCAACCGCTCGATGGGATCCTCGTCATAGCCATCGTATGTCCCTCGCCCACGACAAGTACTGGACCAATTCCCGAGTAGCAAGCGCAATCGCCGCATCGTTAGGTATAGCGGCCCTCAGTGTGCTCCCGGAGGAAGTAACAGGCGAAAGAAGTGAGGCAATCAGCCGTCCCGAAATTCCCCGTGAACGGTTTCTCAAAAGCCGTTAAGAGTGACCCAAAGGAAGGGTGAAGGGCTGTGAGCATAAGTACCCGGAGACAGAACTAGAGAAGCGGGAACTGCTGCCGGGCAGTTCCCTGAAGGGTGAGCGGATTCCCGTGGGGGAGACTAGGAGATGGAGCAAAGGCTGTTGTTCCATCGCTCGGTGGTCATCTGGACGATTGGTTCCGCTGGCCACAGCCGGGGACAATCCTGATGGGCTATCCACCGCTACTGCTGCTGAGGGAGCTTTCCCGATGGCTCCCGGTTTCAGCCGCGGATAACCCGGATTGACCCCAACCGTGGACTGCGCGCTTCGTCAGTGCCGTTCGCCGCGTACTTCTTATTGCCCACCTGATTCGAAAATTGGCCGCCGTCCTGGTTGGCCTCCTCAGTTGATTACTAATTACATCCCGTGGCGCATCCGTTCGTTCAGCAGGCTGTTAAAATGGTTTTATGGCAAAAAAGACGGTCGTGGTTCTGGAAGATGACATTGATGGCTCGGAAGCTAGCGAGACGATAACTTTCGCCCTCGACGGCAGAGAATACGTGATTGATTTGAACGAGGGGCACGCGAATGACTTGCGCGGAGCCCTGAGTCGATTTACCGACGCTGGACGAAGGGTATCTGGCGGACGTGGTCGTCCGGCGGCCCGCACGAAGTCCTCGCAGGGTGGGCCGGACGCTAAAGCGGTACGGATGTGGGCGGTTGAGAACGGCATCCAGGTAAATACTCGTGGTCGTATTCAAGCGGAAGTCGTAGAGAAGTACGAAGCAGCTCACTAGAGCCGAAACAAAGAAAAGTTGGGGCTGGGATCTATAACGGATTCCAGCCCCGACTTATTTTATTGCCTGCCCCTCATCGTGTAGCTGCCCGTTTCTAGGCGGGAATAGTCCGCACATCCGGGAACCAGCCGGTCGGGGCCTTCTTTGGTTCGAGGTGTTCGGGGTCGCGGTGCTTTTGCATATCGCATTTATAGAACGGTCCGTGCGGGTCGAGGAGCACGCTCATGTGGTGGTCGGCGTGGTCTTTGAACCAGACGCTCATGCCGCTAGCCCCGTCGAGCCTGAGGTGTTCCCAGGCACGCCATAGCGCCTCTACACGGCAGACAGCTTCCGGGTGGAAATACCACTCCGTGCACCACTTCGCTGCCCGGCCGTCGACGTCGCGGACGTAGGTGGGCAGCAGCTGCTCATGCAGGAATTCCTCGGCCGAACCGTAAACCAGTTGTGGGGGCTTCTGGTGTTCGCCGCCATCAGCGCCAGCTTCCAGAGAGTCCGAGCGGGGAGCTTCACTGAAGCGTCCGATGTCTATCGTCACGGCCTACTCCCCTACCCGGGTCACCCATGGATTGGTCACCGGTGCCGCTGCAAGCGGTACCGGTTCTTGCTCCGGCTGCGGGCTGTACTTAGTGATGGATGCTTCCACAGCGTCCTTGTGCGGACCGGTGTACCAGGGCATGGTGCGGACCAGTGTGGCGGGGGCGCCGGAGGCGAGGATGACTGCGCGGCCGCGGTCCAGTTCGGCGAGGTTGGAGACGTCGAAGATGCGTTCCTTGCTTTCCTGCCGGGAGCGGCTGGACCCGGTCTTGCCGGAGGAGACGGAGACGTTGATGTAGCTGTAGTCGCCGATCAGGTCCGAGAGTGCGCGGAGGAAGCCTTCTTCGGCGACACCGCCGCCGTAGACCTTGACGTTCGCGGCGGACCAAATCTTGCGCATGTTCGCCTCGCCCCAGAGTTCGACGCCCTGGGACCAGGACTGCAGGATGCCCATGACGATCAGGCCCTTGGAGCCGTAGTGGCTGAACTGGTCCGGCAGGCCGGCCCAGCGAACTACGTTGGCCAGCTCGTCCAGGGCGAACAGTGCCGGTTTGGGCAGGCGCCCGCCGCTGCGCTCTGCCCGTTCTTCCATGGCCTCAGCGATCGCCACTGTGAGGGCGGTAGTGAGTGGGGCGGCTGAGCCTGCCCCTTCCTTGGAGAGGATGTAGATCGTCTCCTGGGATGCGGCGAAGGCGTGCGGGTCGAACTGCCGGCGCGAATCCGTGGCCACGCTGGCACCCCGGGTGGGGGCGACCCAGCAGAGCGTGTTGCGGCTCTTGAGGCACTGGATCATCTTCTCGGCGGTGCCGAAGATACCGTCGCGCTGCTTGTCTGCTAGCTTCAGCGTGGACTCCAGGCCCTTGTACTGCAGCTCGTAGTCATGCTCCCGGAGGATTTCGATGGGTTCCTGGCTGACCTGCTCCGTCACCCACAGGTACACCTGCGTGATCGGCAGATCGCCCAGTGCTGCAGCGAGGAAGTAGGAGGAAAGGATGTCTTCGGCTTTGGGGTCGAAGTAGGCATCCGGCTTCGACCCCGGAACCCGGGAGCCGACCGCGAAGTGCTGCGTGAGCTTGTATGCCTTCTCTTCGTCTGTGACGTAGGAGAGGGGGTTCCACCACCAGTCCGGTTCTTCCTGGGCGATCTTCTGCGGGTCGAAGACCCACACCGGCGCGGTCGCTTCGCGGACGCCACGGGTACCGTCCACCACGTCACGCTTATTGGACGTCGAAACCACCGCGCCGGGAGCGTCCAGGATCGCGGGCATCACCCGCGAGGTGGATTTACCGGTTCGGGGTCCCCAGATGTCGATGCTGAGGTCTTCCCAGGACTGGACGAATTTCTGGCCGGTGGAGACCACCTTGCCGACAACAATGCCGGGGTTGTCCTTGATGCCCAGCCGTTCGGCCTTAGCCTGCGCTCCCTTGTCGGAGAACGCGGCGAGGGACTTGCCACGGCCAAGGTACCGGGCGGCCTTGTCCACGCGGGCGCGCTTGGACGCACCCTTCCGCCACGCCACCAGGACGACAACAGCAAACGCCAGGACCAACCCGGCCATGACGCAGACAACGATGGTGGACTGGGTCGGCCATCGCACCTTGCCCTTGATGAGCCCGGCGATCAGGTCAATGGGGTGGGCGGGCGGTGCGTCGATGCCGGCCATCCAGGATCCAAGGTGGACAGCGGCGTAGGTGCCGCCGCCGAAGACGACGATGAAGCCGATGGCCAGCCATACGAGGATGGCGTCACCGAGGCCCATTCCCTTGCGGTTCGGTGCGCTCACAGTGGGCCTCCTTCAGTTGGCATGACGGGTGCTGGCGGGTCAAGGATCGGTTCAGGGGATCCGTGCCATTTCCCGTCGGTGTCGTTGACCCCGTCCGGGCCGTGCTCTACCGAGGTCAGCCCGACCTGGACCGGGATACCCGGGCGGCCGCCGACCTTAATAAGGAACTTCCCGCGCCCTGGCGGTTCGACGTCGACCCCGCGGGAGTCCCACGCGGGCGGATCCTGCCAGGAAATGAGCTTTTGCTGTTCCTGGCGGGACAGCGGTATTGCGGAGGTCAGCAGCGGCATCTCAGAGGCGGGGAGGCCGCCGCAGATGACCATGCCGGAGCGTTCGACAAAACCGCGTGCTTTCATCCGGTCCTCTTCTGCGGGCAGTGCCAGCAGGTCGGACATGGTGTGGGAGATCATGATCTGCCCGACGCCGACGGACCGGTTGAGCCGGGTCAGGGCATCCACCCGGTCAACCATGCCCTTGCCGGCACGCAGGGCCCGCCACAGCTCATCCAGAACCACGAAGTAGTTCCTGCGCGGCTCCAGCCCTGCGTCCGCGAGGGCGTTGGCGACATTCACGGTGCCGAAGCCGTAGGACCAGCAGGCCAGCAGCACAGCTGCCTGCAGGTCCGTCTCGGTCTCGTCAATGCTGGAGACATCGAAGACCACCGCCCGGTCACGCTTCATCGGGTTCGTTGTTTGGCGGGAGAAAATTTCGCCGAGCTTCCCGCCCCCGGTCAGGGCCAGCAGGGTCGCTTCAAGTGCCCGGGTTTCCTGCAGGTAGACGTTCATGTCGCCGCGGTCCAGTGCCACCTGGCGCAGCTCGTCCGGTGCGGAGACGATCACGTCCAGCAGGTCCTTCAGGACCGGGACGCCGTCAAAGCGTTCATCGAGGACGCGCAGCGCCCGGTCCAGGATCGTTTGTTCCTGGTCCGTGGGAGGGTTGTTCCGGCTGATCGTGATGAGGGAGACGACCATGGTCAGGCGCCGGCCGTGAGCGTCGGCACGGACCCTGGCGGCATCTTCCTGGTGGCCGCTGTCTTCGAGCAGCTGGGCCGCTTCGACGGCCTGGCCCGGGTCGAGGATGTTCATGGAGCCGACGCCGCGGCCGAGCTTGATCACCTGCCCTCCGAGGGCTTGCACGGCTTTGACGTGCTCGCCTTTGAGGTCGCCCAGGATCAGTGGGTGCACGCCTTGGGCGGAGAGGCCGATGAACATCCGCCGCACCACCGTGGACTTTCCCAAGCCCGGTTTGCCGAGGATGAACGCCGACGGGTTGGAAATCAGCCGCGCCCGCTGGAACCAGCTGATCGGGTCACAGCACACCGTTGCCTGCGTTTCCTCATGCCGGCCCAGCGGGACACCGACCATGGGTGATGAGGCACCAGAAGAGAACGGCCACAGCCCGCAGACCTGAACGGTCGTTCCCCGGTACTCCCGCACGGAGGGCAGCAGCTGTGCCATGCCACCGCCCCGTCCGGTCCAGCCCCGCGAGCCCGGCCCCGCTTCCTTAGCCGAGGCTTTTACTGTCTTTGCCTTCTTTGCTGTCAAAAGCTTCAGGCGTGCCATTAGAGGGCGTCCTTAATCTCGGTGGGCACCATGCTGTGCTTGGGCAGGACCAGCCCCAGCGGCAGGGACGCTGCGAAGGCGGTGTCCTGGGACCCGTAGGCGCGGCGCATCAGCACTCGGGCGGTACCGGAGGTCTGTTCAATCGCAGCGACAGCGTCTGCAAGGCGGTCCTTGTCGGTGACGGTGGCGGTGACGACCATGCCGAAGTTCACCAGTCCCGCACCTTGGGCTTCTTCCTGGGCAGTCTGCACGGCCGAGCGGGCATCCACCAAGGCACGGGCCGTGGGCCGGGTGCCCGAGGTGATGCGGACGTTGGCGTTGTTCTGGTCCCGCTCAACGACGGCTGCGGCGCGTGCGGAGTCCATCGGGCGGTACAGCAGGGAGACGCGCTTGCGGTCAATGTCCCCGTGCGGGGCCAGGAGACGGGACAGGACGGAGGAGTTCACGGACCCGCGGGGAGCGCCGGTCATCGTCCAGGACGCCGAGAAGGCGGTGTCGTGCCGGTAGTCGTCCCAACAGGCCTGCGTCGCGGTCGGACCGACCTCGCCCCAGCTCAGGGACACCGGAGTGCCGGCCGCGTGGGCTTCGTCGATGATCAGCGCTGCGGGCGGGTCGTAGGCGATCCGGACGACCTCGCAGAGTTCCTGCGCGGACATGGGCCGGGCGATCCCGGCCCCGGTGGATTGTAGCCGGGCCGACAGGCCGGGGATCCGGGAGGCCAGGTCGCGGGCGACGTCTTCCGGGGTGCGCTTTTTCGAGCCCGCACGGAGGGATGCGTTGAAGGTCAGGGACACCCAGGCACGCACCGTGGCCGAGCCCTCCGGGTACGTGTCGACGACCTCATGCAGCATGTCCCTGGCGAACTGCGGAGCGTTCGGGTCGATGTTCATCAAGACCTCATTCCGCAGCCGGTACCCCGAGTCCGGGGCCGTCTCAACGGTCACGGCCGCGGCATCCAGACCGGCCTCGTCTGCCAACCCGGCGAGCCAACCGCCCCAGTTCGCGACCCAGGCATCAATCTGCTCCGGATCCACAAGGGAAGCCCCGTCCGGTTCCGTGGAGAAGATCACGGTGAAGTGGCTGGTCGCCGGGACGTGCAGCATCGCGAAAGGGCGCTTGTAGGAATCGGCGAACTCGTACAGGGTCGACTTCGCCGCCAGCCCGGGCAGCTGGTACATGCCCCACTTGGTCACACCAAGGGGGCCGGAACGGTACAGGTTGGTGCCGGAGGACTTGGAGACCTTGAAAGCCAGACGGGTACCGAAACGGTCTACTACGGACTGGCCGTGCTTGTCTTTCACGGTAAGCAGCAGCGCGCAGGCGCCGGCGACGGCAAGGACGCCCAGGCCGACGAACAGGCCCCAGATGGCGAAGCTGACGATGCCCAGCAGGAGTCCGGCCATGACAATGCCGGTGCCGATAGCGCCGAGGTTGCCCAGGCCGGCTGAGCGCGGGACGCGCCAGTTACCGTAGGACGGTTCCTTGTATTCGGTGTTAATTGCTGCCACTGGGGCCCTCCCCGGTTGAATCCTGCGCGGTCGTCTTGATTGCCTCTGATGTCCTGGACGCCACCTGTACGCCTGCGGCTACGGCCATGCCGGCCGGGCCCGCGGCCGTGGCTCCCGTCGCAGCCCCAGCACCTCCGGCCGGTGCGGCTGCTCCCGCTTTGCCTGCGGTGCCTGCGGCGCCGCCCGGTCCTGTAGTGCCGGGCGTCGGCTGTCCTCCCCCACCCCGTGGGCCCGAAGAACCAGCGCTGCCCTTTGGAGAGCTGCCCGTGTGGGTGTTGGACGTGCTGTTGCTGCTGGCCGGCATCGGTGTCGCGTTACCTCGTCCACTGCCGGGACGGCCCATGGAGACAGCCCCGGTTGCAATAGCACCGAACGCGGCGCCGGCTGCCGCGCCACCGCCGGAGGCAACGGCTCCGACCATTGGGGTGACGAACCGCATCAAGGCTGGAAGCGCGAACAACGCCACGATCATCAGCGTGAATCCGCTGATGGAACCCACCAGAGCGTCACGGCCGCTGGTGTTGCCCATCAGTAGGAACGCGACCGAATACACGATGGCTGCCGCCGGTTTGTAAAGGATAAAGGCGATAGTCCAGCCGACTGCCCTCTGGAACCATTGCCTGCCCATTTCCGTGTTTGTGAAGGCGGCCGTGGTTGGCAGGATGCCCGCCAGTATCACGAGCATGCCGCTGCGGACAACCATCAGCACTATCTGCACCAAAGATGCGATCAAGCCAACCAGGCCCAGAACGATCAGAATGAACCGGGCGATACCGCTCTGACCGGTCATAACCAGGCCATTCATTGCCTCGGCAAAACCCTTACCATCTGTGGACCTCTGGATGATCGCGGCCGCGAAGGTATCGGCTGCGATCACTAATATGGCGATGACTCCCAGACCGAGTCCTGAAACCAGGGTGAGTGTGAGAAGCGACCGGAGCAGATCCTTTAAGGGCGCCCCGCGCTGTTCCCAGACCATTCGGATGCCGCCAATAATTACGGCAAGGACGGCCAGGGCCAGAGTCCAGGGCATCAGCTCACTGTTCACGGCGGATACCACTGGACTCGCTGCTGATCCGTCCTCACTGGTCAGGTTCACGGTCGGCATGGAAACCCAGAACGTGGATAACGTCGTCACCATCTGGCTCATGCCTTCAGTGATGGCTTTGCCCAGGTTGGTTATAGCGTCGTCCACGGCTCCCGATACCACGTTGCCGGCAACGCACGTGATATCCCCCAGTTTGCAGTCAGCCATCGCTTACACCCCAGACCAGGCAATGAAGCCGCTCAGATCAGTGAGCTGGGCGGTGCCGGTGAATATCTGGCCATCATCTGAGGCTTCAACCTTCCAGTCCCCGTCCACCCACCGCAGCGAGAGGACGCTGTGCGCCAAGGCCCCGTTTTGGAGCTGAAAGGCCAAATCAACATCGGCCTCAGTGGGGCTGTAGGACTTCATGATGAAACCCCTGATTTGTGCGCTTTGACTGGATTCAGTCGATGAACTTCGTGATGTCGCGGCCGTGATGGCCGCATCTCTGCCAGGGCCCGGTACCAGTAGCCGCTCCGCGAGCTTGACCTCGTCCTGAGCGGAGGAACCGAGAGCGACGGCGTTCGCCGCGGAATAGAGTGCTCCAGTCGGTGAGTGTGCAAAGCAGGAGCGGAAGCCGCTGGCGTCGGTCAAACCTGGGCCGGAAGTCGTGGGCTCAGTCGGTGCAGCCATGCGGCCGACCAGTTCCCACTTGGATTGGGGAGCCTTTCCTAGGGCTGTGTCAGAAGAAGAAGGCAGCCCACAGATGCTTTTGTCTGCACGTGCGGGACTGACACTTGATGCAGCTGAAGCGGATTCCGCTGCATCAGGTAGGGGGCCGGCATCGCTCTGCCCCTTGGGGAGAAGGAAGATGACGATCCCTGCCGCGACCAGCGCGACCACCAGCGCGGCCGCGACGATGAACCCGGGCCTGGTGAACAAATTGCCTTCGGTGGTGCTCTCTGTTGACTGGCTCATGCAGAACCTCCCGTTGACGGTGCTGGCTTAGACGAAGGCGCGGACGATGCCCGCGGCGCCGGTGATGATGATGCAGCCCATGAGGACCCAGCCGAGCTTGCCGATCGCCTGCGCGCCTTCCCCGCGCTGGAGCTGAATGACCATGCCGATGCCGACGATGATGACGCCCAGGACGCCCAGGACCAGGCCGATGCCGGAGGCCCAGTTCAGGATGGTCAGCAGACCGCCCGCCTGCGCAGGGACAACGGGGGTGGGGTTAGGGATAACGCTGGTGGTGACTGCAGTGAACGTGTTCATGGTGAGACCTTTCAGTGGTTGGTTGGCGTGGCCAGGGCGGTCACGTCGGTAATGAAGCGCTGGTATTCGCGGGCGACTGGCAGCGCTGTGGCGTCCGTGTGCCGCCAGGCGTCCACCCAGGGCAAGGACCAGAACCGTGGGGCTCCCCCGCCTACAAGGGCGGCGAAGTCCCGGAGTGCTTTGGGTGTTTTTCCCGGGGCGTCTGCAAGGACGGCGAGGCCGAGGAGGTCGATCTGCGGGGCCGCGCCTGACACCCACTGGGTGAGCGCGTTCCTGGCAGTTGTCAGGCCGCGCATGTCAGCGCGGCAGACCAGCATCACCCGCGGCTTGGCGCCACTGGGGAGGACAGGCCAGAAATGATCCGTGGACCGGGCCGATTCGATGAGGTCAGCGATCCGACTTTCACCGGCTCCCCCATGGGTACCAACAACCCAGAGTCGGGCTGTGCCGGCCATGCTGCGGGACGCCAGCCTGTCTGCCGCGTCTGGCTCGACTATGCCCCGAAGCGGTGTGCTGATGATTGCGGCCGGTGGGGGAGCCACAGCCCGGTTTTCCTCAGCCGGTTCATCAGCGGTGGGGCGGGTAACCCAGGGGTTCAGGGTCTGTTGCATTTGGTCCTCCTCTCAACTCTCAAGTTCCGTAGGGATGTTTTAGAAGCCTTTGGCCACGGCAGCGGCCGCGGCGAGCCATGCCCGCTGGGTCGCGGGCTGGAGGGCTTCGTAGCGGATGGGTCCGTTGACCAGGGCGGGGTCGTATGGGATGCGGACGACGGCGCGCACGAACAGCTCGAAGCCGTCAGCGATCCGCTGTGCCTCGTCTTTGGCGCGCTTGAGGGCATCGCCGGTCATGCTGCGCTTGGCGTCGGTGGACTCTGAGACGATCACGACGGCGTTGCGTGCCAGCTCGGCGTCGTGTCCGCCGCGGGATTCGAGGGTCTGCAGGGTCAGCCTGGCGGCTTCTGCGCGGTCCTCGATGGCGGTGACGGGGACGACGAGCTGGTTGGTGTGGTCGATCATCCGCCGCCAGTTTGCGGCCCTAGCGGTGTTGCCGGAGTCCATGATGACCAGTCGGTAGTAGCGGGTGAGGACCTGGTGGGCGATGTCCACTTCCTCGGCGGTGACTTCGTGGTCGCCTTCTTCGTTTTCGTCCGAGCGCAGCACGTCGAACTTGTCGGCGGTCTGGTGGTGGACGAACTTGGCGATCTCGGCCGCGTTCGTGGACGGGGACAGCAGCTCGGTGGAGGAATCGATCAGGTCCAGGACGCTGCGGTCGTGGGCCCCTTTCTCGGTCCGCCATCCCAGCGTGCCTTGGGATTCGTTGTTGTCCCAGGCCACCGTTGCTGCACCGCTGTAGCGGGCAAGGATTGCCGAGAGCATCACGACCGTGGGGGTCTTGTTGGCCCCGCCCTTGCGGTTGACCACGGCGATGGTCCGCGGTCCGGGCCAGTGCTGGCTGACGGTGCGGATGTCTTCGCGCTCGGACAGTTCCTCCGCTGAGGGGTCCATTCGGAAGCCCAGTCGCGTGAGCGCACCCCGCCAGCCCTGCGTGGCCGGCTCCAGCATCGGGGCGCTGACCAGGAAGGAGGTCTCCTTCAAACTGCGTCGGGTCACCGGCGCATCGGCTGCAACAGCCCGCTGCGGTGCCTCATCGTCGGCCGGAGCCTCGTCCTCGGCCAACGCAGTATCCGTTGGAAGGGGCGGCCAGGGCTGGCGTTCCACCGTCGGCTGGGCAGCTGCGGGCTTCACCGCAGGCGTTGCCGCTGGAGTAGCGTCGATAACGTCGCCGATGGCCGCAGCGTGCGTGCTGGAGGGTGCGGCAGTTCTGCGGCGGGCGGGCCGGGGCTCGTAGGAGACGGACTCGACGTTGCCGTCCGGGTGGACGATCAGTTCGCCGTGGCCCTCGGGATCCTCGATGCGGACCCGGACGAGGCGCTGCAGCGTCTTGGCTTCGGCCACGACAAGGGCCAGGGCGTTGTCGCGCAGGTCCTGTAGGGTCTCCCCTGCCGGGACGACGCGGGAGTTTCCTGCCACGACGACCTCGGCGGTGCCGTTGTCACTGATGATGGCCTTGATCTTCGGGAAGGCCAGGACCTCCGTTGAAGTGGTGCTCATGAACCTGATTCCTTACGTTGACGGGGTTAGTGAGGTGCGGGCGCTTACGGATTGGGCGGGGTGAGTCGGTTGACCTTCCACGGGGCTTCCGGGCCGGTGCGGAGCAGCTGCACGGTGTAGGTCCCGGCATCGGTCGGCACGGATGCCATGACGCCGTAGCCGTTGGCCTCATCGACCGTCAGCGTCGCAGGGCCGGTGACGCGGGTGGCGGGGACATTGGCGGGGTCAACGGCGGAGTAGTCAGCGGTGGCCTGCGGCGTGAGCCAGCGGGCGAGGTCGTTGGCCCACTGCTTGTCCTCCACGCCCGGGCGGGCGAAATCCGCCATCGCCTTCTGGGCGGCGTCTACCGCGGCATCCTTGCTGGCCTGATCCCAGCCGATGCCGATACTGGCCGGCACGGTGCCCCCGGGGGCCTGCGGGCCGCTGCCCGCACTCAGAGAGACCGGTGCTGAGGCTGCGACCGTGCTGGTCGCCGGGACCGGTGTGGTCTTCGCTGCCGGTGCACATGCTGTGCACAGCAGGACCACCGCGGTCAGTCGCAGGGATTTTTTCACTTCTTCTCCTCTTGGATGGGCAGGTACAGGAAGGCTGACGGGACCGTGTTGCTGACCGTCCGGGTGTAGTAGTTGTGGTCATCCGGTGGCGGATTGCCGTTGTAGCCCTCTTCGACGTAGGTCCCGTTGTCCTTGACTTCCTTGACGACGGCGACGTGTCCGTAGGTCGGGTCCGCTCCCCCGGCGCCGGGGGCGTACCAAACGACCGAACCGACCCGTGGCGTCCTGCCAGTGGCCCAGCCCTTGGCATCCCAGTCGGCCTTCCAAGTCAACGCAGAACCCAGCTTCTGACCGTCCGGGCGGAAGGTGCCGTTGAGGAACTTGAACGGGGCACTGGTGGATCCCATTTGCTGGTTCACCCGCCACAGGGCAAAGTCCACGCATTCGCGATGGAACATGCCCAGCGGTGAAGCCGCCGCCTCTCCGGCCTGCATCCAAGTGGGCGAGTTTTTCCACGGGTAGTCATCTCCGGCGCCGGACTGCCCAGGGATCGCGCAGCCGCTGCCTTCCAGCGAGAACTTGCCGGCGGAGAGTGCCTGGACGAGCTTCACGGCCTCGGGCCAGTACCGCTGGTAGTGGTACGGGTCAGCGTTTCGCTGGACCTTATTGCCGGCAATGGTCGGCTCCAACAGCTCCCAGCCGTCCACTTTCTGCAGCGCCTTGATAAAATTCGTCGCGCTAATGGTCGGGTCCATTCGGTCCGAGTACGAACCCCACGCACCGTTGCCGCGCTGCTGAAACAACCCCCGGGAATCTGGCCCGGCGGCGTCGCCGCGGTCCAGAACAAGCAGCCCCGACTCCCCCAGTGCGACCATGACGCTGATCATCTGGCCCTTCACGGGCAGATTCAGCGTTTTCCCGGCACCCAGAATCGACGCCGCGTTCTTCAACTGTTCCTGGGAGTAGCCATCAATTTTTGTATCGCCGTTGATGGCCACTGAGACGGTGGGTCCGCAGTCGGCGGCAGCGGGCTTTGCGGGGGCAAGGAGTAACAGGATGGAAAAGACCACGCCCATCAAGAGGCCGGGGACGACGATCAGAGCCACGAGACCAAGTGACTTCCGCTGCATCACGACAAACCCCCGGCCTGACGGCTGGGGGTGCAGACGGCGTTGAACCGCGACGTGGCCATTCCACTTTCCCCCCAATTTGAATTTGCCTCCATCTGAAGGCGACTTACTTCCACCTCGAGCATAGCGGTTAGTTTAATTACCCGCTATAGTGTTGCTATGCGAGTGCGCGGGCGGGTACGGCAAGATTGCAGGTATGCCCAGGTATGCCCACCCGAAGACCACGGCTCATTTGGAGCCGGTCATTAACGCGTTCGGGAACCTGACGCGAGTGGCCATTATTGGATTCCTGACGCAGAACGGGCCTGCCACGAGGGGAGAGGTCGCGGCAGGCCTCAATATCGGAGTGGCGACGGCGAAGCACAATCTGCAGTTGCTCACCGACGAGGGGATTACCATCCAGGATCCGCCGGCAACGGAGGAGCGCAACGGGATGAGGGTGCAGTATCTGCTGGCGCGGGAAGAAGTTCTGAGGCGCTACAAGCTTCTTGGCGAAGCTTTGGGCGTCGTTCCCGAAGGCGACTAGACGCCCTGCGCCACCAGCTCCACAACCGCCGGCGGCGGTCCGGTAATGGTCGGGACGGTCCGAAGAACGGCATCCGGTGGCCTGCAGGTAGCGGTGCATGCACCCATTCTACTGAAATTTTTTCAGTAGTGAATTTATTTCAGTCTGGCGGTGTGCCTTCATGCCGGGACCTGGTTGGGAGGTTTCTAAGCGCCTCGGTTACTGCGCGGACAGCTTCGATGTTCACTTCTCCGAGGACGCGTGCAGCAAAATGCTCGACCTCTGAGATCCGCAACGCCTCAATAAGTCGAAGTTCGGCCTCCACCCGCTCGGGAACAGGGCCGCTGCGCTGCAGCAGGTAGTCGGGGTCCACGTCGAAGAAGTACGCGAGAGCTTTCAGCAGCTCCGGGTCCCACCGGTTGTCCGGAGAGCCGGCCAGGAGCCGATGCCACCGGGTCTTTGTCAGGTTGAATCCCTGTTCGGCCAGACCGGCGCGGATCTCTTCGTAAGTGAAGCTGGCAGCGTCTTTGGCGTGAACTATATCGAGAAGGAGTTGCAGCTTGGACGCCAAGACCTCCCGGTCCGTCCTGCTGTCAACGGGGTTCGTGCCCTCAGTCATTTTTCCTGCTCTCGGAGCTGCATCTAGGCCGTTCGTAGTAACCGGTCTGCTGTTCCAAAACTGGGGACCCTGAACGTTCAGAAAAAATACTATGTCAGTTCAGAATTAGCACGCAGGCCGATCCAAATACGACAAGCCCCGTTACGAAGCCGGCCAGAACCTGCGAGAGCGTGTGATCCTTCAGGTACACCCTTGACCAGCACACCAAAGGCGCTGCGAGCACGAATGGGATCGACCAGACTCCGAAGAGCATAGCCGAAGAAATCGTCGCTCCCCCAAGCGTCATGGCATGCCCAGACACTTTCCAGAAAGGGCTGACAATGATGAGTGCCAGGATTCCGCCGAGAATGCCGGCAATCAATGCCCACACAGTCACAGGGGTGTTGATCAACGTGAGTACTCCGCAGCCCAAAAGAGCCGATGCCAGCGTCGAGAGCATCACCGGGCGGCGCTGCTTCTTGTTTCCCACGTGGTGATCCGTGAGTTTCCCGCGGCGGGCGAGAATCACTACCACCAGCAAGGGCGCCAAGCAGATCGTGACAGCGGCCACGAGACCCGGCAGCACAGCTGTGACGCCTCCCCCGTCACGCAGTGCAGCAAGGACGAGCAGCAGCGAGAGAACGAGAGGCGGCTGTGCCACTTCCGTTGAAATGCGCGCCACGCGTTGAATCATCGAAGGGGTAACCACTGCGAATTGGGTGTCTGAAGCCACCTAGATTTCCGCCCTTTTCCTAAGCTCCAGCCCAAGGGGCTCGGATGTGTTGGTCAGCCGCCGTTGAGCCAGGACAAGCGCCCTCTCAGCTGGCTTGGAATACGCTGCTTGCCGGCCCGCGGCGCGAAGATCACCGAGGGCAATGACCAGCGTGTACAGCCGCTCGGACGGGCGAGGCCCGAGTACGTCGGCGGCAAATGAGAAACGCGCCTCCGGAGCCTTCCCGATACTTCTTACCGCAGGAAACTTGCGGTGCAGCACGAGAATCCAGAAGCGATCGACGAGGGCCAGCCTGCGCCAGAGCCGCACGGTTGGTGGTATGCCGAGTCCGAGTGATGTGAGCAGAATGCCGCTGTAGAAGAGGGGTGTAAACAGCAGGTACGTCACATCGGCCAAGAATCCCTGGAGGCCGGTAAAGCGGACGCTCATATAGATGATCTCATCGATGCAGCCGAGAACCATGATGCCCATTCCGATCCCGACGACCGTGGCGCTAGCGCGCACCGTGCGGCTTTCACGCGGGCTAATGCTCAGTCGTAGGACCGAGAGGCCCAGGCCCCCAAGAATTGCCATATAGACCGTTGCATAAATGTAAACCGCCGGTTGGTGAACGGTTTCAGGGATGAAGGCATCCGTAGTCGGGACGAAGGACTGCAGGGTGAAGGGCATGACTATGGCCAGGAGGAGCGCGGCGAGGAACAGAGGTCGGTGGGTCGTACGGCGCCTGGTCGTGAGTTCGGTGGACAGCGCGCTGAACACGCCTTCCCGAACCAGCCACACTGCCGCGGTAACAAGGAGGTTCCTCACCAAGTGGAGCCAGTTCGTTCCTCCGATTAGATCGTCAAGGGTGCTTTCAGGGACGATTTGGCCTGTACAGAAGAGGCCCACGACGCCGACGCCGGTTGCCCCCAGGAACGCCGTCGATGCATTGTGACGGGCCACCAGATACAGCCGCGCCACGAAAACAACGGCCAACAGCCAGAATGCAGCCTGAATCACAGTCCAAAAATCCGTTCTGCGTCAGAGACGCAGGCGTCCGGCCCTGCCACCAGCCGTTGAGCCAGGGCATAGGCGAGATTTTCCGCCGCCTGCTCGGCCTCTTCCAAGGGAATGGCCGCCGGCCGGCACATCCAACTGATCCCGCGCCGCTTACCGACTCCTGAGAAGAAGCCCGCAGACTGAAGGCCGTCAGCTGGCTCACCTTTGTGCCCCAAAAGAATGTGGCCGAACTCATGCAGAATGACGTGCCGGCACCAGAATGCGTGACCGCGACGGTACTGAATGAGACCCTGGTTCGGCATGTCGACCCACCGCCCGGTCACCCCATCCGCCAGGACATCCTCCGTTACTTCGTCGAACTCCAAGGGTTTGCCGTAGGCCCGCTCTACTGCGGTGATCAGGTGCGGAAGGGTGGGAGAAGCCGGCAGTTGCAAGGACTGGATCGTCCGCAGGGACAGCTTAGTCGGCTCTAGCAATTGGTTTCCCATCAGTTCCCACCCCAGTGAACTTGCTACTGAAATAATTTCAGTGATGTGTAATATAGGTTCAGCGCCCGACCCGAGGGTCAAACAGGGCCACACCATATCAAGGAGCCCCGGGACTCTGCTTGTCACATGGGCCCCAGGTCGATCGCTACCAGCCACTTGGATCGGGGTTGTAGGTACTCATCGCCAGGAAGGAGGCGAAGGGCGCACGTATATGAAGGGTGCTGTTCTTTGTGGGGGCGAGGGCCACCGGATTCGGGCTGCCTACTCTTGCTCATGCGCCGGGGCTGATGCTTGCAATGATGTAGACGGGAGGGCCAAGTCACAAACGCGACACGCGTTCGTTTTCTGAAAACAAATCCCGAGCAGTTCAGGTGCCCGGTGATAGTTTCGGAGCAGTCGCAGGGACAATCAACTACCCAGTGGCAGCAACACAACGATGAAGCTGTATCCGTTCAGGCGGTTACAAAATCAAAGGACACAGCAAATGACGGCAGTAGCAGTAAATCGAGGCGGCGGGCGCCCCAGCAAAGGCCTGCGCAAGTTCATTGGTTTTCGCTCACCGGAACCCACCGCTGACGGTATCGCCAAAGTGGCGGCTCATAAGGGCCTGACTGTCACTGAATATCTTCTGTCCGTTGTCGAGCCGCAACTGAAAGAGGATCTGGCCGCCCTCGATCAGGACGACTACCAGCAGGAGCTGCCCATCCGCATGGCCTCATAACAAAAGAAGGCCCGCACTAGGCGGGCCTTCGAAGCTTGAGACTTACCTTCTGGATTGCTTGCCGGCGGATCAGATTGTAAGTCGTGGAGAGCCTATACAGGCCATCCTTTGTGTTGCTATGAAACCGATCTGGCAGGATCGGCCCTTTTTCGTACCTCAATCCCCGAAAGGATTACCCTCATCGTACATCAGCACGTCTCCGTGCTGCCATCACGCCCCGCCATTGGCGTGTCCACGCAGTCAGACGACCCAACAACCGTGTGGGCAGCTCTAGCTCCATTGCTAGCAGGCCAGCCCAGAATGCGCCTTTCTCGTGATGCAGGCAAAACGTACCCACAGAAATATGAACGGAACCTCACCGAGGCCCTTCCCTCATTTCCGGCCGCAGTCCGCATCTTCGGCAAAGACGGAACATGCGCCGCGATCTTCCTTGACTTCGACTCCTCGGTAGCGGGGGTCGACTGGGTCCAGGCTGACGTTCGTGCCGTGCAGAGCTGGCTGCACTCGGTGGGAGGCCGCTGGATTGAGGACTTCTCCCCCAACGGAGGCCGTCACGTCTACATCCCGCTAGCGCAGCGGGTCACCTTCTCCGAAGCGCGTGATCTTGTCGAGGCGCTGGGCACCCGGTACCGGACCCTGGACAAGACCCCGCACCAGAACCTGCTTCACGGCTGCATGCGAACCCCCGGTTCACCGCATAAGCGCGGAGGCCACCAGGAGCTGGCGATGAGCCTGTCCATGGCTTACGACGTTGCCCGCCGGCCCAACACTGCCAAAACTTGGGCCGCAATGACCAAAGATCTAGCCTCTGAGATCAAAGCTGTCCGCGCCCTCCGCCAGGAAGAGTCCTTCACCCCGGACACCCTCGAAGCACCCGTCATCGACCAGCCCGTCGGACGCATGTCCCGCTCTATGCAGGTGCTGGCCCAGACGGGGCTGTACGACACCAACCGATATTCGTCGGACTCTGATGCCCGCCAGGCGGTTATCGTCTCCGCCGCGGCAGCTGGCCTGCAGCTCGTGGACGTTGAACGCCGCATGCTCCAGGGAACCTGGCCCGGGCTGGCCTCCTTCTACGCACGGTACGCCGCCAAGCACAGGCTTCCTGCACTGCGCCGGGACTGGCATAACGGCGTCCAATACCTCAGCAAAAACAAGGCCAGCGGCGATAGAACTAACAATGTCCGCAGATCCCCCACAAGCCAGCCAACTACACAGCCCCCAGCATTACAAGGCACAAATCCAATTTCGAATCCCGATGCAGAGCATCGGTTTATTCGGACCTGGCGCAATGCACTACGGATCAGGGAGGTGAACTACCACAAATCCAGGACAGGAATGGCGCGTCGGATGGTTCTCAGGTCGTTGGGGGAGGCAGCCCACATGACGGGATCCAGGTTTGTTGAATTCGGTGTTCGTTCCATTGCCGTGGCCACGGGTCTGGACCACACCACCGTGGCCATGCACCTTCGGAAGCTCCGTGCCGAGAAGGACCCTTTGGTCACTCTCGTCGAGGAGGGGCGTGGGACGAAGGGTGATCTGTACATGCTGACCGTCCCCGAAGAGTTGAAGTCTGCAGCGGAAGACGCGTCCTGGCAGAAGGGGAAGGTCCACGCTCTCCGCCCGGTGTTCCGGGAACTGGGTCTGCCGGCAGCGTTCGTTTACGAAGCCCTGGAACACTCCCCCGCCATGCCGACATCTGAAGTCGTGCGTGTTACTGGACTTTCGCGGTCCGCAGTAAACGAGGCCTTGGAAGTGCTGGCGGCATGGAACCTCATCACCCGTGGTGCCGCCCGTGCCTGGTTCACCGTGGCGGCTACGTCACTGAAGCAACTTGCCGAGCACTTCGGAGTCTTGGAGGCGGTTGCCAGCCAGATCCAGCGTTACCGCAACGATCGCATCATTTGGCGGGAATGGCTCGCCAAGAACATTAACACCGTCGTCGAGCTCCTCTCCCCCGACGACGACTACCCTTGGGATACCTTCGAGGGCCCGCCCGATGAGTGGTCACTGTCGGATATGGCCTTCATCAGAACAGGATGAGGGCCAGGGCCAAGGCGTGTCGTTTTTGTGACCTCCTCCGGATTGCCAATTGACTCGTGTCGATGGGCCGGCCGGGGCGTCCACTCCCCCGGTGTAACTTTCACACCCACGTTTTCACGCCATTGGTCGTGCCATAAGCACTATTGGAAGACAAGCCACGGTTGTCTTCCAGGAGCTGCTGGATCACTGTGCTGCAGTCGGCCCCGCGTGAATATGAAGCTTGAGGACGGTGGAGACGAGCGCGCTGCGTGACGGTGCGTCGAACTCGGCGACCTTCTCATCCAGCCAATCGACCTGATGCCCGTCGAGGCGCAGCTGGATCTGAATGCCCGCTTCGCCCCGTTTTCGCGGTGCACGGCGGGGCATGCCCGAGGTGGTCAGCGTGGTTTCGGGAGTGAACTCCTTGGTTATCTGATTGTCGTCGACGGCTTCGAAGGCATCAATTAATAGGTCCGCGTATGTGGTCCGTTTTTGGTAGACGGCATCCTTGACTTGGGCCAGGAGCGCCGGCGGCAGGTAAACCCCGACATTGCGTAGCGCCCCGGGAACCAGTTCGGAGGCTTTGGTTGCGTTAGCTGCCTTTTTGGCACTATCTTGATGCCGCGTGTTGGCCTTTGGGGCCTTGATGACTTTAGGCGCGCGCTCCTCCTGGGGCGCCTCCTCAGCTGGCCGATTATCCGCTTGCGGTTGCTCAATAGGTGCCGGTGCGGGTTCGGGTGCCGCTGCTGGTTGCACCTGGACAAATTCAGCGACCGTGGTCTCCACGGGTTCTCCGGTTTTGGGTTCCGGTGCAGGAGTGCCCCTCCCCCGCTTTGGAGCCAGCAACCCTTGGAGTGCTGCACCGCGGGGAGGCGCTACAGGTGCGAACGCCCCCGCAAGGCTCTGTCGGCCGCTCATGCTTCGTTCTCGCTTTCGATCTCGTTTAGTCGGGCGAGTATTTCGCCGGTAAGCTGCTCGTACTCCTCAGCGAGTCCCCCGGCGTTTCGGGAGAAGAAGCCGTCTGTCGGCTTCTCCCCCGCCCGGAGCGCCTTCAAGCGGTTCTTCTGAGCGTCGGTAACGGCACCTTCAAGTTCGTGGAAGAGCAGGCCCTTTCGGCGGGCGTCGGCGCTTGCGCTCTCGAGGTTCCTGATGCGAGTCGCGAAGACCGGGGCGACGGTGCCGAGCATTTCCTCCAAGGTGTCTCGGACGCTGCGTTCGAGACGCATAGAGCGCGGACCTACACCGAACAAGACGATGCCTGCTAACTGCAGGGACGGGTTGCGGTCACGTACGGCCATGAAGCGGCGTGCAATACGTTCGACACCGTCGATGCTCGCATCATCAGACCGGGTAGGAATGACGACTGCGCTTGAGATTGCGAAGGCACCCTCTACAAGGATCCGCTCCCCCGGTGGGGTATCGATCAGGATCAAGTCGTACTCGTCCGCCAACGGGGCCAAAACGGTGTAAAGCATGTCACCGAAGTCGCCGGCGCCGGAGCGGTTGGAGCGGGACACCATTAGACCCTGGATGTCTTCAAGGTCCTGGCCGCCCGGGATTACGTCAAGGTTTTCCCGAACGTCGCGCAGGATCATCGGCGGCGTGCCGGCGATCAGGGCCTGAAAGAATTCCCTCCCTGTCTGCCGCTCGTATCCGAGGTCGCGGGCCAGATCGCCCTGCGGGTCAAGGTCGATCAGCAGCACACGCGAGCCGGCCAGCGCCACGTAACCGCCAACGTTGGCCGCCGTTGTCGTCTTGCCGACTCCGCCTTTGCCGTTCGCTAGAGATACGACACGGTCAAGGGCCCGTGTTGTTTGGGGTTTCGGGTGGACGGGGATTTCCAGCGATCGTGCCATCGGCCGACGACTCTCCTATTTGATCGGGTGCATGTTGTTCTTGCTGACAACGCTATGTGGACTTCCCCAGGAACGTCGGCAGTGACACGCGTAAGAGTAGTAACAGACCGTAGAGCAGGGATATGTACGGGGTGTCACGTCGTAGGCATGGCGCACCTTAATGTCCGCATCCTTACGATGAATCAAATCGGTTGTTCTATGGCAACTTCAATTTGTCTCCCTACTGCGCTCCCTGCCCGGTCTACTGTGGTGGCTTTTATTGTCCCGCCTGTTATCTCTACCGTGTCATAGCACGCGTGTTGTATCGCTTGATGTAACTGGTGAATTCATGCTCGATTGCTCAGCAAATGTGCAACGTGACGTATGGCCTTATTACGTGCGTTTTGGCGTATGGGTAGAGATGCCGTAGTTCTTAGCCGCGCTCCAACTAGGCCTTATGTGTGTCGTCCTACAGGAGATATGGCATTGCTTATGGCATCAATTGTTGATGATGCTGAAATGGTCCGCCTAGCATGTAGCCGAGCAAGGACCCATGCCCTGCGCCCACTGGCCTGACCAATGTCTATCGAGCCCTCATGCGGGGCCAGCAGCCATCGTCCGGAGTCAATTAACACAGTCGCGTTATTACCCGATGGCCGGATTTCGAATAGTGCTAGTAGACAGGGCGGGGGAGACCCCTCTGGACTGGAGGCCCGGCCTTGCCATCCATGCACGGATCAGCCCTTCTGGTGCAGCGGCGGGAAACACGTAGTTCAGTTGATGTCCTTCAACAAGACTCGTCACCATTACGCGGGTCATCGAGCATCTTGTCCAGCGCTGATGCCGGCGACCATAGCGACCTCCTTGCGGCGCAAGGGGAAGCGCCATGAAATGCTGTTGGTTACCAGCGAGCAAAAACGACCGTTTCTGACCTATTGGCGGCAAGCCTCCAAAAAAAGCGGAAAAATCACTCTTACGCTAGTCAAAACCGGTTGCCGAAAAGAAAACCGGTCAAAAGGGTAAGGGGAGGGTTTTTGACGTGTCCGGCAACATAGTCGGTTATGCGAGGGTCAGTACTCGTGGTCAATCGCTCGATTCGCAGGTGGACGGGTTGGTGGCGGCCGGAGCAGTCCGCGTCTTTCAGGAGTACGCGTCCGGTGCAACCCAAGCAAGGGCGCGGTGGAAGGACTGTCTGGATTATCTGCAGCCGGGCAACGTGCTGTTGGTTGCAGACCTGACCAGGCTAGGCCGGAGTACCGCTGACCTAGCCGACATCGTCACAGTGTTGGGCCAGCGGGGGATAGGTTTCCGTTCCCTGGCTGAACCCTGGCTGGACACGACCAGTGCACATGGCAAGCTCATCTTTGACATGTTCGCTTCCCTCGCGGAATACGAACGATCGCGGCTGTCGGAAAGAACGAAGGCTGGGCTTGCCGCAGCGAAAGCCCGAGGGCGGCTCGGTGGCCGCCCGCGGTCGATGACGCCTGGGAAACTGGAAACGGCCCGGCAGCTGCGCAATGAAGGAAAGACTTTGAAGGAAACGGCTGAGCGGCTTAGCGTTAGCGTTTCATCACTCACTCGGGCTCTTAGCAGGAACGACGTCCCAGAAGTCGCGTCCGAAGCCGCCTAGCACTGCCATATTTGAGATAGCTTGCGGGACATCAATGTTACGGAAGGTGCCTAGGCGTTTCTTATAGTCACAGTGACCAAGCCCGGACGAGCCACAGCCGCCCTGTACCCGTCGAAGGTCAGCGGTGGGGAACTGGGAATGGTGGCAGCACTTCTTAACTGACACGTTGGTTTGCAGGCGTGCGCAGTGGATCACGTATCCTTCTAAGGCTGAGTTACAAGTTGTATGGGAGAGCATCCAGGTGGTGCAAGAGCTCCCTGCAGCTCAGGGACGAAGTCAAGGTGCAGCGGCCCGTAGGGTGCTCTCGGTATGTGGCCGGGTTTGAGCGCTGTTCCCCTCGCGGGGACTGTGTCATTGAGTTGGCAGAAAGCGCGAGGGGAGCCTCAGACTTCTAGCCGAATGGCGATTCCTCGACGGAGCCTTGAAGTGCACGGTTGACGCGTAGCCCGTTGGCTCGTAGCTCCGTGACGAACTTCCTCAGTTCAGTGCGCGTACCGGCAGGGCGTTTCCGGGCCAGTGTGAAGCTCTTCCCCTTTGGTGAACTGAGTCGCAGGGTAGTTGGGTTGTTTTTGACTATGGCCCACCCTTGGCTCGTTGCATTGCTACAGAGCCACTTAATCTCTTCCTCCAACGCCTTAAGGGTTTGCTCCCCGTGACTTGCCGCGAGGATGCTTGGAGCTGAATCATGGGTGGTTGTCACGGGGAGCTGGATGTTCTGCGGGACGCCTCTTTGCGCTGGGGCTTCTCCCTGGAACGCGGACAGCGCGTCTTTGGCGACCATTTCCACGACAGCGTGTGTTCCCCTTGGTAGGTTCGGCTGGGTTCCGCCCCTTCGTGGACCGAGCTTAGCCATGGCCTTCTCTACTCTGAGGACGGCGTCATTGAGGCCGGCCCTGATGTCGTCGTCTGGACGCTCGCGGTAGATGAGCCTGGTTAGGCCTTGAAGGTCCGATGGCAGCTTGGCGTCGCCGACGCTGAGGAGGTAGACACGTTCCCGCCCAAGCGCGCCGAGGAACAGACCGAACTCAAGGATGATGTTGTCTCTAACCGCAGCGCTTTGGGTGCCTCGGCTGGTGACAGTGTCCTCACCCGTGGCAACAAGGATGGCGAAATCGACAGAGTTGGCTCTCGCGATCAACTCGTCCAGGGTGATACTTCCAGGGGCGAAAGTATCAGTGTCCCACCGCTTAACAATGCAATCCGTGGCTGCTTCGAGTTCAGCCTGTAGAGTCCGGGCGATTTTTAGGCCCTCCGTTGAGGATCCGATGAACACCTGGAGGTGGTGGAGTGCGTTCGTCATGCGTTCAAACATAAGGGAATTCGAGTGAGCAAACGGGCAGAGGCCGAAATCCAAGGAAGTGGGACTGTGGGCTCACTTCTGGTTGCGGTATAGGGGACGAGTCCGCATTGCCGAGCTCGAGCAGCGGGTTGATTGTCAGGGCCCTCAGGCATCATCAGAAGATGATGTTTGAAGACGACCGCACATCGGTCCCGCGTGCCTACACTGCTTTGCCCGATAGTCCGGATCACCCTGATCCGGTCGAAGATCTGAAGCGCTCAATTGAGTGGTGCCATGCCCAATCTGATGGAAACCTGCGCGCAATTGGCATTCAAATTGGCAGTAGGTTCGATCTTAAAGACGAACCGCTCATTGAGGCGCTGGTTCGTCGCGGAGCAACCGTCTACCCGGACTCCCGGGGCAAAGTCGCCCGGCTTCCGGCCGGGCCAGTCCTGGCCTACAGGCCGCTGCCGCAGACGTTGTGGCAAATCGAGGATCACCGAGGACCGTCAGCAATCGCCGCCGTGGGAATTACTGGGCCGTCCCATTTCCGGCACGCCTTCACACCAACGAAATCAGTGGGCGCACAACCGTGGGTCAGCGCCTACAACCCAAAACACTTGGGCGGCCCCGTGATCGAGGCTAAGACTCCAGTGGTTTCGGATCCGGTCATATGGGAAGCCTTAAAAACCTTCACAAACATGATCAATTCCAGCACGGGGCTGTCGCACAGTTCCGACCGTTCCAGCGTCACAGAAGGGCTGACGAAACTGAAGGCGGACGGTCACAACTTCTCCCCAGATGACCTACTTGCTGGCGCCTTGCGGTTGAACTGGAAGGGGAGCGCAGCCGTAGAACTACGTGAACTCGCACTTGAGATCAATGCCGGCAAGCAAAAACGATTTAGGAAGATGCTCAGGCCAGACATCGTGGAAATATGGAGGGCCGAAGCAAACTCAGCAACACCATTCGACCATTAGACGCCTGTCGGATCGCGTGACGGTCTCCCTCTTGCTGGCAGTATGATCGATGCCTATGTGCGGCGAGCCTTCCTTCCTGTTTGAGATAAACGCGCCTGTCCCATCTCCCAACGTTCTTGCTCCGCTTCTGATCAAACCGGAGCAAATGCAGGAGATTCGTGATGCTTTTGAGGAAGCTGGCGTGGTTAGCCAGAGCGATCGTAAGGCCTTGATCGAATCAGTCATCATGGGTGAAGTGGAAAGCCTTCGCGAACTAAAGTCCGTCGATGCGCGACGGATCCTTCAGCGCATCAAAGGACTGCATAGCCGCAAACCAACCAGCACCGGCTCGGCTTGGGATAATCGCGAAGACGATACTTGGATCGACAAGCTCTGAGAGCCCCCTTTTTACGCTTTTGTTGTCCTTGACACCAAGCACCCCACAAAGGCAAAGGGGAACGTTACCCGTCTGGGTCCTGGTCCTGAGTCGCCTGTAGAGTGCCAATCTCTTGAAGGGATAGGTACGTGTAGTCATCGGTCTCGCGCAGCTTTAGAAGCCGTTCCCGCACGGCTGGACCGGCGGCAAGCCAGAGGGCATCCCGCTCTCGAAGCAGGTATTGCAGCTCAAGCCAACGAATCTTGACGAAACGAGTCCTTGGCCGCTGTTTAGCGGCCTGACGCATCCTCATCAGCCAGTAGGGCTCGGTAGATTCAATTCCAGACTCGGTCATGCCACCAGCGTAGATTCGAGCGACCGAGATGGAGCCCTGCCCTGAAAATCTTGGGGAAAAAATGCAGGTCGCCAACTGCTGGCCACCCTGTGTCAATTTTGGAGCGCGTCGAACGAGTCCGCGGCCGAACGGGCCGGCAGCGGCGGGTAAAGTCAGGTACGCCCGCGCGGGCCTAACGGGGCAGCGTCGGCCCGAGATTCAAGGAGTATGGTGGCACACCTCGACACGCTGATCGCGATGATCCCTGACGAGAAGCTCAAGAGCGAAATCCAAAGCCAAGTCAGTCGCCTCACAGCAAAAGCCAGCTTTGGTTTAGTGTTCGAGGAACATCGTCCTGAGACGGTGCAATTACCAGGCTTCGAAGTCGCTCGCGGCGGCAAGGTGGTATTCAAAGACGGTTCAACGCCTGGCATCTGGACTGTTCTTCGGCTGACCGAGGGTGTTGCCACACTGGTGCGAACGGGCGATTCCGGGGAGCGTATTACTGCCCAGGTAAATGAGCTTGTTGTTATCCGAGAGTTCGGAGACGCTATCTATCCCGGACTGCAAAGCGTCGGATCAACGTTGAACGGTGGCGACAAGCCGTTCCATGCGGTCATTAACGCGGAAAACTTCCATGCGGCCGAGATGCTTCTGTACCCCTACGAGGGCAAAGTCGACGCAATTTACCTTGATCCTCCGTACAACACAGGCAGCAAGGACTGGAAGTACAACAACGATTACGTTGACAGCAAGGATCAGTACCGCCACTCCAAGTGGCTCTCTTTCATCGAGAAGCGGCTGCGCCTTGCCAAGCGGCTCCTGAACCCGAAGAACTCTGTCCTCATCTTCACTATCGACGAAAAAGAGTATCTACGGGCAGGTCTCCTCCTTGAGGACATTTTTCGTGGATGCAACATTCAGATGGTCACAAGCGTCATCGCACCCCAGGGGAGCGCACGGGCGGATACTTTTTCACGGGTGGATGAGTACCTGTTCTTCGTGCTTGTAGGTGATGCAGGCGTCATTAAGGGACCAGATGACATGCTTTTCGAACGTAAGTCTGATGCTGTCGACTGGGATTTCCTACGAAGAAGTGGTTCCAATGCCCGACGCCAGGATCGCGAACGGAGCTTCTACCCAATCTTCGTGGATGTTGCAACGAACAAAGTTAAACATGTCGGCGAGTACATCCCGCTCGGGACATCGCGAGATGAAGTAGCAGATATGCCAGGGTGCGTCACCGTGTGGCCGATACGGAAAGACGGCAGCGAGGGGCGTTGGCAGCTGGGCTCCGCCGGTTTCCGTGCCGCATTAGAGAACGGCACCGTGAAACTTGGTCGTTTGAATAAGTCCTCCAAGTCATGCGCCATCTACTATCTTGCCGCCGGCAAGCTTGAACAGATCAAAACAGGTGAAATCCTCGTGACGGGCAAGGCGCCCGACGGCTCTCTAAAACTGACGTATAACCCTGAGCTGAAGATGGAGCGGCCCAAAACCGTTTGGAACCGGGAGTCGCATAATGCCCGAACGGGCGGCAGTGACCTACTGAAAAACCTTCTGCCGGGCCGGTCTTTCCCGTTTCCAAAGTCCCTCTATGCAGTCGAAGATGCTCTTAGTTTTTTCGTGATGGACAAGCCCAATGCCTTGATCCTCGACTTCTTTGGAGGATCCGGCACAACTGCACACGCAGTTATGAGACTGAACGCACGAGACGACGGCCGGCGGCGGAGCGTTGTAGTCACTAATAACGAGGTTTCAGCGGAAGAGGCAGACGATCTCAAGAAGAAGGGCATGGAACCAGGTGATCCCGAATGGGAAAAGCTTGGGATCTTCGAATACATCACAAAGCCGAGGATCGAAGCCGCCGTAACAGGCCGCGTACCATCTGGAGCCCACGCCAAGGGACAGTACAAGACCTACGCGCAGGTGGAAAAGAAATGCGTCTGTGACGACAGCAGCTGTGACGGCAAGACGATGATTACGGACTTTATCGATGACAGGCCACTTTCCAGCGGTTTTCCGGAAAACGTGGAGTACTTCAAACTCACCTACGAGGACAATCAACTTGTCCGTCTCGGCCGAAAGTTCGAAGCGATCGCACCGATCCTATGGATGCGGGCAGGGGCAGAGGGCGAGCGAGTCGATAGTCTTCCCGCAGACGGGTGGGCGCTGCCCAAGAAGGGCTTCTACGGTGTGCTAACCGACATCGACCAATGGGAGCCATTCGTCGACGCCATCAATGCGCGCGATGATGTCCGTTGCGTTTTCATTGTCACTGACTCGCAAGCCGAGTTCGAAGCAATCAACGTGCAGATTGATCAGGGTATCGACTCCGTTAGGCTCTACTCGGACTACCTGCAGTCGTTCGAGATCAACACCAGGCAAGGCTAAGCACCTAAATGAAATTCAAGCTGCGCGGTTACCAGGCCGTTGCCAAACGTGACGTACTCGAAGACATAAGTGACGCCTTGGAAAGGTACGTGGAAACCAAAGGCGAACGTGTCACTGCGGTGCAACTCACCGCTCCCACAGGCTCGGGTAAAACGGTAATTGCCTCGGCCGTCATTGAAGCCGCTCTCTTTGGCGCCGAAGACTTCGCTCCAAACCCGGATTGGACGTTTCTCTGGATTTCAGACGATCCTTCGCTGAATGAACAGACAGCACGGAAGTTTCTTACCGCCTCGGACAAGATTTCGCACGGCACGATTGAAATCATCGAGCCCAGCTTTGACCAGAAGGTACTTGACCCAGGCAAGGTTTACTTCCTAAACGTCCAGAAGCTCAACTCAAGTGCTCGGCTGTCCAAAGAAGGCGGGGGAGACCTGCGCGAGTATTCGTTCTGGTCGACCTTGACTAACACCATCGACATGCGGCCCGACAAGCTGGTCATCATGATCGACGAGGCGCACGTCGGCATGAAGACGGAGCGATCCCGCGACACCATCGTTTCGCGCATCATCGGCGGAGCGAAGACTGGCCGACCGCCGGCGCCTGTCATCGTAGGCATCACGGCTACACCCAAGCGCTTCGAGAAGGCGATGGACACGATGAAGCGTCGCGTCCGCGCCACTCGCATCGGGGTTGACCAGGTGCAGGCGTCAGGCCTCCTAAAGGACGGACTGGTGTTGGCCTCGCCGCAGCAGATTGCCGCCAATTTCAACGAGTCCGCATTGCTTCGCCACGCCGTGGCCACCGTTCGGCGGTACGAGCAGGATTGGGCGACGTATTCAGCCCAAAATAACGAGCCCCAAGTCTTGCCGGCCCTGGTTATTCAGGTGGGTAACACGCCTTCCAATGACGAGTTGTCCGCGATCATCAGAGTGATTCTGGAGTCTTGGCCGGCCCTGAAGACGCACAACATTTGCCACACCTTTGGCGAGCACAACGTCCTCAAGGTCGGTGCCTATGCCATTCCCTACTCGAACCCCGAGGACATACAAGATGACCTCGACATCCGCGTTGTGCTCTGCAAGCAGGCCATTACCACCGGCTGGGACTGCCCCCGCGCCGAGGTGCTGCTGTCATACCGGGTGGTCGAAGAAGAAGACGCCATCACGCAGATCATCGGCCGTATGATTCGTACGCCGCTGGCCCGGCGCGTCGAGCACAATGAAGCCCTTAACTACGTCCACTGCTTCCTGCCCCGGTTCAACAAGGCCGGCGTGAAAAAGATTGCCGACCGGCTCAAGCTGGGTGACGACAGCTTCCGTCAGGAATGGGTGCACCCAGAGACGATGGATAAGGACACCCTGCCGGAGCTCGTCCCGGCCGTCCCATCGACGCAGATGACGTTGGCCGGCAGTACCTTGGCCAAGCGTGCCACAACCTTCAACACTGGGCTGCATGACGAGTTGATCCGTCGACGCGAAGCCCAGCAGGATGATGCCAAGCTATTTGAAGACGAGGCAGAGCAGCCCTCCACGCCACGTGCGGAGCTCGCGGAGGTGCCTGCGCCCGAAGAAGAGCTGATCATCGTCGAAGAGCAGGAGCTCACCGACGGACCCGGTCCGACCGGCGTCAGCGTCATCACCCAGGAAAACGTTCGGCTCGGCCGAAACCCGCTGATCGACCCCAATGTGTTCGAGCAGCTGCTCGAATTGCCTTCGTACGTCATCCCCGGCGTTCAGTATCGGACCCAGGTTGATCGATTGAAGAACTTCGCCACCTTGCTCACCGGCGGAGGCAAGAACGCCATTCTCCAAGGGGCCTCGAAGATCGCCAACGAGCGGCTGCTCCAGGTCCTCAGGGAGACACGGCTGCAACTGGACGCCAGCGAGAAGTTCCAGGAGCAGGCCGACAAACTGGCCCACTTCTTCATCGAGAACGAAGTCACGACGCTCTTCGACGGTAACGCCGTGCTCGAAATTGAGCAGCTTGAAGAAGTCGAGATTGACAGCAAGGGTGTTGAACAGCTCTTCGCCCAGGCGGAACGGCGCATCGGCCGCACAATGGCTAACGCCTATCTGAACGAGCGCTATGAAGCCGACGGCGACACCTTCACGATGATGATGTCCGTGGCAGTCGTGGCACACCAGCCGGGCGTCAAAGAGAAGCTGGAGCAGGTCGCGAACGCCACAATTGTTGAGTGGTTCAAGGAATACCAGACGCAGATTAACAAGGCGCCGGCACTCCTGAAGGCGCAGATCGACGAGGTTCGGTCGGAAGCCACCGAACCAGAGCCTACGGTGATCTCACTGGTGGAGAACAAGCCGTTTCCGGTCGCCGAAGTTGTCTGGCCGAAGCACTTGCTGTCCAGCCCGACGGGTGACTACCCGGTAAAGCTGAATGAGTGGGAGATCCACGTCCTCGACACCGAGCTGCAGGACGACAACTGCCTGGGCTGGTACCGGAACCCTTCGACCGGTTCTGGTGCACTGACGGTTCCTTACACGATGAACGGTCGGCACCGCGGCTTGACGCCTGACTTCGTTTTCTTCCACCAGACCGACGATGGCGTGGTGGCTTCCATCCTTGACCCGCACGCCCAGAGTCTGAGCGATTCGATTCCGAAGCTGCGGGGTCTCGCCAAGTACGCAAAAGATCACGGTGACGAGTACCAGCGCATCGAATCGATCATTAAGATCAATGACGTGTTCTACTCGCTGAACCTGAAGGATAAGGCGGTGCAGACAGTGGTGGAAGCGTACCGCGAGGCGAGGCCTGAAGCGCTGTACCTGGAGCACGCTGGCAAGTACTAGGAGTTACCGTGCCCTGTGAGTGTGAGGTCGGGATTGCAGTGGAAGCCGCGAAAGAAGGCCTCTTCCTATCTCCGGGCATCAGTTTTGAGTGGGTCGGAACCAAAGGGCCCTACGGGCTCAGTGGTAAGACGGCAAACGTCTACGAAGACGTGATGACAATTGCTATTGCCCTAGGTGCTGACCTGGATGCAATGCGCTTGGCCCAACGGGTCGTTCGACCCCGTGCCGACCTGATGCATGAGGAATCGGGGGTGATTATTGAGGTCGATGAACTCCAACACTTCACCTCCCACCGACTGCTGTCCTTCGAAAGCTATCCAAGTGGAGCCCCTCTGGGGTTTGACCTGGAAGATTACCGCGATCTGTGCGAACAGCACCGCGTCAAGGCGGACAAGGCATGGGGAACAAAGAAAACGGCGACGTTCGGGCCAAAGAGTAGGGGGCGTCAACGCGCGTTCTACGATGCGCTGAAAGATTTATCCCTTCCTGCAGCTGGCCTGCCTCCCGTCGTTAGGATCGCGGTACCAGACCGTGACTACATAAGGGCATGGAAGCAGGTCAGGGATCGAGTCTTCGCTGCCGTGGCGGACGGCGCTTAAGGAAAAGCACCCCTGAGAAGGGTGCACCAGGACACATCACGCTCAGGGCCATCAATCCCGGCTTAGGCGGCCGCAGCCCCAGCGTCCGTGATGGCAGCCAGCAGCCACTGTTCTGATAGCGGGTCGCGGCGTAGCTCGAAGGTACGCAGCGCCGTAGTGGACGTCAGACGGACCTGGACCTGCCAGTGTTCGACGCTCACCAGGTCACCGCAGCCAACCGGTGCCCGTTTAGCGGTGTTCCACCAGTCCGACCGCGTAAACCAGCGCACTGGTTCGGCAGCCACGGCCCAGATCCGGTCGTCATATCTGACGGCTAGGGGAATGCCTTTGGCGGTAAACCGGACCTGCACCGGGACGTCCAGGGGTTTATCACTTGCTGTTCTTGCCACGGGTCCGCTCTCCCAAATTCCTGTTCATCATTTCCTCCCGGCGGGTGACCGCCGAACTCCACACCCAAGTCCGGTACGTGACCGGCCCGTCCTTCCACGTCACTTCGGCCGCCCTCGCTGTCCAGGCAAAGACCTCGCCGTCCACCAGCTCCGCGCAATTCGGGAACCGGATCCACGCCTTGACCGGGATCCCCGGATATCCGTTCTTGACCGGGAAGTGCTCGAAATCGAGCTCTTCCACGGTCAACCCGATTGGGCCGGCCCGCCGTGCGTACTGCGCCTGCAGCGCGGCCGCAAAACTCTCGGAGGACATAGCACAACCTTAGAACATATATTCGAATAGACACGCCAAAGAACGGCGGCCATGGGGGTGGCCGCCGGCTCCCATCATGAGGGAGAGGTACGACAACGAGGCCCCGGGTTATACCCAGTGGGGACAGGGCGGTTTCTAACGAACGTCGCAACACCTACTGAAAGTGGTGTTGATTCATGCGTAGTTCGACGCGCCAGTCGAGGAAAATGGGGCCTCCGGGCTTGATTGAGAAGCGGCCCTTGTATGTTCAGCTCATGAAAGATGGGCTCTCCAACCGGGCAGCGTGCAGGATTCTTGGGATCAACCCCAACACAGGCCTTCGTTGGTTGAACGGACGCAACGGCGTTCAAGGACTCGTGCAGCAAGGTTTGGATCCGCGGCCACGTAAGGCAATTCCTGCGGCGGCCGTATCCAGCCGCTACTTGTCAGAAGACGAACGCATCTACATTGCCGACCAGTTGCTGGCTCGGGCAAGCCTGCGTTCCATAGCCCGGAAGCTCGGGCGTTCACCATCGGCCATCAGCAGGGAGCTAGCCCGGAACAGGCCGGATTCCAGGCGTTATCATCCATTCCGCGCTCAGAAGCTGGCGCAGAAACGACGTCCAAGACCTCGCCTAACTAAGCTGACCAAGGACGAGGAGCTGCGCCGTTACGTTGTGGCGTGCCTGTCGAAAAGATGGAGTCCACAGCAGGTTTGCCAGTCACTGAAGTCTCGGTTTCCGGGCGAAGCACACCGGCATTTGGTACACGAGACGATTTGCCGCGCGCTTTACCAGCTGAGCATTCGTCCTGTCCCGTCAGGCCCTGCTCGGTTGCTGCGTTCGGGGAAGTTCAGTCGTCAACCACGGGCGCGGACCAAGGTGAAGCCACGCCAGTACATCGCGGACGCCCTCAAGATCGGAGACCGCCCAGCCCACGTTGCCAAGCGAGAAGAGGCTGGTCATTGGGAAGGAGATCTCATCATGGGCAAGGCAAATAGATCTGCCATTGTCACGTTGGTTGAGCGGACCTCGCGCTTTCTGATCGCGTTCGCGCTCCGGCCAGGCAATCGCTCAGAGAATACGCGGGACCAGCTCATTGAAGCTCTCGGGGTGTTGCCGGCCTGCATGCGTAGGACGTTGACTTGGGATCGGGGTTCGGAGATGGCTAAGCACGCCGGGGTCACATCAGCGTTGGGAACGCTTGTGTACTTCTGTGATCCAGCCAGCCCATGGCAACGCGCCTCAAACGAGAACGCCAACGGACTATTACGCCAGTACTTCCGAAAAGGGCAGGACCTGAGCGCTGTAGGGTCAACGGCGATCCATTTAGCCGTCGATGAGATCAATAGCCGACCCAGGGCCGTCTTGGATTGGTCCAGCGCCGAGGCCTGTTTCAGGCTCCAACAGGCAGCAGCAACCGGTCCATTGCTGGGCGTTCCCTCGCATGGCTACGTGCCCGACTCTGGTCCGGTTGCTGCCTGCGTCTAAGGCATGGGGATCTACCTACGCTCGATGCGCATGTCCACGTCGTTGGGGAGGCTTTCGAAAACGCTCAGGTCTGAGGTGATTTCACCCATTTTCGTGAGTGTAGGGACTGAGCTGGTCTCCTCGTAGATGATGGTGATGCTGTCGAGCGGGTTGTAGTAGACGATGTCTCCGGGCTGCACGTCGGTGTAGAACGGACCCGTTTCTGTCATCGGGGCGGGGAGCTCGGTGATGTACTCGATGCCGGCATTGCGGAACCAGGGCAACGTCACGGGGAGCGTAGCTGCGAAGTCTTGGGCGACTTGGCTGTCGTTGAGGGTCGCGGTCACCACGACGTCACCGGCGGTGATGGTGATTGGGGTCCCGTCCGTGGATGCTTCGGTTGGAGCCGGGGAATCGGTGGTGGCGGAGGGTGTGGCCGCGATAGCCGTGGTGGTCGGAGATGCGGTGGTGGTCTCGGCTGCAGGTGCGGAGCATCCTGCGAGGGCGATCGCGGCCGTAGCCGCCAAGGAGATCAGAGCCAGTGATTTTTTCATGATTTCCTAAGCGTTTTCGAGGGCCATGGCGGAGGACAGGTCGCGGTGGGCCGCGACCTGGTCGAGGAGCTGCTGAGCCTTGTGCTCGACTCCGGCGACGACGTCTGCTCCGGCGACGAACCGCAAGGGAGGGGTCTCCAGGTCGGCGATCGTGACGAGAGCGGCGCCGAGCTTGGCAGGGTCTCCACCCTGCTGGCCGTTCATGCTCTTCCACGCAGCGATGGTCTGGGTGGTGCGCTCGGCGTAGTCATCGATGGACAGTTCGGGCCAGATGGAGGAAGCGCCCTCGACGAGGAGTTCGGTGCGGAAGAAGCCGGGCTCGACGATGGTGGTGTGTATGCCGTAGGGCTGGACGTCGTACTGGAGAGATTCCATCCACCCTTCAAGAGCGAACTTTGAGGCCGCGTAGGCGGCGCAGAACTCCTGGCCGATGATCCCGGCGGCAGAGGTGATGGTGATGACGTGGCCACTGCGCTGCTTGCGCATCACCGGCAGGATCGCACGTGTGACGTTCAGCGGGCCGAAGAAGTTGGTTTCCATCTGCGCCCGGAACTGCTCGTCGCTGATTTCTTCGAAGTAGCCGGCGTAGAAGTTTCCGGCGTTGTTGACCAGAACGTCAACGCTGCCAAAGCGTTCGACGGCGGCCTCCGCTGCGGCAGCGGAGGCCGCCGCGTCGGTGATATCCAGGGATAGGGCGAGAAGGTTCTCGTGTTCGCCAAGAGCGGCGGTGACTTTGGCGGCGTCGCGGGCGGTGCCGACCACACGGTGGCCGGCGTCGAGTGCGGCTTTGGCCAGGTCGACTCCCATGCCGCGGGCAGCTCCTGTGATGAACCAAACGTTGCTCATAATGATGCCTCTCTCAGGTCTTAGCCGGCCCGGTCGGGGCGGCTGCTGATTCAAGTCAACAGGGCATCGCCGAGGCTAACGAGACCCCACCTATGGGTTCCCTGACAGAGACCCTATAGAGGCCACGAGGTGCGGTACCTTCAACTCCATGGAGAACCAGAACGACCTCAGCAAGTTCCTCGTCACGCGTCGGGCCAAACTCGACCTGCAACGAGTAGGCCTGCCTGACTATGGCGGACGCCGCCGCGTTCCAGGGCTACGGCGCGAAGAAGTCGCTCTCCTGGCCGGCATGAGCGTTGAGTACTACAAACGTCTCGAACGCGGCAACGCCAAAGGTGTTTCGGAGTCGGTGATTGATGGGGTCAGCCGCGCCCTCCAACTGGACGAGGCCGAGCACAAGCATCTCTACGACCTCGTCAAGACCGCCAATGCAGGCGCACATCCACAACGCCGACGCCCGGCACGCAACTCCAAGGTCAATCCCGCTCTCCAGCAGACCATTGATGCGATGTCGACCGTTCCTGTGTTCGTACAGAACGGTCGCTTGGACGCCGTGGCCACCAACCAGCTGGGTCGGGCACTGTTCTCAGAGATGTTTGAGGACTCACCGAAGTCCGTTAACGCCGCTCGCTTCGTCTTTCTTGACGGCCGCGCCCAATCCTTCTACCAGGACTGGGAAGCCAACTGCCGCCAGATCGTCGCCCTTCTTCGCGTTGAAGCTGGGCGTTCACCCTACGACCGGCAACTGAGCGACTTGATTGGTGAACTCTCAACCCGCAGCGACCTCTTCCGCAAACTCTGGGGAGCGCACGACGTCCGCGAGCACCGCACAGGCCTAAAAAGTGTTCACCACCCCGTCGTCGGAGACCTGGATCTGACCTACCTTGGACTGGACCTCATCGCAGACCACAACCTCCAAATGCTCGTCTTCTCCGCGGAAGCCGGATCGCCATCCGACGACCGACTGCAGCTGCTGGCCAATTGGACCAAGACGCGCATCATCGGCCTAGGCATTCAGGATCCAAAGACCTCAGAACACATCAGCGGAGACTGACGCTGTGACAGCACAGCCCGGACCTGTGACGTCCGCGTGTGGATAACGAAGAAGGGCTCGTACTAACTAGCGGGGTCCGCAGTTAGCAAGACCTTCGATCTCCGGAAGTGGCAAGCCAGTCGAACTGGTCTTCGAAGTGCTCGCCGGACTGCTAGGTTCAAGAGACGACCTGTTGCGACGTTCGTTAGAAACCGCCCAGCTTTGAGCTGTGCGGAGGGCTCCACCTGCCCGCCAATGGGCATAACCCGGAGGCCAAGAGCTCTGGTCTCCGCTGCGCTGCACCCAGGAGACGGTCCTTCGCTGCGCTCCGGCCTGTAAATGCTTGTTTTTCCCTTACATCTGGCTGGGTTGTTCTCCGTACAAGGCCGCTCATCGTAGCCGGCCGGGGGCCCGACCCATCAACCCACGTACACGGACAATCCCACGCGGTCGCCAGGGCTCCCTTATTTCGCGGGCTTCCCCGCGCACTCTTCGGGGTTGACGGCCCACCCTCGACCGGCTGCGACAGCGGGGGCCTCGCACGGCGGGGCAGGAAGGAGGTGGCTACATGAGCATCGACGAAGCGATCAAGCTCGCGACAGCGGTCGTGAGCCTGATGACAGCTGTCATCGCTCTGCTCTCCACGCGGAACGCGCTCTTAACGAGCAAACGCTCCCGAGCGGCAACTCGGAAGCGTAAGCGTAAAGCAAGGAAGTAGGTGTAGCTACGAACCCGGTGGTCGTAACCGCAAGGCTGCGGCCACCGGCTCCTTCCCAGACTAAGTCCAGTTCAACGATAAGGAAACCATCATGGAGCCACTGACCATCATCAACTTCGTGCTCTCCCTGGCGGCACTTGGCGCTTCCATCACCGCCTACCGCGCCACCGCCAAGACCCGGAAGGACCAGGAAACATAAAACGGGCGAGAGGCGGGCCACAGTCCGTGGGTCCGCCTCTCGGCACTGCCCGCCTAAAGCCAGGCGCGGGGAGCAAAGCGCCTTGTTGGGGACGCCCTGGTTTCCGCTGCGCTTCAACCAGTTTGTTGGGCGTCCGCTGGCGCGGCCGGCTGTTAGGTCCAGGGCGCACCGTCGCAGGGCTCCGGACCCCCTGCACCGTGTGTGTCTACGACGTTTTTGGCTGCTGTCCTTCGGATTGTACGTGCCCGTTCCGGCCCCTCTAGCCCCTCCGTTCCTCCGGGGCCTGCGCCCCGGAAAGTCTTCTCCGGCGCTCCTTCGTCGCTTATTTCCTTTCGAAGATTTCCCGGGTCTTGCCCTCCGGGTAGACGGGCCTGCACGTGCACAGCTCCGCAAAGCTTCGCCAGCAGCCAAAAACAACGGGGGGAGAGGGGAGCTGGCCGGTCACCTGAGCCGCCCCACCCACCCAACTTCTCGGCAAGAAGGAGCAACACCACATGAGCGCAGTAAGCAAAAAGACCGTGACCCTCGCGGACACGGAGGAAACCATCGACGGCGTGACCGTGCTGGGTGATTACCACATGAACGGCGGCTACGACTGGATGGAACTGATCGAGGAGCACGGCTGGGCCGTGCTCTCCAGCTGGGGCTGTGACGGCTGGGACCTGGGGCAGTGGCCCTATGTCATGGTCGCCGTGACCCGCACCGCTGACAGCATCGGCAACCTGTTCGGCATCGCCACCTATTGCGAGGGTGACGTGACCTGCACCTACTACCGGACCAAGGCCCGCCTGTGGGACGCGATCACCGAGCAGGCGTTCTACCACTGGAAGAACGGGCAGGCCCAAGGCCCGGCAGACCTGCCCGAGGCCGCCGCAGAACTGCCCAGCCGGTACCGGATGCCCTTTGCCGTGCGGGACGCCGCCTAACCAGCACTGACAACGGCTGTACTGCCCGGCCGGGAGCCGGGCAGTACAGCCCCCACGACTTCAAAGGAGCCAGCACATGAGCAACGACACCACCGCCCCCAAGGGCATCACCGCCCTGGTCTACCGCGACGCCCTGGGCACGGACTTCTCGAACCGGGGCATCTCCGCCCGCGTCATGGAAGTAACCGTCATTGGCGAGGGCATAGACCCGGTTTTCGAGGCCACCGAGGAACGGCCCGCCGTCCGGCTCGTCAAAAACGAGCACTTCCACCGCGAAAGCGTGATCCACGCCGAGCCGGTCACACCGGAAGGTGAACCCGCACCGTGGTACATGTTCGGCGGCACGTTCATCTTCAGCAGTGACTCACGGTTCCGCCGCGCAGCCGGACACTACGGAGCCGTCCCGCTGCACGACCGCCGCGAATAGGGCCGAAGGGTGGCCGGTCTTTCGGGGTCGGTCACCGCGGGCGGTCCGCCGTCGTGGCCGGCCTTTGTTGGTGGTCGCCGGCGGCGGACCGCCAATCCCGCAGTAACCAGGTGCACGGTTGGCGGCCGCCGGCGGCAAGCCATGGGCTGTGGTGCCGTTGGGTTGTCCCTGGGCAGGGGAGTGGAAGGGCAGGCTCGCGGGGCTCGCCCTGGTTTCCGCTGCGCTTCAACCGGGTTGTTGGGCGTCCGCTGGCGCGGCCGGCTGTTGGGTCCAGGGGGCGCCGTCGCAGAGCTCCGGACCCCCTGCACCGTGTGTGTCTACGACGTTTTTGGCTGCTGTCCTTCGGATTGTACGTGCCCGTTCCGGCCCCTCTAGCCCCTTCGTTCCTTCGGCGCCTGCGGCCCGGGAAGTCTTCTCCGGCGCTCCTTCGTCGCTTATTTCCTTTCGAAGATTTCCCGGGTCTTGCCCTGCGGGTAGACGGGCCTGCACGGTCACAGCTCCGCAAGCTTCGCCAGCAGCCAAAAACAACGGGGGGGAGAGGGGAGCTGGCCGGTCACCATTGGTCGCCCCACCCACCCAACTTCTCGGCAAGAAGGAGCAACACTATGAATGACTTCATCAAATTCACCGGCCCGGCCGACATCCTGGCCTTCATCCCGCACACGCTGGGCGAGACCCCGACAGAGTCCTTCGTCGCCATGACTATGCAGGGCAAGCAGCTCGGCGCGACCCTGCGCGTGGATGCCCCCTTCGGGCAAGACCCGGTTGGTTACGCCCAGACCATCGTCAGCTACCTGACCGCCGACGAGGCCGCCACCGGCAGCCTGCTGGTCATCTACACCGACGAGACGACCCGCGACGGCGGCCGCCCCTACGCCGGACACGTGGAGGCACTGCGCAGCGAACTGGAAACCGCAGAAATGCCGCTGCAGGACGCATGGCTGATGACCTCCGAACTATGGCGGAATTACCACTGCACCGACAGCAGCTGCTGCCCTGCCCAGTCGCTGGACACCATCACCACGAGCAACGGCAACGCCGCCCTGATCTACCGGGGGAGCGCCGTCACCGGATTTACCGCCCCCGCACCGTTCACCGGTGACGAGACGGCCCGGGAGGCTATCGCCGCGCACAAGCCGGACGGCTGGCCCGAAGACCTCGAAGAAAGCCGCGCAGCGTGGGCCAAGGTGCTGGACGACCCCAAGAGCCTGACCACCCACACCGCGCACCAGCTGGCAGGAGCCCTGCAGCACCCCACCATCCGGGACTACATGATGAGTGACATCGTCCCCCACACCCCGGAGCAGTTCACCTCCATCATGCTCGGTGTGTTCCTGAGCCGACCGGACTGGGCCCGCGTGGACACCGCCCAGGAAGTCGCCTTCGAGCTGATGAAGACCACACCTGAAGGCCAGCGCGCACCGATGCTGTGCCTGATCGGCTGGCTGGAATGGCTCAAAGGACGGTCCAGCTTCGCCGCCCGGTACTTCAAGCTCGCACTGGAGGACGTGGACGGGTACCGGCTGGCCGAGCTGCTGGGCGAACTGGTCAACCGGGGCCTCATCGCGGACTGCACCCGGGATCCGAAAAAGGCCTATGACCGCCGCCTGAAGCGCTAACCTAAACACCGGGCCGGACTCCACGACAAAAGGGGTCCGGCCCTCATCAGGGATCCCCAGGTACGCGGCGGCCTCCCCCGCTTCGCTCCGCCGGCCGCGTAAACGCTGCGCGGGCGGCGCCACTTCCAGCCCGCGCGCAGGAACTGCCGATACTGTGAAAGGGAGCCTCATCCCCGCACAGCCAAGGAGTCCCGAGCATGGCAGATCAATTCCGCATGACCGAGGACGATACCGTTGCCCCGGACGCGAGCTCCCTTGAAGACATCCTGGAACTGGCCCTGCTCACAGCAGGCCCAGCCACCGGCCCGGTGGACCGGCCCAGGAAAGACCAGCGACACTACGAGCTGTAACCGCAAGCAGCACCGACGCTGCACCGATAGATTTCCTTTTGCCGAGGAAAAACCGCGAAGGGCTGGCACATTTAACGTGCCGGCCCTTCGTCATGTCCGCCGCGCAAGCATCCACAGGATCACGGCCGCGAGGCCGTTGAGGAAAACGATAAAGAGGTCACCGGCAACAGGCCGGCCGACAGCCAGATCCACGACCACCAGCACCACCGATCCGAGCGCAGCGACAGTGAACACCACAGCCAGGACCCGGCAGGTTCTCGGTGACATCCATGCGCTTGCGCGCCTGACTTCACCTGTGTGGCCAGGGCGTGGAGCCGGATTGCTCATTCCCTAACCCTACTCAGGGGCAAGGGCAGGCTCGCTGGGCTCGCCCTGGTTTCCGCTGCGCTTCAACCAGTTGATGGGCGTCCGCTGGCGCGGCCGGCTGTTGGGTCCAGGGCGCGCCGTCGCAGAGCTCCGGACCCCCTGAACCTGTGTTTCTACGACGATGCTCCTATGGGCGTCAAATTGATGATCCGCTGATTAGAGCAGCGATGAGGGGCATTGCGAAGATCCGATTATGCCAACTTTCTTGAATCTTCTTAGAAGAGATCCCTGGCCCTCACCGACTGCTCTGCGACCGTCCTGCACGCCGTCGCCGTCTGGAGCACCCTATTTGGAAGACACACCCTGGCGGCGGCGGTCCAGGTGAAGCCGGGTCCCCAATTCGGGAACGGCGACGTCGATGCCTCCCGAGACTGGGGCATCATCCTCAGCCGTCGCAGGTTCCGCCTTTCTGAAGCGAACTCAACGTAATGGCTCCGCCCCGGCGCTCAGCCGCAGCTCAGCCGGTGCTATCGAGGATCAGGCGCGCCGCTTCCGTTGGTTGGTCCCAGTGCGGGAAGTGACCGCAGTTTTCGAACCAGTGGAGCGTTGCATCCGGGAACAGCTCCGTGGCACGCGCCGCCTCACTGGGAGCGGTGACCTTGTCCTTCCGCCCCCATCCGATTACCACTTTGCCCTTGAGTGAACCGGCCGGTGCGCCTTCCTGGCGGGGGCCGTGAATCAGCGCGTTGAGGGCCGGGTCCAGACTGGTTGACGTCTTGAACCCGCGAAGTTCATGCAGGACCAGATCCTGCGGCAGCTTCCAGGGGTGGGCGGAGAACTGAGCCAACAGGGCCGTGCGGCCCACGGGGTTGCCCGTAAGGAAGGGGAGTGCCGGTTGGATACGGCGCACCAGTGCGACGGAGGCCTTGATGCTTGCCCCAAAGATCGCTGCCTGGCGGTCATTCCAGAAGCCACCAGGGTCCAGTGCAATCGTGGTGCCGGCGTGCCCTCGCCGTGCCATCTCCATTGCCATCCGGGCGCCCATGGAGCTGCCTACCAGATCAATGTCACCCAGTTCCTCGTCGCGGATAAAGGCTTCGACGGCATCGGTCAGCGTGGCAATGGTGGTTTCGCCGGTCAGCGGCGCGGATTCGCCGCAACCGGGGAGGTCGACGGCGATGACATCGCGTTCAGCGGCCAGCGTCGGGATTATCGGGTTCCAGTTATCAATACTGGAACCGAGCCCATGGATCAGGAGGAGAGGCCTACCGGAGCCTTGCCGGGCTGAGTGCAACATGACTTCACTGTACGGGGTGGTGCAAGATCTCGGGCCAGAAGTCATCTGGCGACAGGCCCGACGGTGCAGGGATACGCGTGTAGGCAGCGCATCCAACGACAGTGAGAACGTCCGGGTGTCCTCGCTGAACCGGCCACCGATGAGGACGTCAACGCCGTGCGCGTCGTCACGTACCAGTTGAGGGGCGTCCGCTGGCGCGGCCGGCTGTTGGGTGCAGGGGGCGCCGTCGCAGAGCTCCGGACCCCCTGCACCGTGTGTGTCTACGACGTTTTTGGCTGCTGTCCTTCGGATTGTACGTGCCCGTTCCGGCCCCTCTAGCCCCTTCGTTCCTTCGGCGCCTGCGGCCCGGGAAGTCTTCTCCGGCGCTCCTTCGTCGCTTATTTCCTTTCGAAGATTTCCCGGGTCTTGCCCTGCGGGTAGACGGGCCTGCACGGTCACAGCTCCGCAAGCTTCGCCAGCAGCCAAAAACAACGGGGGGGAGAGGGGAGCTGGCCGGTCACCATTGGTCGCCCCACCCACCCAACTTCTCGGCAAGAAGGAGCAACACCAATGAATGCAACACCCACGCTTGAAATGCTCGACCCGGCAACCCTGACCGTGGATGTCAACGTCCGCAAGGATGCCGCCCTGACCGCTGATTTCGTCGCCAGCATCAAGGAACACGGCGTGATGGAACCCGTGATTGCCCACCGCAGGGACGACGGAACCGTGCACGTCCTGATGGGCCAGCGCCGCACCCGCGCCGCCGTCGAAGCGGCTCGGCCTCTGATCCCGGTGATGATCGTCGAGTCCCCCGAGGAAGCCGAACGCATCGTGACGCAGGTAGTGGAGAACATCCAGCGCGCCGAACTCACTGAAGCCGACGAGGCCGACGCCTACCACCAGCTGTCCCTGATCGGCGTCTCGGCCGCCGCGATCGCCAAGAAGACCGGGCGGACCAAGACCACCGTCGAGAGTGCCCTCAAAGCCAAGTCCACCGAGACGGGAGCCGCCGCCCTGGGCAAGGGATACACGATCGAAGCAGCCCTGATTCTCGTCGAATTTGAGGCGGACGAGGACGCGACGGCAGAACTGGAATCGGTCATCATGGACGAACCCGACATGCTCCTGCACGTCACCCAGCAGCTGCGCGACAAGCGCGACCGCGCCGCCGCGCTGGCCGCACTCACCGCCGAGCTGGAAGCCGCCGGAACCATCGTGGTTCCCGAATGCGGGTACGGGGAGGACAGCGAAACGCTCCGCGTCACGTCCCTGAAGAGGGCAGATGGGGAACCGGCCACCGACGAGGACGGCAACGCCGTTTACATCGAGACCGGCTACCGCGGCGAGCACTCCGCCGTTCCCGTCGTGACCGGCTGGAAAGACCTGGGCTTCACGCTCCGCTACTACGGCGGCTACGGCACCTCTTCGTCCCCGAAAGGCCCCATGACCGAGGAACAGAAGGCCGAACGGAAGACCCTGATCGAGAACAACAAGCTGATGCAGTCCGCTACAACCGTCCGCCGCGAATGGGTCAAAAACCTGCTGGCAAAGAAGCAGGCCCCCAAGGGCTGGCAGTACTTCACCGCACACGCGATCACCCACCACCCAGAAACCGCCAGCGGCTACGAGGGCAAGGTGGCCGCCGAAATGGCCGGGGCGAAGATCGAAGAATCCAACCAGTGGGCGTGGAACCCGCTCAGGGACCACGTCGCCAAAACGACCGCACGGCCGGAGGTCGCACTGATTGCCCTGATCTGCGCCGGGTACGAAAAGACCATCCAGAAAGACTCGTGGCGCTCACCGAGCCAAACCCACCGGGACTACCTGAACCAACTCGTTTCATGGGGATACACCGCATCCGAGACCGAGCAGATCATCATCGACAGCGGCGACAAGACCGAGACAGCCGGATAGACCATGGCTTCTGTGCCGGGCGGCGGATCCCAAACCCCGCCCGGCACGGGCCCAGCCCAATCGCCGCAGGAAGGCCAGGAACCTTCCAGAAGTCGGGCGGTCCGCCGCCCGGGGCGAACCACAGCAGCCACTCACCAGCGACGGACCGCCGATTAACGCACCCCACGTCCGCGCCCACCAGGTGCCGCGCCCCCAGGGAACAACGACGCTCCCACCGGCTGCAGGACCCGACGAAGAGCGTTCAGCTACGCTGAACCCATAAGTTTCCTTTGCCGAGGAGAACGCAGAATGGCCGGCCTAACCGCCGGCCATTCTTGTGCCCTTAGGCAAGCCGCAACGCAAAAGCGCTGCTCGGCAATCAGCCCGGGACGTTCCGCGGATCGTTGCCGTAGCTGTTCTTTTCAGCGATCTGGCCGTCCTGATTCCTGATGACGTGCTCCACCTTGTCAGCTCGGGCCGCTTCCCGGCCCGCAGCCACCGCTTCTTCCTTGGTGCCGTAACCGGCACCAAACGCGCGGTCAGCGCCCTCACGCTTGTTCTTCCACTGCCCATCTTCGTAATACGTCTCGATATCGCCCTGGGCCACTGCATACTCCCTCTGCCGTTCGGATACTGGCACCCGCTGCGCAAGTGCGGATAGCGAAAAACCCCGCAAAACGTTCGTCGTGCGGGGCCTTCCTGGCAGCCGCTCCGCCTGATGGGGGACAGACGGAGAAGCTGACACCAAACTAATAGAAAGCATGCTTAGTTTTCAAGGCGTGCTGGGTTTCGGTCGTCCACCGCGCCGGGCCCGGCCTTCCCGCCATCCCGGCAACTCCGCGTCCAGCCGCGCCCGCCGGTCCGGGGTCAATGTTCCTTGACGGGAGGTGATTCTTTGTCCGTGGAGCCACACCCCAAGAACCCGCTCCTGCTCGGTGCCGGCCTTCTTGTGCAGGGGCCAGTCATTGCCCTCGGCCCGGTAGGAGATGAGTTCGGCCAGGCGCCGATTCCACAGGTCTTCGCGGTGTTCCTTCTGCCGGCGCTGCGCGTCCCAGCCGGGAATTTCGGCAAGTCGTTCTTTGACAGTGGGGGAGAGGGTGCCATTCGCGGAGTCCTGACGTTTGCGCCCGAGCCAGCTGCAAAGGGCCCGCTCCCGTGCGGACTTCGCCCGGGAGCTGGGCAGCCGGCGCTCCGCCCGGTACAGGGCAATGACGTCCTCCAGGTTTTTCAGGCTGCGGCCGTCCATCCTGGCCGGAAGGGGCTTGGCCGCCCGGCGATGTTCGGCCCGGATCGACGGGTCTTCGTTCGCTGCGATGTGCAGGTGGTACCGGACCGTGGATCCCGCGGCATCTGCTAGCGAGGCGATCCTGGACGCAGGCAGACCCCTCCGATACATCTGCACCCACTCCGGATTCGGTGCAGCACGCCGCGCACCACCCATACGCCACCCCCCACGTTCCGCGCCAGCCCGCCAATCTTTGGACAGTACCTCACTGCAGGCTACCCACTGCCGGGCATCCTGCCCGGCCGGCAACCTTTCCCATGGTCCACCACCGACACCACCGGCACACCCATGCCAGGACAGACACTTCTTTCAGCCGGGACGACACCTCTTCACGTCGGCCATGACCCAAGGACCCTCATGTCACCACGGCCGGCACACACCTTCTACGGCGCATGGGGGCTTCCGCCGGGGGAACCTGCGGGGATGACCACAGTCGCCGGCGGCGTTACCCGCCTTCCACCCTGGGCTCAGATGCAGGGTCAGCTGCACCCATTCTGGAGGACGATTTAACCCGAAAACCCCTAAAATACGCGGAATAAGCACTATCCATTGAGTTGAATGATTGGTAGAATTGAGGTAGCAAGTCAGCCAGACGAACGAAACTCATGTGATACGAAACCAGGTACTGAAAATGACTGCAACACCCGCCGCTTACACGGTCTACACCAAGCCCGACTGCCCCAACTGCGAGAAGACGAAGGACTACTTCGACTCCAAGGCATCACCTACGCGGTCGTGGACATCACCGAAGTCCCTGCAGCGCTGGAGTACATCACCGCCGAACTCGGCTACTCCCAGGTTCCCGTCGTGGTGAACAACGCCGATGACCAGGACCGCTGGTCGGGCCTGCGCCGCGACAAGCTCGTCCAAGCGGCCATGAGCCACAAGGCGGCGTGAGGACGATGGCCACCCTGCGCCCGGTCGTCGGGTACAACCTCAGCCCACGGATCCCGCTGGAGGTGGACCTGTTCCGGCAGGTCAACCCCAGCGGACGGATTCCCTCCAACGTGGTGGACCCCTACGTTGTAGAACCCGCCATTGTGGAACCCCTCGCGGAGGACCTGTACGACGGTTACTCCGTCCCGGACAGGGGAGGGGATGAGCGGTACCTTCAGACGATCAGCCGCGCCCCGCTCGGGGACGGCGGTCTCTGGGACGCGCACACTGCGAGCCAGTACCAACCCAACGACCTCACCCACGACGAACCCGGTGGGACCGAACTCCAGAACGAACCCACAACACCCATCGAGAACATCACCAGCGCACGAGGAAAAGGAACCATCATGGCCGGCGAAACCACCATTACTGTCATTGGAAACCTGACATCGGACCCAGAGCTGCGGTTCACCCCGGTTTCCCGTGAGTTCGGTAAAACTGAAGGCACTCCGGTCGCGAACTTCACCATCGCATCCACTCCCAGGACATTTGATGCCCAGAGTAAGGAATGGAAAGACGGCGAGACCCTCTTCCTTCGGTCCACGGTCTGGCGCGAGGCAGCCGAGCACGTTGCCGCCTCGCTGACCAAGGGCAGCCGGGTGGTCGCCAGCGGCCGGCTCAAGCCCCGCACCTACGAGACGAAGGCGGGGGAGAAGCGCACGGTCATCGAATTCGAGATCGATGAAATAGGTCTGTCCCTTCGCTACACAGCAGCGACGGCTACCGGCTCCCCGGAAGGCCGCCCCGTGAGGGAAGAAGCCTCGCGCATTGACCGGAGGGACAGGCTCAAATCGCAGCAGGAAGGCGCAGCCGAAGTCAGTACCGAGGGATACGCGGACGACGACCCCTGGTTCGGCAAGAAGGCAACCGCCGAAGGGTACGCAGAGCGTGCCCGCGCCGAGGAACCGACCTTCTGACATCAGGGGTCCTAGCTTGAAGGCAACAGATGCGGATTCCTAAGAAGACGAAGACTGTCTCCCCCTACTTCAGCGAAGACGACGCGGACCAGATCCGAGCTGCAGTGCAGGCCGTGGGCAAGCTCGAGGGCTACCCCTCGATCACTGCCCTGGTCGAAGCAGCCACGCTGCGCGAGCTGCGCCGGTTGCAGCGAAAGTACAACGGGGGGCGGAAATGGCCGGGCGTTCCGGCGGGCTGCATGCGACCAGGACAGCGAACCCTCGAGGAACTTATACCGCCCACCAAGTGATAGGCCCAAGATTCTTGGCAAACTCTCCCGTCTAGCGACCTTGCCTTCATTGTCTGCCGTTTTCAGCAGAGAACCGAACCAGGAGCAATCGCTCAAAATGGGGTTTTTTTAGGGGGATTCAAGCGTGGACGCCAGTTCTGCGGCTGAGTATCCTGTGTTCTGCAATAGCAGGCTTGCGTGAGGTCAAGTGCTGCTGTTGTTCATCATGAGGGCGCATAGTGCTGGGAGGGGTGCCCGGTTGCGGCCACGCAGCTGGGGCAACGGTCGGCCATTGTCAGCCGCGGTGCATGAGCGTTAACTGCGGCTTAGCAGATGCATGCTCTTTCAATGAGGCAAGCCATGAAAAATCACCTTCGGCCGCTGATGATGCTGTTGGCAGCCATCTTCATCGTGTTTACGACGGGGCTGTCTGCAGCGCAGGCCGCCAGCCCGCACTTCAAAAAGGGCGGCGAACCAGTCTGTACCGTTTCCACATCAACGGGGTCCGCGTCCACCACGTGCCGCACAGTGCTCACCGGCCTCGGTAACGATGATCTGCTCGCTACGGTAACCACTTCGGGTTCCGCCGTCTACCAGTGCCAGAATCAGGGCGGCAATGTCGCGCCGGGACAAAACAAGGTCTTGGTGGGCCCTGCAACAGCGCCGACGTTCATCAGCGGCGACGCAATCAAGAACGGCAATTTGACCCTTGTTACCGAGCCGTCGGTTCTAACTGCGCCGGCAACAGTAACGGGAGCCGAGGCTGGTTGCCCGAATCCCAACTGGACAGGCGTCAACCCGACACTGACCATTACGTCCATCCATCTCGTTATTGAACAGCCTGTGGGAACGGTCATTTTCGATTGCTCTGCCAGCAGCTCGACCGGCCTGACAGGCCGCGTGCCGCTGACCTGCTAAGGGAAGGGGGCGTCGGGGACTGAGAAGTAGCCCGAAGACATCCCTGTCATTGGAGTCCTTTCTTTCCCGGACGCATTGAGGGTCCGCCGATCCCTGATCGACGGACCCTCGTCATGTCGATACGTCGTCGAGGGAACGAAGGTAGCGTTCAGCGCCTTTGACGCTGAGGCCGAAGAGATCGACGATGCGACGGATGTCCTTGGTGGCGATTGCTTCGTCCAGGATGCGGTCTTCCCGGAGCGCCTGGGCGGCGAAACCGAGGGTGCTGTTGATCCAGACGTGGCTGACTTTGGCGGTTCGTACTGCCGTTTGGATGTTGATGAAGAAGTGAGGGTTGATGCTCTCGGGCCATGTCCTGCTTCGGTGGTCCAGCCATGCCGTGAGACAGCGGCGTGCGGGGTGTGCCAGCACTATGGTCCGGTCAGGCAGGTAGAGTCGGCCGTCGCGGACATCGGTCAGCAGCAGACCCCGGACCTGCCCGCTGCGCAGTGCGTGATAGCCAATCAGCGATGCCAAAGCTTCGCGGGCGGGGTTACCGGAGCCCAATGCAGCGCGCATGGCGGCATCATTGATCGGCAACGGGATCCGGGATTCCGGTCGCCCGGACCTGAGGTGGGTTGTCGGATTTGAAAAGACGAGCCGTTTTGCCTTGAGTATCCGGAACAGCGACTTCAGCGCGGTGCAGGTCAGGGTGCGGTTACTTCCTTGGGGCGGCAATGCCTGGTTGATGTCGTCCCGGGTGATTTCCCGGAGGGAGGTGCGGCCTTCGGCGGCCCATGCCCGCAGAGCGGGCAGCAGGGACCTGACCCGGACCCGGATGGTCACAGGCGCGCGGGGCTTGGAACGGGGGTAGGTGCTGCTGCCTCGGAGCATGATTTGAAACCAGGTGTTCATCTCATCTGCCATGCCATCAGGCAGATCCGCTATCCGCTGCGCATACCAGGTCATGATCGCCGGTTCCCTGTCATCGTCAAGAATGCCCGCGGAATCCAGCACGTCCAGGATGGGCTGCCGGTTGAAAGCGACGGGATTAAGCTCTGCCACCTCACTTGCCTTGATCGGCGCGCCCGGTGTCGCTTGGGCGTAGGCGAGCAACCGCAGACCTTGGCGGGTTACGTTGATCCGCGTCTTGCTCCAGCCATGCTCTTCCGCATGGGAACGGACCGCGTCGTCCAGGAACTCGCCGAATCCCGGATCCGGCAGCAATTCAACACCCCGGATCCTCGTGAAGTCCCGGGGTGCGTCAACCAGGGTCAACTGCTGGTGTTCAACCGGATATGACCTGCGGCGCCGGGGCGCAGTTTCCGGTCCAGAGGCGACGGGATGGCGTTTCTGCCGCAAGAGACCGACAAGGAACAGCTGCTGGCCGTGCCGGTTCATCTCCAGCACACTTGGCCCGATTCCGTGCGGCCGTGCGCCCACTGCAGTGCGGAAGCAAAGTCGGCAGAAACCTTCACCGCTCAGCGCTTTTACCTCGGTGCAGGAACGGCATGGACCAATGTTCGTGAACCGACGGCGCCACCCGCGGCAGCCTTCGCAGAGCCAGCCGCTTGTTCGCGTGACACCCCAGCCAAAGCAATCGATGCAGCTGTCGATCACATGAGGTGCGAAACGGTGACACCGCCGGCAAAGCCCACCGGAGAAATACAGGTCGTTGCTGCCGCACTTGCGGCAGGGCGGAGGAATGAACGGTCCGCCCGGCATGCACTGGTGACAGAACACGTCCCGGGCTGTCGCGACCGGACGCTCACCGCATCAGGGGCAGGTCCGTGGTGCGCTCACACCGGCGGAAGGCTACGGTTACGTCCCAGCCGCGGGGTGATCACCTGCGCGCCGCCCACTGCGGCAGTGTTCTCCTTGACCGGGCGCCGGGCAGCGACAACCTCGGGTTCCCTGATGAGCAGCTCGGTGGGCTCGCAATCCAGGACATGGCAGATGACGTCCAGGTCGTCGAGCCGGATCGACGTCGGGGTTCCGGTCCAGAGCGCCGACATCTTCCCGGCGCTCATCTCCAGCCCGGCATCCGACAACCGGCGTCGCAGCTCCGTTGACTTCCAGATGCCGCGTTCTGCGGCCTTCATGCGCAGGTTCCAACGCATCGGTTCACCTCGTTCCAGTTCCCCATCGCAACGCGACGCGATCGTTCGCCACGGCCCATGCTGCCTCCACATGATTGTCGTGGACGTGAATATAGCGGGTAGTTGTCGAAAGCCATTCATGCCCGAGCAGGTCCTGGATGGCCTTCAGATCCATTCCGTGCTCATACATGGACGAAGCGCAGAAATGGCGCATCCCGTGAGGCGTCAGCCGGCCAGACCAGTCAGGCAGCCACAGATCGACGGCGTTGGCGAAACCGGTCCGCAGCGTGTCATCTCCGGCTCTCCGGCGGCAACTCAAATCCGCGTCGCGCCGTTCGCTCGGAAACATCGGTGCGTTTGGATTCTGCCAGTCATCACCGAACTGATGACGGACATCGGTGAGCCACCAATTCAACAAGGCGTCGACGCCGTTGATCGCCGGCACCATCCTGGCCTTGGGTCCACGGCCCATGCTTCCCTTGCCGAACCTTACGTGCAGTTTTCCCCGCTCACCCAAGTCCGGCCGCCAGTCACGAATGTCGAGCATGACCGTTTCGTTGATCCTCAGCCCGACGCGCCGCCACAGCGAGGCGGCGACGTAGGCCCGGGCCGCCGGCAGATACTTCCGGGCATCCGGCAGCGCCTCCCGCCACCCCGAGAACATCACCTCCACCTCTCCCCGGGAGGGCGGCACGCGGATGACGCCGTCGTAGTCGGCTTTCGCAGGCCTGTTGAATTCATCCACGGGCTGCGTGACGATGTGTCCCGTGTGCTGGTGAATCTCGCCCTGGTAGCGGCTGGTCAGGAACTCGAAGAAGCGGGCGAGGGTGCCGGCTTTTCCATGGATAGTGGCTTTGGCCAGTCCACGCACCTTGCGCTCCCTGTTGAGGAACCGGTCGACGTCTTCAGGCTGAGCGGTCCAGAGGTAGTTTCCGAGGAATCGGAGAAATGCAAAGATCACCGAGCGTTCCTGCGCAATGTGCTCGTCAGTGATGCCGGTGGCGGCCGCGGCAAGAGCGAACTGGTCAACGAGCTCCTGCTCGAAATCGTCCAGCTCCTGCGGCGACAGCGCGTGCCTGGCCATGGCCGGGCGGACGACCGCCAACTTAACCACGCGTGCCTCACTTCAACCCTGGTGAACGAATGTCAGGAAAACACTAAGTCCTTCAGGAATCTTGAATAAACTTCATTACGCGTCGCTGCCGCGGAAATGACCGCGATAGAAGGGAACCGCGTAATGTCAGGGCTAAAGCCGTCAAACGAAACTCACGGCAGTTGCGACAAGTGGGTCGGCCGTCGCGAACTTCACCATCGCATCAACGCCCAGGACGTTCGACCGCCAGTCCAACGAGTGGAAGGACGGGGAAACGCTGTTCCTCCGTGCCAGTGTGTGGCGGGAAGCGGCGGAGAACGTGGCCGAGTCCCTGACCAAAGGCATGCGCGTGATCGTCATGGGCCGGTTGAAGTCCCGCTCCTACGAAACGAAGGAAGGCGAGAAGCGCACCGTGATCGAGCTCGAAGTGGACGAGGTCGGCCCCTCACTCAGGTATGCCAATGCGAAGGTAAACCGCACCCAGCGCAGCACCGGCCAGGGCGGTCAGGCCGGTGGCGGTTTCGGGAACCGAGGGAACGGTGCCGGGGGAGCGCAGTCGGCACCACAGGATGACCCCTGGGCCGTCCCGGCGAACAGCAACGCCGCCGGTTGGGGCAACGGCCCCGACTCCGAACCCCCGTTCTAGACGAGCGGCGCTGCTAAGACCCTTGCCAACGAATAGTAGGAGTAGTAGTTTTGCTACTACTCCTACTATTTTTCTATTTTTTTGAAAGGGTTCCGCCGTGGCTTTGAGTGTTAAGGACCGTGTATTCGCCGCTGCTGAGAAGATCAGCGCCGAACGCAGGCCAACCGTCTCCACGGTTCGTGCAGAAGCTGGGGTGAGCAATGCGGACGCTACGCGGTATTTGAAGGAATGGGCGGAGGAGAAGCAGGCCGCTGGTGGCCAGGTCGCGGCGACGCCGCCGACAATCCTGGAGCAGGCTGCCCGGCTTGCGGGGACGTGTTGGGCCGAAGCGTCGGCCGCGGCGAACGAGCGCCACGCCGCCACCGAAGTGGCCTGGGCGCAGGAGAAAAAGGAATTGAATGAGGAAGTCGCCGAGCTCGTCGCTGACCTCGATAAGGTCACCGCCGAGAAGGACGACGCGGTCTCGGAGTTGACTGCGAAAATCGCCGAGCTTGAACGCCAGTTGGCCGGCGCGGCGGAGCAAGTTGACCAGGCACGATCCGCCGAACGTCAGGCAGCAGCCGACGCCAACGCTGCAGGTACGCGGGCCGCGGCCGCGGAGGCGCGCGCGGCCGCACTCCAGGAGGCCCATGACGCTCTGCTGCAGCGCATCACCCCGCAGGGTCCCCAGACGGACGGACAGCCCGCACATGACCAGGCCTAAGCGGATCGCTGCGTTCACGCCGTACTACACGGAGGACCAGGCCGGGCAGGTCCGGGCGGCGTTCAAGGCTGCCGGGCTGCAGGAGGGCGACGCCAGTGTTTCGGACCTGATTGTTCGGGCGACGATGCGTGAAGTGAAGCGTCTGCAGCGGAAGTACAACGGCGGCAAGCCCTGGCCTCCCGTGCCGGCCGGCGAGCTGCGGCGGGGGCAGAGAACGATGGATGAGATGCAGCACCGAAGCGAGGAAACGTAAGCGTGGGTAAGAGGTCTGAGGAAGTAAGCAGGAGTGGTGCGCCCGTGGCTAACCCGTTCCCGCGGATGTTGACACTGGACCAGGTTGAGGAAGTCCTGAACCTTGGTAAACCGTTGGTCTATGCGCTCGTGCGCAGTGGAGAGTTGAGGGCAGCTCAGTTTGGCGGCCGCGGCGTTTGGCGCGTCCGGGAAGATGATCTGAGCGCGTACATCGATGCCGCGTACGAGAAGACAGCGGAGCGCATTGCATCCGGCCAGGTTTCCGAGGGGGAGTCCCCCGCAGACGACTGACCCACAGCAACTGAAACGTCGAAGGCCGGCACCCGCTGACGGGTGTCGGCCTTCCGTTTTTGCCGGGCCAGGGTCACCATCTTATGAACTCTTGTGCTGCGGCTGGTGCCATTGCTTGGATCACGCGGGCCAGCGGAAGTTGGTGGTGATTAGCGCCGCCCTGCTGCTTGTGGTTGTCACCGCCCTGTACCGGCCCGGGAAGCCCCCTGTGCCTTAGAAGCCAGCCCCCTGGGAGTGGTTCCGAATCTGTCCGGCATGCGGCGCTGTGTAGTCCTGTGTCGTCGCGGCTGAAGAAACCCGAGCGCTCTTTTGGTGCGTCGGCAGCGGAGGTCTTGGACCATGGGGAAGGCTGCCGCTGGTGCGTTTCGTCTTTCGAGGCTGGGCACATTCGCCGGCTCCCAGAGGCGGGTTCGTGGGTGTGGTGACCTGGCGTTTGTGTGCAGCCGGTCAGTTGGGTCCCGTCGTGCACATGTGTGCGGGGAAAGCCCGAAGGGTTTTAGCTTTTGCCGTGCACATGTGCGCGAGGGGCTAGGTCGCCTGTGAGCCGTGTGAGTCTGATGTGCCGGGGGTCTCGACGGGTTTGGCTTGGGCTTTGCGTCGGCGCCCTGCGGCGGCAGGTTCGAGGCCGAGTTTCTTCAGTTCGTCAGGGCTCCAGCCGTCGCGGGTTGCCTTGACGTAGGCGCGCTTGTCGTCGCGTTCTGCGGCGGCGAGCTGTTCTTTGAGGTCGGTGACGCGCTGGCGTGCGTGGACGAGTTCTTCGACGGACTTGATGCGCGAGTTCAGGAGTGCGCGGGCTTGGTTTTTGGTTGCTTCGATGTTGATGGCGGCCATGCTGGATGTGTTCCTTTTCGGGTGGTGGTCAGCGGTCGAAGGCGGGGCGGGCGGCGACGCCGGCGGCAGCCTTTGAGGGTGTCGCCGCCACGGTATGGGCGGCGGTCGTGAGGGCTTCGGTGGCGTGGCGCGGGAAGGAGAGCTGAGCGGTTTTCACCGCTTGCTGGTATTCGGGCTCGAGTGGTTCGGGCCTGCCTGCCCGGTCGTATTCGGCGAGAACTTCCGGGATGGAGGTGCGCTGGTAGGCGCGCAGCAGGTCTTCCGCGGCGGGGATCTCCTGTGCGACCAGGTGGGAGATGTCGTCGAGGTGGGGTTGGAGTGCCGGCGGGAGAACGTCGCGGACTGATTCGATGACCGCCGGGAGAATGGCTTCCTGGTCGGGCGTCAGCGCCCTGTGCTCGACGTGGCGCAGATAGGTCTCAGGTTCCGGCCCGTACTCCTTGAAGAGGGGTCCGGGCAGTGGGGTGTCGGGACGCTCGGGCAGGGGAGCTGGCAGGATAACCCACGCGGTTAGGCGTTCGGCGCCGATCCAGATGTGGGCACTGGATCCGGTGGCGTCGTTGAGGTGCCGGTTAGCGACTTTGTCGATGCAGCCCTGGATTGTTACGGGCGGCGCGTCGACCCAGTCGTCATCCCATTCGTTGCCGCTCTCATGATGTTTTCCGGTCGGCAGCTGGTCGGTTGCTGCTGTGACGAGATGCTGGCGCGGGGCCGGGGGATCGACCGGTAGGTCGATTGTGATTTTCCCGCCCCAGATGGCTGCGTTTTCGGGCTCGTAGGTCAGGCTGCCTGATCGCAGCCGGTCGGTGGACGTTTCGATTGGACGCATTGTCTCCCCCTGAGAAAGCGTGTCGTGGCGTATCTCCACCCTAGCCCGACGCCAGCGTCCATCACCGCCCAACACGCCGTTGACCACCCGGCTTTCTGGAGCGGAGCAAGCTATACGTTTACACGGGCGTAAACGGGCGTGTCCTGCACGGCTCCTGCGTCGTCGTTTGGCACACTGGCTTGTGGGTCCCCGGGTTTCGGGGTCGCTGCGCTGGGCTTTTGACTGCGGGAACCGAGGGATTGGGGGAGTGCGTGAATGAGGAAGATGTGCCGCGCTCCCGGCTTTCGCGGCGGCGGCGGGCGAATTCCCCTGCGGGGACGAAGAAGCGCCGTGAGGTGTGGGTGACGGCTGCGGAGGAAGCGGCCCTGGTTGCGAGGGCGGCGAGGGAGAAGGTCACTGTCCCAAACCTGCTGGTCACGGCAGCGTTGTCGGAAGGCTCGGAGACCCCGACGGAGCGGCGGGCGGCAATGGCTGAACTGATGGCGATCCACACGCTGCTGGCGCGGGTGTCGAACAACGTGAACCAGATCGCCCGGCATGCAAACGCCGGCGACGAGTTCCCCCAGGACGCCAAGGCTGCTTTGGCGTATGTGCGTGAGGTGGCGATTCGGATCGACCGCACCATTGAGGGGCTGATGTAGGGATGATGCCGAACATCACCCGCGGCTCGATGATGGCCGGCCTAATGGTGTATCTGGTGTCGACGGATGCGGATAAGACGAAGAACGCGCACACCGACCCGCACCTGGTGGCGGGGGACGCTGCGATCATGGCGTGGTACGACGACGGTGTCCTGGACAAGGACGACGCGGCCGCAATCGCGAAGCACCTGGACCAGCCACGCAAGGCCTTCGGTGTCGAAGTCCGGGTCAAGGACATGGTCTGGGACCCGGTGAAGAAGCAGCGCGTTTTCGCCGGATACAAGGACGCCAGCGTGTGGCACTGCTCCCTGAGCCTGCGCGCAGAAGAAGGCGCCCTGACGGACCAGCAATGGGGCGATATCGCCAACGACTTCGTCGACGCCATGGGCTTCACCGAAGCCAGCGGCAAATCGCAGTGCCGGTGGGTCGCGATCAACCACGGAACCAGTGAGAACGGCAACCACCACATCCACATCGCCGTCTCACTGGTCCGCGAAGACGGCACCAAAGCCTCCGCCCACGGCGACTACAAACGCGCACAACAGACCTGCCGGGACCTGGAAACCAAGTACGGTCTCGAAGAACTCTCCAGCGTCCACGCGACCCGCGGTTACGACCGGGCCGAGAAGGCCACCGCGGCACGCGACCAGCGCGAGATGCACCGCGCCTCCCTCGCCCGCAAAGTGCGGGCCAGCGCGGCCGCATCCGGCAGCGAAGCGGAGTTCGTCCGCCGCGCCCGGGACACCGGGCTGCTGGTCCGCCCCCGCTACGCGAAGAACACCACCGACGTCATCGTTGGCTACTCCGTCGCGGAGCGTCCCAAGCCGGGGGAGCGGCCGATTTGGTTCGGCGGCGGCACCCTCGCCACCGACCTCCGCCTCGGACAACTGCGGCAGGAATGGGCCGACACCCCACAAGCGGCAACCGAGGCCGCGGCCGAATGGAACGCGGCAGCACGGAACAAACGCAAGGCCAACACCCACGGCGCGGAACAAACTACACCGGACCCGCAGCTCTGGGTCGACTACACCCGAAACGCCACCGAACTCGCAGACCAGCTCCGCAGCATCCCACGGGACGATCACGCGACCTGGGCCAAAGCAGCCCGCGACGTTTCCGGCGCCTTCGCCGCCTGGTCACACCGGCTCGAACCAACCCCCGGCCCGCTGGCCGCAACCGCCGCCGAACTGTCCCGCACAGCCCAGCTCCGCAACCCCCGGCAGCACAGCAAACCGGTGGCACTTCCTTCCATTGCCGGCACCGCCATGTTGTTCATGGCAGCGTCCAGCAAGAACAAAACGGCCGCGCAAACGGCGCTCATGGTGCAGCTGATCAACACCGCCTTCGCCGTGTATGAAATGCATGCCCAGTCCGGCCGTGCCCGGGAAGCCCAGCGCATCCGGGCAGTCGTTGAGAACCAGCTGGCACCGTTCACCGCGACAATGCCCAAGACCGTTCCCGTAGGAGCAGGGCAACAGCCCGGGGAGGCGGCCGCGGTTCCACCCAGGGCTGTCGACATTGCACGCCGCGGCATGGCCCCGATCCGTCCCGGGTCCGTGGTCCCCACGACCCCCACCCCGGCGACACCAACTAAGACCCATCAGCCCAACCGGGGCGCCGGGCCGGGGCTCGACCGATAAAAGTTCACACCACCAGTGCAAGGGAACACCATGAGTGAAGCAGACGGCATCGACGACTTTCTCGACAACAGCATGCGGCAATCCCTGATAGTCGCAGCGCGGATCGCAGAAACGCTGGCACGCCGGCGTCAGGAAGCCCAGCGGCAGCAGCAACACCACGACACCCAGGCGGCGCACGAAGCCCAGGTGCGCCTCGCTGCCGAACGCGCCGCTGCCCGCGCGGCACTGGCACCGATCGAAAAAGACCAGTGGTGGGACACCGCGCAACCAGCAGATATTGCCACCGCCCACGCAGTCGCCGAGGGCTGGAAAGACCACGACCCCACCGCCCTCGAAGCCTCTACAAGAATCCGTGAAGAAGTCCTGGCCCGGTACGGCATCGACACATACGACGTCGGCACGGACACCGCCTACCTTGTATCAGGGATCGACGCCATAGCGACTGGAAAAGCTCGGCCGGACGAGCTGGCACGAAGCCAAGAAGAAGCACGGAAAGCCGCAGTCGAACACGAGAAAGCTATCCAGCTAATCGCGGCTGCGCAGGCACAGGAACTCCGCGCCCAGGCGACAAAGTTCGCACCTGAAATGGAGCGCCACCAAGTACCCGTGGAGTTTTTGGCGAACCCAGAACTGGCACAGGCCTTGCAGCGCGCCCACAGCGCAAAGACACCCAAAGCTGCTGCAGCTGCAGACGTCGATATCAAGGAGCGGCTGTTCCTCATCGGCAAGGACGGCATCAACGGCCCCGACATCGAGCAACTGCGCAAAGAAACCACCGCGAACATCAACGGCGCAGGCGACGCCCACTTCACGGACCCCCAATTCGTCAAAGCAGCCAAGGAACTGCACGAAGCCAAACTCCTTGCCGAGGGCGGCTTTACCGGCACTCAGTTCCTGTCCTCGGAACAGCGGTACGAACGCGCCGAAAAGGAACTCTTCACCCGCCTCGAAGACCTCGGCCGGCACATCGAACACCGCGTCACCGGCAACGACAGCAAGCGACTCACAGACCAGGGCCGGGCAGCCGAAAGCACGTCGTCCGCCGGTTACGGCTCAGCCGAACACCACGCAAAGTTTGCCGAGTCCCTGGAAAATACCGGGGCCAGCGACGCGCAGATCCGCGGCCGGCTCACCGCAGCTCGGAGTGAGGGGACCCACCCCGGCGCCGCCATCACCATCGGCAAGAGTGCGGCGAGGGCACGCAAAACCCGGACAGGTGCAGCCGTCGGCACGGAGCGGGCGAAAAACGGTCTAAGCCGCTGACGGCGGCACCACCAATGACGGGCCGCCCAGGCGGCTCCGCCGAAACCCACCCGGCAAGCGAGGAACCCATGACAGACGAGCCCGATATCCCAAAACGCCCACAGATCTACGAGAGCGATCAGGAGGTCATCGAACAGGGCATCAGGTTACTGGCGGAGTTGGACGATGCCCCCCTGAACCAGATGACCCCTCTGTACTATCAACACGGGTTCGAGGAATTACGGATGGTGGTCGACGATCTGCTCCGGATCCTTCGACGCAATCCCGCGAAGTGAGCTAGCCCGGCTGCAGCTGCGGGCCGATGTGAACGCCGTTTGTTCGCGAAGTGTCCGGGCAAACGGCTGCCCTGAGCATTTCCCGCGGTGACAGCAGAGACGCGCGACGTGCTCACCCTCGACGCCGGAGACTGCGTCCATGCCCGGTGGGCCAAGTTGGATCCGGGCTCAACGGGTGGCATGACGGTTTGCAACGCGGATACTCGACGATTCACTTCACCGCCCGCCTGACCTCGGCCGCTAGGCGCGCAGAGTGGGGCCAGCCAAGAATTCACTGTGGCGGGCCGGCGGTGGGGCCCACCGAAATTGATGGATGACCCGCCGCCGGCCCTTCCCCACTTCAAGACCCCACCCCCCAATCGGCGGGAACTTGGTTCAAGGCTAGGACCGGTTACCAAACGGCAGCCCCTGTTAAGCACAATGTTCGCTCAAGACTGTCCCAACCCCGGCCCTGCTATTTTCCGGGGGAGCATGCCCCTGAGCGACGGCCATCAGGTTACTCCAGGCAACTTTCTGCTGAGAGTACGCGCACCTGTACCGGTTCCTCACCAGCGACCCGCCTGCACCCCGGCGCCCCATCATGAGGACACTATGGAAGCCGTGGCCGACCCGTCGCACCCCGGACCACAGCGAACACGCCTCATGGGTGGCAGGTATGACCGGTTCCGACTCGCCTTGGCCCCAGCGTTCCTGGACATTCCTGCGCTGAACCCGGGTACTGGCCGGTGAGTTCTGACTCTGCTCCCGGGGCTTGCGCGGTTCCGGGTCGGTGGTCTTAGTCGGCGTTGAGGTTGCGAAGGTACTGTCGCAGGCCTGGTATCGCGAAGTCGATTTTGCCGTGGCCGGCTGGTTCGACCAGGCCTGCGGCCAGCAGGCGTGAACGGTAGTTGGCCACGAGATTGGTCTTCGCTTTCAAACGCTGTCCGATGTCGCCAGCGATGGATGGCCCGTCATCCTGGGCCATGGCGCGCAGGAAATCGAGGTCCTTTCCAGACGCGGTGGAGAGGGCGGCTTCGATGACGGTTCGGGCGTTGCGCCGGTGTGCGGCCTGAACCGCCCGGTCCGCCTCGGCAGCGGTCACCGCGCCGTTGTTGTTCTCGGCTTCGCGCCAGAGGAAGTATCCGACGAGCTGGATCAGGAAGGGGTAGCCGCCGGTAGAGGCGGCTGCTTCCTGGACGAGATGCGGCGGTATGTCGAAACCGGCCGCGGCGAAAATGGAGGTGAAGGATCTTTCGACGTCGCGGATGCCCGCTGCGTGGAGGTCTATTTTGTCGGCCCGGCGCAGGAACGTCGCGACACCTTCGTTGAGCAGGTCCGATACCGCGGCGGGCAGTCCGGCGAAAACCAAACCGATCGGCAGCCGGTCCTGAATGAAGTGTTGAACGCTCGCTGCCAACTGCGCCAGTTCGTTGCGGTCCGCGGCGTGAATCTCATCCACTGTGATGATCAGGCCGGTGTTTCTGTCGTTGAGGAGTTGGAGGAGTTCTTCGCCGAGCCTGCGCCATGCCACCTGGCGTTCGGGTGCCAACTGGGTGGTGATGCTGAAGCCTGCTGCGCCGATGGCGGTGATGCGCCGGTTCTGCGGGCCGGTGCCAAGTTCCTCGGTCAGGGTGCGCATCGCCTCGCCGATGCGGCCCATGAAGCCTTCCGTTGCGGTCTCGGCGATGACTGCCCAGCCTTCCTGGCGGGCGGCGTCGTGTGCTGCCCCGAGCATCACCGTCTTGCCGATCCCGCGGGCGCCGGTGAAGATGGTCAGCAGGCCCGGGGCGCCCGAGCCAAGCCGGAGGCCGTACTGGAATTCGTCAAGGAGGCCTGCCCGGCCGACGATCTCCGGTGGAGTCGCTCCCGCCGAGGGTCTGAATGGATTTTCAATCACAGATCCATCCTATGAGTTTCTGTGAGTTTTGTGAGTTAGGCGCCTCCGGTGAATCCTGTGAGTTTTGTGAGTATCGTTCTCGGGTGAAGCGCCCGCAAGAACTCGAAACACGGGCCGACCGAACACCCGGACGGAGACGCACACCCAAAATATATCCCTCCGACCTCAACTCCGAGGGCACCCCGTACTAGGCGCGGAGACTGGCGGCCCTCGTACCCAAGGAAATGGGTGCTTTCGCAGTGGCCTTTACAAGCAGGAGGTCGGATCGCAGGACCGCAGACGTTCTGGAGCTTCCCGCAGACGTCAGGTTGGTTGCCCGACGGTAGCGAATGAGAACGTAGTCGAGGGTCCGGTGGAAGTTGTCCTTCATCGTGGGATCCATCGACATTGGTCGATGGGTAGACTCAGCCTTGTCCGGTTGAGGCAACGGGCTGCATCATCGACACGGCGGGGGTCGAGTGTTACCTATTTTGATTTGCCATGGTCAGGCCACTTTCTGTGGTGACGAAGGGCTGGGCCGTTGTCGTGGGTGAAACGGGGATCAGCGGAGCACAGGAACAACTCGTGCCCGTCATGAGGGTGTTGGTCGTTGACGATGACCCGGGGTCCTTGCTAGTCGCGAGGGCAGCGGTTGAACAGTCGGGACATGAATGCATCACCGCCGCTGACGGCGATACTGCCTGGGAGCTTTACCGTAACCATCAGCCGCACGTGGTCGTAACGGATCTGAGTATGCCCGGGATGGACGGGCTCAGCCTCTGCCGCGCCATCCGAGCCGCTGACAAAGACAACTACACCTATCTGGTGCTGGTGACCTCCCACGGATCCCGAAATGACGTCCTGGCCGGCATGGACGCCGGCGCCGACGATTACGTCACAAAACCACTGGACCCCTTCCACCTCCACACCCGATTACTCGCCGCGCACAGGGTCACAAGTCTCCACTCGGACCTTGTTGATGCCTTGGCTGTGGCCAGGAGCAGCAACGAACGTCTTGCGGATTTCACCGGTCGGGTCAGCCATGATCTCCGCACCCCGCTGACATCAATTCTCGGATATACGGAGCTCGGTTCTATCGACATGGACCCCGACCCGGCGGAGATCGCGGAATACCTGCGCATCGCGGGTTCAAGTGCCCGCAGAATGCTGTCCATGGTCGAGGAACTGCTCGGATTTGCCTCCCTCGGAGGTTCCCTCGAGAGGAAACAACTTTCCCTGTCGGATCTGGTGGAAGAGGTCAGCATTGACATGAGCTTGGGCTTACGGGTGTCCGGCGCGGTCCTTACGTGTCAGGACCTGGTCTTTGATGCGGACGAGGGGCAGATGCGGATGGCCTTGCAGAACCTGATCAGTAACGCTGTCGCGTACAGCCGCCCCGGGGTTCCTCCGGTTATCCGTGTCGAGGGTGAGCGTTCGGACACCGGGGTCGTAGTGAGGGTGGTGGACAACGGTAAGGGAATCAGTCTGGGCGACCGCGTCCGGGTGGTCGAACCACTGGTGCGACTGCACCGCGACGGCGATCCCGGCGGGTCCGGGTTGGGCTTGGCGACCTGTTCCAGGATCGCCGCAGCGCACGGAGGCCGACTCGAAATTACTGGGAGTCCCGCTGAGGGCACCACGGTGAGTCTGCATCTCCAACAAACTCGATAGCGGAACCACCGCGATGTCAGGCTGGGGTCTAAGACCACTCTCCAGGCCTGTGCAGCAACTACCTTGAGAACCCAATTCTGACGCTTTGCTCATCGTCACCTGACGTCAGGTTAGGGTGTGCTGCGTCGGACGATCAGCCTGCAAGCGCTGTTCGAAACTGGCTATAGTCTGGGACCGGAGCGTATGCAGGCGTCGGTAGCTGCTCGGCGCCGAGCGGCTGTGACAGTTGGCGATAAATGGCGGTGTTCTTGCACCGCTCCGTGTCGCCCTCGGATCACGCGCCGAGGCCGGCTCGGCCCGGAGGCAGTCTCCCGCCGGCGCCGGCTCGAACTACCTCGTAACTCGACGATTTCGAGGCAGAGGGATTATGAGACAGGGATCAGACGTCTCACCTGTTAAAAGACCAGGCCCACCGGTGCACTCGCGTGCACGGTGGGCTGGCCGTTCGGATGTCTGGACTACCGCGTGCGGGCAGAGATGACCTGTTTGGTCATGGCGCCTGCGCTGCCAAGGTAGCCGGCGGGGTCGCAGAGGTGGGCGATGCGTTGTGCACCGAGGTGCTGGACGAGTTCGGGGTGGGCGAGGAGTTCGGATTCGAGGGTGGTGTGGGTTTCGATGGCGGTTTTGCAGGCGTCGTAGATGACGTGGTGTGCTTCCTGGCGGCCCAGGACCGGGGCGACGGCCATCATGACGGCTTCGGCGACGATGAGCCCGCCGGTGATAGCGGTGTTTTCGCGCATCCGCTCGACGTTGACTTCGAGGCCGGAGAGCATGAATTCTGCCTGGGCGAGGGAGCTGGAGAGTAGCAGGAAGGACTCGGGGATGGTGGCCCATTCCAGGTGCCAGGGACCGGTGGCGCGTTCGAAGTCCTGCACCATCGCGTCGAACATGGTGGAGGATTTGTCGCGAAGCATCTTTGCTGCGGCGAGCATGAGTTCGCAGGAGATCGGGTTACGTTTCTGGGGCATGGTAGAGCTGGCGCCGCGGCCCATTACGAATGGCTCGGCGGTTTCACCGTATTCGGAGGAGCACATCAGCATGACGTCCAAGGCGATCTTGCCCAGGGAACCGCCGATGTTGGCCAGCAGGGAAACCAGTTCTGCGAGGCCGTCACGGGCGACGTGCCAAGTGATGTCGGGGTCAGTCAGGCCGAGCTCCGTTGCCAGGGCGGCCCGTGTTTCCAGGCCTTCTGGTCCTTCGCCAAGGGAGGCGAGGGTGCCGGCGGCTCCGCCGAACTGGACCATCAGGTCCCGCTGGGTGGCCTGAGCGAGGCGGTCGGCCTGCCGGTCAAGGGAGGAGAGCCAGACGGCGCAGCGGTAGCCGAAGGTCACTGGCAGGGCGTGCTGCAGGTGCGTGCGGCCGGCGGCGAGGGTGTTGACGTGGGTTTCTGCCAGCCGGGCGAGGGCGGAACGTACGCCGTCGAGCTGTTCGGTGAGGATGCCCACGGCTTCCTTGCACTGGAGCATGGTGGCGGTGTCCATGATGTCCTGGGTTGTTGCGCCCCAGTGGATGTAGCGGCCGTCGTCGCCGCACTGTTCAGAGAGCTGCTGCACGATGGGCAGGATGGGGTAGCCGACGATTTCTGTTTCGAGGCGCAGGCGTTCCTGGTCGAGTCCGGCGAAGTTTGCGGTCTTGGTAATCCTGGCGGCGGCGTCGGCGGGGATGAGTCCGACTTGGGCTTCGGCACGGGCGAGTGCGGTCTCGGTGTCGATGATGCGGCTGACGTAGGCGTCGTCGCTGAAGATGGCGCGCATTCGGGCGGTGCCGAACATGTCGCGGAATAGCAGGGAGTCGTAAACGGTGGAGCTCATGGATGGTCCTTTATTTCGTGGAGGCGGTGGAGACGATTTCGGGGGCGCCGCTGGTGGCTAGGGCTGGTGTTTCAGCGGCGGTGCCGTGCCCGGTAGGGGAAGCTGCTTCCAGGGCTTCCTGGCGGTCCATTTCGGCGAAGAACGCGGCGGGGTCGGCCAGTGCGCGGCGGACCTTCCGGGCGTCCATTTCCTTAGTCATCTTGGAAACAACGATGGTGGCCACAACGTTGCCGAAGGTGTTGCAGAAGGCGGTGGCCATGGACATGAACCGGTAGACGCCGAAGAGGATGGCGACGCCTTCCAGCGGGAGGTATCCGGTGGCGGCCACAGTGGAAGCAAAGACGACATAGGTGCCGCCGGAGACGGTGGCTGCACCTTTGGAGGTCAGCAGCATGATCGCGAGCAGGCCCAGCTGTTCGCCCAGTCCCATGTGAACGCCGAAGGCGTTGGCCAGGAAGATGGTGCACATGGACATGTACAGCGAGGTGCCGTCAAGGTTGAAGGCGTAGCCGGTGGGAACGACGAGTCCGACGCTCTGCTTGGAGCAGCCCATCGCGGTGAGCTTCTTCAGCAGTCCGGGCAAGGCCGACTCAGATGAGGCGGTGCCGAGCACGAGGGACATTTCGACCTTCACGAAGCGCAGGATGCGGAAGACGTTGAACCCTGCGATCAGGCAGACGAGGCCGAGGACCACGGTGATGAACAGGGCGACGACGGCCCAGTATTCGAGCACGAGCTGGGCGAGTGCGATCAGCATGGCGCTGCCGTTGGTGCCGACCGAGTAGGCGATGGCACCGAAGGCGCCGATGGGTGCGAGCTTCATGATCACGTTGATGAAGCCGAAGAATGCCTCGGAGACGGTGTCGAGGCCGCCTTGGATCCTGCCGAGAACGGCCGGCTTGAGGGTCAGGAGGCCGGCGCCGAAGATCACGGCGAGAATAACGACCTGCAGCAACTGGCCGGACGTGAAGGCACCGAAGAAGTTCTCCGGGAAGATTCCCTTCAGGAAGCCGGCAAAGGAGTGGTCGCCATCCGTTGCCGGGGGCTTTCCACTGTTAGCGGTGAGCGCGCCGGCGCCTTCCCCGACCTGCAGGAGGTTAGCGGCCAGCAGTCCCAGGCCAAGGGCAACGGTGGAGATCACCTCGAAATAAATCAGAGCCGAGAACCCGATCCTGCTGGCCTGCTTGAGGTTTCCGGCCGAGAGGATGCCCAGCACCACCGTCAAAAAGACCAACGGCGCGATGCCCGCCTTGATCAGCGCCAGGAACAGATCCCCCACGATCTTGAGCTGGGCTGAGAACCCGGGGAAGGCAAAGCCCACCCCGATTCCCAGGGCCATGGCAATCATGACCTGTGTACCCAGGCTGCAGTACCAGGCTTTCTTCGGACGGGGAGCGGCTGCTTCCAGGAGCTGTTCTTGCGACTTCATTGACGCCTCACTTGTCTAGACACATTTTCTGTCTAGACAAATGTGAGGCATGTCATGGGGTGATGTCAAGGCCGGTCTTGCAGCAGGCGACCGAAAGGCGGTTCTAGCCGCGCTCGAGGACCGATTCGTAGACGAAGCGGGCGGCCGGGTGTGTGCTGATCGCGACAGCAAGGATCCCGCCGTCAGCATCGATATAACGCCTCGTCAGCCGCAACGCCACTGAGCCGGGTATTTCCCCCAACGCCTTGGCAGCTTCCTCGTCCAGTACGGTCGCTTTGATCTGCTGCAGAACCCGGATGACTTGGCGACCGGTGCGCTCGGCGACCAGGTCGGCGACGAGCCGGTCACTATCCTTGAGGTCATCCTGAATGAGGTGTGCATCCGCGGGTGAGATGTAGACCTTTGCCCAGGACGCCGCCCGGCCGCCCTCCGCGGGATCCCGTCGGGTTGATGTGATGACCGTGCGCAGCGTACCTTCAGGCACCACCAGCTCATCAGCCAAAGGGCCGCCAACAACCACCTCTTCGACGGAGAGGATGGTGCGCTCAGCCGTCCGTCCATACTGCGCCAATTCCTCGATCGAGGAGAGCGTTGTATGGAATTCCTGCACCGGCTGGAGCCTGACGACCCGTGTACCCTGGCCCTTACGCCTGGCAATCAGGCCGGCATCCTCGAGTTGACGAAGCGCCGCGCGGAGCGTTTCCCGGGACACTCCATACTTGGATGCGAGCTCCGGCTCGGACGCCAGGAAGGCGCCCACCTCCCACTGCCCTTCGGCGATCCGGGCCTGCAGATCCTCAGCGATCGTTACATATCTGGCCGCCATGGCAGTCCATCCCTTCCAAGCTCATTCCTGCAAACAAGTCTAGACAGGTTGACCGACTCTCTTGATTCCTTTTTCCCTCCCTAGATCACCCGCGTACTGAAGATCAACCAGCTCGAAACCATCACTGACGACGTCATCGAAGCAGCCGCCAGCACTCTGGTCATCCGCAACTAACGACAAACAGCGCAAACAAAGCACCGTCAAAGATCGCCGAACTTCACAGCTCATGCCGCCCCACTCTGATGTCAGGTTGAGGTGTAGTCCAAGTGGGCAATCTCGCCGGCAGCGAGCCATTTCTCCGGACTTGAGGAGATTTGCTTTGGTTGCGCCGGACGGGCGCCTTCTACCGTTGCAGCGCCAAGATCAGCTAGACCTGGCCAACATTGCCGACGTTCCTCTATATTGTTAGAATGTTCTAACATACTCTCAAAGGAGAACTCTGTGCCTCTTGTTCGTATTGATGTCAACGAAGGCCGTACCCGCCATGACCTGAAGAAGCTAAGTCGGGGGATCCACGACGCGATCCTTGGCGAGTACGGCATCCCCGAACGCGACTACTTTCATATCGTCACCGAGCACCCCCAGGGGCAGATTTTCGCCCAGGACGCGGGCCTTGGGTTTGAGCGCACTGGGGGCGTGGTGATGATTCAGATCTTTACCCAGGGTGGACGGTCCCAGGAGGCCAAGCAGCGGCTCTTTGCGGCCGTCGCCGAGAAGCTGTCGGCGGTGGGCGTTTCCGGTGAGGATGTCTTCATTGGCTACGTCGAAAACACTGCCGAGGACTGGTCGTTCGGATTCGGCCGCGCGCAGTACGTGACTGGTGAGCTTGCCGTCCCGAAGAAGTAACGCTGAACCCTCCCGGAGGCGTCCAGTCTGACTGTAAGTATGTCAGTACAAACCTTTGACATGACAACCGATCTGTTGCAAGGTAGTTCTGTGGCCCACATCACGGGGCCGCCCAGTTCCGGAGAACCTGCCCCTCAAGGATTCGAGTTCCACACCAGAAAGGTCCACGATTCACGTGACCCACGAGCTTCTTACGATCGGGCGCATCAGCGTTGATATCTACCCGAACGACATCGGGGTTGGCCTGGAGGACGTCAACTCCTTCGGCAAATACCTGGGTGGTTCACCGTCCAATGTGGCTGTTGCTGCCGCCCGCCACGGCCGCCGGACGGGCGTCATTACCCGCACCGGGGACGACGCATTCGGCACTTACCTGCACCGGGAACTGCACAAGTTCAATGTCGACGACACGTTCGTCACGCCGGTAAGGGACTGGCCCACGGCGGTGACATTCTGCGCCATCAAGCCGGCCACTGACGAGTTTCCGCTGTACTTCTACGGCCGTTTCCCCACTGCTCCGGACCTGCAGATCAAGGCTGAAGAGCTGGACCTCGAAGCCATTCGCCGCGCCCGCATCTTCTGGTCCACAGTGACAGGGCTGTGCCAGGAACCTTCCCGCTCCGCGCACCTCGCTGCCCATGAGGCCCGTCCCCGCACCGGCCTGGCCGAGGGGCAGTTCACCATCCTGGACCTGGACTACCGGCCCATGTTCTGGGCCTCCGAGGAAGAAGCCCGCGCAGAAGTGGCCAGGATTCTCCCGCATGTCACCGTCGCCATCGGCAATGACAAGGAATGCGCCGTGGCCGTAGGAGAGGGAACCCCGGACGAGCAGGCGGACCGGCTGCTGGCCGCCGGCGTCGAGATCGCCGTGGTCAAGCTCGGTGCCGAAGGCGTGATGGCCAAGACGCGTACCGAGCGCGTGGTCTCCGCCCCCGTCCCGGTGGAAACCCTCAACGGCCTGGGTGCCGGTGATTCGTTCGGCGGCGCGTTCTGCCACGGGCTGCTGTCCGGCTGGCCGCTGGAGCAGGTCCTGGACTACGCGAACGCCGCGGGAGCGATTGTGGCCTCCCGCTTGTCCTGCGCCGATGCGATGCCGACGCCGGATGAGGTCACCTCGCTGCTGGCCGAACGCGGCCGTACCGTGCCGGGTGCGGCTTCGGGCGCTTCAATTCCCGAAGGAGCAGCACTGTGACCCTGACGCACGCCGCCTCGACCAACGCCGTGGATGACAATCCCCGCCGCTACGAGCACCTAAGCACCATCCGCCTGGAAGACCCTGACGCTGTGGCCCGCGCCGCGAAGTCGCGCCGCCGCCACCCTGGCGTAAAGGCCGGGCGGCAGAACTTCATCGTCGCCGCCGACCACCCGGCGCGCGGTGCCCTGTCCGTCGGCAGCGATCCGGTGGCCATGGCGGACCGGCGCCAGTTGCTGGACCGGCTGCAGATCGCCTTGGCCAACCCGGCGGTTGACGGAGTCCTGGCTTCCCCGGACATCATGGACGACCTGCTCCTGCTGGGGGCCCTGGACGGCAAGCTGGTGTTCGGATCGATGAACCGCGGCGGCCTGTCCGGCCTGGTCAACGAGTTCGACGACCGGTTCACCGGCCACACCGCCGCCGCCCTCGAAGCGCTCGGTGCGGACGGCGGCAAGATGCTGACCCGTATCTGCCTGGGCGACCCGGACACCGTGGCGACCCTGGAAGCGACAGCCAAGGCCATCGATTCCCTGGCGGAGCGGAAATTGATCGCCATGGTGGAGCCGTTCCTGTCCGTCCGCGAAAATGGCCGGGTCCGCAACGACCTCTCCACCAACTCCGTGATTAAGTCCATCGCCATCGCCGAGGGCCTGGGTTCCACGAGCGCCTACACCTGGATGAAGCTTCCCGTGGTGGCGGAGATGGAACGCGTCATGGCCGCCACCACCATGCCAACCGTCCTCTTGGGCGGGGATCCGGACGGATCCCAGGACGAAGTCTTCGCCTCCTGGCAGGCTGCGCTGGCACTGCCGGGAGTTCAGGGCCTCACCGTTGGCCGTACCCTCCTATACCCCGCGGACGGGGACGTCGCCGGCGCCGTTGCCGCGGCAGCCTCGCTCCTGCACCACACCATAGAATTCCCGGAGAACTAGCCATGGGCACAACTACGCGCAGGATGACGGTGGCCCAGGCCGTCGTCGAATACCTTTCCCGGCAGTACACCGTGGACACGGTGGGCGGCGTTGACTACCGTGAGCGGCTGATTCCGGGCACGTTCGGGATTTTCGGGCACGGCAACGTGGCCGGCGTGGGCCAGGCGCTGAAGCAGTACCAGCAGCTGGACCCGGCCCTGATGCCGTATTACCAGGGCCGGAACGAGCAGGCCCAGGTGCACCAGGCTGTCGGTTACGCCCGGCACACCCGCCGCCGCCAGACCTACGCCATCAGCACCTCGATCGGTCCGGGTTCGTCCAACCTGCTCACCGGTGCCGCGCTGGCCACCACCAACCGGCTCCCGGTGCTGCTGCTGCCGTCCGACACCTTCGCCACCCGCGCCGCCGACCCTGTCCTGCAGCAGCTTGAGCAGCCGTACGCCTACGACATCACGGTCAATGATGCGTTCCGGCCGCTGTCCAAGTTTTTCGACCGGGTGAACCGTCCGGAGCAGCTGTTCTCGGCGTTCCACCACGGACTGCGGGTCCTGACGGACCCGGCCGAGACCGGCGCGGTGACCATTTCGCTGCCGCAGGACGTCCAGGCCGAGGCCTTCGACGTCCCGGTCGAGTTCCTGGCGGAGCGGGAGTGGCGGATCCGCCGCCCCGAGGCCGACGACGAGGACATCGCCCGCGCCGCCGCAGCCATCCGCGCCGCGAAGCGTCCGCTGATCATCGCCGGCGGCGGCGGCCTCTACGCCTACGCCAACGACGAACTGGCGAAGTTCGCCGAGCTGACCGGGATTCCGGTGGGTAACACGCAGGCAGGCGTCGGCGTGCTGCCGTGGGACCACCAGTTCTCCCTCGGTGCCATTGGCTCCACCGGCACGACGGCGGCCAACGCCATCGCTGCCGAGGCGGACCTGATCATCGGCATCGGCACCCGCTACGAGGACTTCACCACCGCGTCCCGGACCGCGTTCCAGAACCCGGACGTGCGCTTCGTGAACATCAACGTCGCACCCATCGACGCCTACAAGCACGGCACCACGCTGCCGATCGTCGCCGACGCCCGCAAGGCCCTGGTCAAGCTCAACGCCGCCCTGGGCGGCTACCGGGTCGGCGCAGACCTGGAACAGAAGATCGCCGCGGAGAAGAAGCGCTGGAACGCCACGGTGGACGAAGCCTTCGACACCCGCTGCACCCCGCTGCCGGCACAGAACGAGATCATCGGCGCCACCAACCGGGCCATGGACGCCCGCGACGTGGTCATCTGCGCCGCAGGGTCCCTGCCCGGGGACCTGCACAAGATGTGGCGGGTCCGGGACCCGTTCGGCTACCACGTCGAATATGCCTACTCCTGCATGGGCTACGAGATCCCCGGCGGCTTGGGCGTCAAGCGTGCAGCCATCGCCGAAGCGGCCGGCACGACGGCGGCAGGCGGAGTTGGTGGGGAAGCGGCCCAGGTGCGGGACGTCGTCGTGATGGTGGGGGACGGCTCCTACCTGATGATGCACACAGAACTGGTCACCGCCGTCGCCGAACGCATCAAGCTGATCGTGGTCCTGATCCAGAACCACGGCTACGCCTCCATCGGATCCCTGTCCGAATCCCTCGGGTCCCAGCGGTTCGGCACCCAGTACCGGGCCCTGAACGAGGAACAGCACAGCTTCGACGAGGGCGAGACCCTGCCCGTGGACCTGGCCCTGAACGCCGAGTCCCTCGGCGTGAAGGTCATCCGGATCGAACCGGGGGAAAAGGTCATCGCCGAACTCGAGCAGGCCATCCGCGATGCGAAGGCCGCCCCCGAGAACAGTGGCCCGATCCTGATCCATGTCGAATCCGACCCGCTCCTTGACGCCCCGTCCTCCGAGTCCTGGTGGGACGTCCCCGTTTCGCAGGTCTCCGAGCTGGACTCCAC
>NZ_JARDJH010000023.1:0-76312 GCF_039907755.1 Pseudarthrobacter sp. CC12 | reverse complement strand
GTGGGGGACGGCCGCCGCTCTCTGCAGGACCGGCTTCGTGCCGGTCCCGGCGGTATTAGCCGGCGTAGGGCTTGGCGGAGAGAATCTCCACCTTGATGTCCTTGCCGTTGGGCGCAACGTAGCTGAGGGTCTCGCCCTCCTTGTGTCCCAGGATGGCCGCACCGAGGGGAGACTTCTCGCTGAACACATCCAGGTCAGAGTCGCCCGCGATTTCGCGCGACCCCAGCAGGAACGTCTCCTCATCGCCGGCAATCCTGGCAACCACGATCATGCCGGGCTCCACGATGCCGTCATCGGCAGGCGCTTCACCCACGTGGGCGTCCCGGAGCAGTACCGTGAGCTGGCGGATGCGGGCTTCGATCTTGCCCTGCTCCTCCTTGGCCGCGTGGTAGCCCCCGTTTTCCTTGAGGTCCCCCTCTTGCCGCGCTGCTTCAATCTTCTGGACGATCTCCGCCCGGCCTGCGCCGGAAAGGTGGTCCAGCTCTGCCTTCAGGCGGTCAAAAGCTTCCTGGGTGAGCCAGGCTGCAGATGCGCTGTTGGTGGTAGACACGGACTTCTCCTCTAGTGGTCCTACATGCAAAAGACCCCGCCACGGTGGCCACTTGTGGAACAGTAACCAGCTCAGCGGGGTAAAGGTATCTCCCCATTGTAGTCAATCCTCTGGAGATAACCCAACAAGCAAGCGTCGCGCATCACATCCTTTACGACGCTCCGGCGGGAATCCAGCAGCTGTCCACCACGCCCGACACGGACGCCGACTCCGTACGCAACGTGACGCGCTGAGCCACTGTCCTGCCGCCGTCGGCCGTCCTGTCCGCTGCCGACGGCGGAATGTCCACCACCTTCCAGCCCACCACCGCGAACTTGGAGTCCAGCGCCTTCACGGCACACTTGACGGGGTTGGCCGGTTCCCTGGTGACCTGGAAGTCCACTTCCGCCAGCGTGGCATCGGTGGTGCTGTATCCGACGTCCTTGTACGTCACCCCTGACAGCGAGTTGGAAGTGGTCACCCATGCCAGGAAGCCGATTCCGACAACGAGCGCGGCGCCGATCGCAGTCCGGGCGGCTTTGGGGGAGAGCCGGCGCTTTTTAGCACCATACCGATTGGCTAGGCTAGTGTCTGCGGGCGCGGATTGGGCCGGCTGGTCCGGGGAAGTCACCAGACCAGTTTAGTGCCCTTTCCGCCGGGCTCTTCGCGGCGGCTGCGGCTGCCGCCCGGGCCAATGCACCCCGACCAACAACCATAAGCTGCCACAAGCCGCGCACAACGAATAAGGAGCCGTCCCCTCCATGACAGCGTCCAGCAACTCCCAGGTTCCGCTCCGGCTGCTCGCGGTCCACGCCCACCCGGACGACGAATCCAGCAAGGGCGCTGCGACCATGGCGATGTACGCGTCAGCCGGTGTCGACGTCCTGGTGGCAACCTGCACGGACGGGTCCCGCGGTGACATCCAAAACCCCGCCATGGAAGGCGTACCGCACCCCAAAAGGGACATGGCCGGCGCCCGGAGGCTCGAGATGCAGCAGGCCGCCGCAATCCTGGGCATTAAGCAGCGGTGGCTTGGTTTTGTTGACTCCGGCCTCCCCGAAGGGGACCCGCTTCCGCCGCTTCCCGCCGGATCCTTCGCCACGCTTCCGCTCCAGCAGGCAGCGGCGCCCCTGGTCCGACTGGTGCGGTCCTTCAAGCCCCACGTAATCCTGAGCTATGACGAGAACGGCGGCTACCCCCATCCGGACCACATCATGGCCCACCGGGTAGCCGTGGAAGCGTTCGAGGCAGCGGGCGATCCCGAACGCTACCCCGGGGCGGGGGAGGCCTGGGAGCCAAGCAAGCTCTACTACGACCGTGCCTTCAGCCCGGAAAGGTTCCGGGCGCTGCACTTTGCCCTCGAAGAGGCGGGGCTGCAGTCTCCCTATGCGGAGCGCCTGGCGGCCTGGCTGGAGTCGGATGCGGAGGGCCACACGCCACCCCCTGCCGCGCACCCCACCACCACCCAGGTGGACTGCGGCGACTTCTTTGAAATGCGCGACGACGCACTGCGCGCCCACCGCACCCAAGTGGACCCGCTGGGGTTCTTTTTTGCGGTGTCGCCGGACATGCAGCGCAGGGTCTGGCCCTGGGAGGACTATTCCCTGATCCACTCGCGGGTGCCCTCCGAGCTCCCCGAGAAGGACCTGTTCGCCGGGCTAAGATAGACACGCAGGCTATTTCTATCTTGCGTAGAAGACAGGCGCGGCGAGGGGCCGTTTCCTCCGCGACCTGCTGCATCCGTTCCACCAGAAGGTATTTACCGTGCATTCTCTGCTCTTGAGCCTGGCCACCACGCCGAGCCCGCTGCCCACTCCGACGCTCCGGGACGGAATTTCCGAGGACCAGGTGACGCCGGGCCTGCTGGGCTTCATCATGACGGCGTTCTTCGTTGTGGCCACCGCCCTGCTCATCGTGGACATGGTGCGCCGCATCCGCAGGGTCCGCTACCGCGCCCAGGTGGAGGAAGAACGCCTGGCGGCCGCTGCCGAGGCAGACATCGACGCAGCGGACGCGCAGGACGGGCTCGACGGCGGCACGCGCCAGGCAGCGCCGAAGGCCAACGGAACCGGTCCCGCCGACGGGCTTTCACGGCCCCGCGAGTAGGGAAGGCGCGGCGGCGGTTCGGGCTAATCTACGCAAGGACCGCCAGGGCAATCGCCACGAAGTGGGCCGCGAAGGCAAGCACTGTCAAGGCGTGGAACAGTTCGTGGAAGCCGAAGTGGTGGTAACTGAAATTGGGCTTCTTCAGTGCGTAGAACACAGCGCCCGTGATGTAGAGGACCCCGCCTACGCACACCAGGACGGCTGCCGGCATGCTGGCCTGGAAGAACTGCGGCAGGTAGAAGAGCGCACCGCAGCCCAGTGCGATGTAGATGGGAACGTAGAGCCAGCGCGGTGCGTCGGTCCACAGCAGCCGGAACAGGACGCCGAGGATGGCTCCGGCCCAGATGACCCAGAGCAGCACCACCGCCTGCTGCCGCTCCAGCAGGGTCCAGGCCAGCGGAGTGTAGGTTCCGGCGATCACCAGCATGATGTTGGTGTGGTCCAGCCGCTTCAGGACCAGCTTGACCCGCGGGGACCAATTGCCGCGGTGGTAGACGGCGCTGACTCCGAAGAGCAGGACGCCCGTGGCAGCGTAGATGGCAGTGGTGACCCGCCGGTCCGGGGTGGGGGCAAGGGCAACAAGGAGGAGCCCGGCGGCCAGTGCCAGCGGGGCCGTGACCGTGTGGATCCAGCCGCGCCATTTGGGTTTGATCATCAACAGTTCCGCCAGGCGGACCGCGGCGTCATCCACTGCGCTGGGCTCCGGATCCGCTCCGGCGTTCCTGTCCTCCGGCCGGGGTGCCGGGGAGGCCTGCGGAGAGTCGTTGTTCATGGCACCAGAATAACTTACGGACCGGTAAGTTACCGCAGGGTAACTTCCTGCGAACGTCTCTCGCGCCGTGCCGCCTGTCCCGGCGGACGGCTGGCGGTAGCCTAGGATGTGGATGTACGTACGGCAGGAAAGTCAGGTGAGTGGACGCGTGGAGTTGCCCGGGTTCCTCTATGGCTATTACGAGCGCCGGCTGCTTAAGGATCTGCCCCGCGACCGCATTCCCCGGCACATCGGTGTCATGGTGGACGGCAACCGGCGCTGGGCCAAGCAGTTCAATGCCCCCACCGCCCAGGGCCACCAGGCCGGTGCGGACAAGATCCACGAGTTCCTGGGCTGGTGCCAGGAGCTGGGCGTCAAAGTGGTGACGCTGTACATGCTCTCCACGGACAACATGAACCGCTCCAGCGAGGAACTGGACCTCCTCATGGGCATCATCGCCAATACCTTGGACAGGCTGGACGAAGACGCCAATATTTCGGTCCATGCCATGGGTGCCCCGGAGCTGCTGCCGGACTACCTGGCCGAGAGGCTGAACAAGCTCACCGCCAGGACCCCGGTCCGGGAAAAAATCCACGTGAACGTGGCCGTGGGGTACGGCGGGCGCCGGGAGATCGTCGACGCCGTCCGGGAACTCCTCCATGATGCCGTGGCCAAGGGCATGGACATCTCCAAGCTCGCCGATGACCTGTGCGTCGATGACATCTCACGCTTCCTCTACACGCGCGGCCAGCCGGACCCTGACCTGGTCATCAGGACATCGGGGGAGCAGCGGCTCTCGGGGTTCCTGATGTGGCAGAGCGCCTACAGCGAGTTCTACTTCTGCGAAGCCTTGTGGCCTGCCTTCCGCAAGGTCGATTTCCTCCGCGCCCTCCGGGACTACGCCGGCCGGCAGCGGCGCTTCGGCGCCTGAAACCCCCGGTTCATCACGAGTTCATAGATCCGCCGGAGAAATCGCCGTCAAATAGTTGCGGAAATGGGCCGCCGTGGATTTACGTTATATCCATCAGCAGGCAAAACCGCCGGCTGATCGGGGAGGCCAATACATGGAGCGGAACATCGCGCCGGTTGTATGGGAGGCCGGACCCGGCCTCGTGGCCGAGCCGCCTCACCAATAACAATTCCGGGCTGGCGCCCGGGGCTGGAGTCGATGTGGCTACTTCTGAACAACTGCCCGAGGTCCTTGTTGGACAGGGCGGAAAAGCTACCTCTCGCGCCGAGCGAGCCACCTCTGAGGCCGGCGCAGCAACTGATGCTGCGGCCGGTTTTGCTGTCTCCGGAAGGGAAGCCGACATCCACACCTTCGTCATTGACACCTCCGTCCTGCTCTCCGACCCGCGGGCACTCCTGCGGTTCGCCGAACATGAGGTGGTGGTCCCCGTCGTCGTCATCACCGAGCTCGAAGCCAAGCGGCACGATCCGGAACTGGGATACTTCGCCCGCAATGCCCTGCGCCTCCTGGACGACCTCCGGGTCAAGCACGGCGGCCTGAACAAGCCGCTTCCCATCGGAGACGAGGGCGGCACCCTCATGGTGGAGCTGAACCACATCTCCGCGGAGGTGCTGCCCCTGGGGTTCCGCAGCGGGGACAACGACAGCCGCATCCTTGCCGTGGCCAAGAACCTGGCCAACGAGGGGCGCAACGTCACGGTGGTCTCCAAGGACCTGCCCATGCGCGTCAAGGCCTCCGCCATGGGCCTCACGGCCGATGAGTACCGCAATGAGCTGGTCAAGGACTCCGGCTGGACCGGCGTCGCGGAAATCGACGCGGACGAACAGGAGATCGCCACCCTTTACGGCCACGAGCCCGTCTTCATCCCCGCCGCCGCCGAACTGCCCGTCAACACCGGGCTGGTGCTGCTCTCCAACCGCGGGTCCGCACTCGGCCGGGTGGGCGCGGACAAGCAGGTGCGCCTGGTCAAGGGCGACCGTGACGTCTTCGGCCTCCACGGCCGGTCCGCCGAACAGCGCCTGGCCATCGATATGCTGATGGATCCCGGCGTCGGCATCGTGTCCATCGGTGGCCGGGCCGGCACCGGCAAGTCCGCGCTGGCCCTCTGCGCGGGCCTCGAGGCCGTGCTGGAACGGCGCGAACACCGCAAGGTGATCGTCTTCCGGCCCCTCTATGCGGTGGGCGGCCAGGAGCTGGGCTACCTGCCGGGCTCGGAGTCCGAGAAGATGAACCCGTGGGCGCAGGCTGTCTTTGACACCCTCGGCGCCCTGGTCAGCCAGGAAGTGGTGGAGGAGGTCATGGACCGCGGCATGCTCGAGGTCATGCCACTCACCCACATCCGCGGACGCTCCCTCCACGATGCCTTCGTCATCGTGGACGAGGCCCAGTCCCTCGAAAAGAACGTCCTCCTCACGGTCATGAGCCGCATGGGCCAGAACTCCAAGATCGTCCTTACCCACGACGTCGCCCAGCGCGACAACCTCCGCGTGGGGCGCCACGACGGGATTGCCGCCGTCGTCGAAACCCTGAAAGGACACCCCCTCTTCGGCCACGTCACCCTCACCCGCTCCGAACGCTCGCCCATCGCAGCCCTGGTGACGGAGCTGCTGGAGGGCTGACCCCACCTAAGCAAAGGGCCGTGGCCGGGTTCGCCGGGCCACGGCCCTTCTCCGTCGCTTAGACACGACGCATGGGGGCACCTGCGGTCATTCGGCGATGCGCTCCTACGCGAAGGACTTGGGCCGGTCTCGTGCAGTCAAGTCACCTTAAGGAACCTTGCCACTGCCTCGTGGCCCTCGACCTGCAGCTCCCAGTCGGGGCGGTTGAAGGTTTCCGGGGTGAGGCGGACGTGCTGGAGTGTTTCGACTTTGGTGCCCCAGGCTCTGCGGGTGGTGCCGTTCAGTTCGTAGCCGAGGGAACGGGAGACGCCCAGGGAAGCGCTGTTCCAGGCCGCGGCTTCGGACTCGGCCACTTCGGCGCCCAGCCTGTCAAAGGCCCAGAGCACGACGGCGGCACGCATCTCCCTGCCCAGCCCGCGGCCCTGGACGGACTGCCTAAGCCACGAGCCGGTGGTGACGGTCTTCCGGACCGCAAATTCCTTGGCACCCACATCCTGACACCCGATGAACTGCCCCTCATGCCAGATGCCCAGGAGCAGCGTCCAGTCCTCCGGGGTGAACCCGCCGCGGCAGCGCCAGTACCAGCGGGCCATGTTGGGGCCAAGCTCGTCGTCGGGCAGTTCTGTCCACGGCGTGCTGAAAGGGTTCCTGGCGGCCTCGTGGATGCCGCTGCGGGCGGCGGCGACCGCCGCCGGGATGTCCTGGTCAGTGATGGGTCGGAGCTCCAGCCGGGGCGTGGCCAGCCGGAGGTCGAACAGGGGCCAGAGTGTGTTCAGCGTGGTCATCCGCGAAGCCTAGCCGACGGGCGCGGACGGAGCCTGTCACGTTCAGGCCGGTATGTCCCAGCTGATGTGCTGGCGGACATCGGTGAGGTTCATGGACTGGGCCAGGAACAGGTCATCCAGCATGTACTCGTCCACGGCGATGATCCGGATCCAGTGGCCATATCCCTCCGTTTCCGCTTCCAGCGACTGGCTGGACACACAGACGCCGGTGTCCATGTCCACGCGGAGGAGGGACTTGCCGGGCAGGCACAAGGGAGCGGCAGGATCGGCGGGACGGTACGCAGGGTTGGGAACCACCACGGCTTCAAGGACTGGCCTGCCTTCGTGGTCGGCGTACCGCGCCTCCCGGATGTCCAGCGCGTTGCTGCCGGGAAATTCGATGGGCACCGGTGCGTTGCCCGCAAGCTCCACGGGATCCAGGGCGGCCGAGAAGCGTCCGTTGCCGAAGCCGGGCTCGCCGTAGGCTGCCTCGGGGCGGCGCCGCACCAGCCCGCGGTCGTCATAGACGGGCGTGACCAGGTGCGGAGGGAGGAGCCAGGATTTGCGTGTGGCGCTTACATAGAAAACGTCGCGGGAATCGTTAATGCCCGTGGTGCTGTGGAGGATCAGCCGCTCAGGGCTTTCCAGGCGGAGCGCGCCCGGACGTCGCAGCCAGGCGCGGATGAAGGGTGCACCCGGGGCAGGGGCTGAGGCGAAGGCCTGGTCCCAGTACTCGAACCGCAGCGACTGCCACTTCCAGGGGGAGGACCGGCACAGGTTCCGGAACACAGCGACAAGGTCCGCCGGGGCGGCAGGAGAGTCCGGAGCCGGGCTGCGCCGGGAGTCCCAGGTCGACATATCCACATTTTACGCGGCAGCGCTACGGCGGGAATGGGGGGATCCAGTAGCATCCGAGGGGTGATCGGACGACTCGGTGAACTCTGGCAGCACACCCCGCTTGCCTTCTGGCTGGTTCTGGCGGCCTGCCTCTACTTCGCGGTGATGGCGGTCCGGCTGACCATCATCGACGTCCGGCACCACCTCCTGCCCAACCGGATCGTTTTTCCGTCCTATGGCGTGGCCGGGGTGCTCCTGCTGGCGGCAGCAGCCATCGCCTGGGCCAGCCCGCTTCCGGATGCGGGGGGCGGCACCGGCTTCCTTTCCACCCCGGCCGTGCGCGTGGTGGCGGGGGCAGGAATCCTGTGGCTCTTCTACTTCGTCCTCCGCTTTGTGTACCCGCCGGGCATGGGGTTCGGCGACGTCAAACTCGCAGGAGTGCTCGGCATGTACTTGGGTTACCTGAGCTGGGGGCACCTGTTCGCGGGAACCTTCCTGGCCTTCCTGCTGGGCGGCCTGTGGTCCGTGGCCCTTCTTGCAGCCCGGCGTGGGACCTTGAAATCGTCCATCCCGTTCGGGCCGTTCATGCTTGCCGGAGCCGCGGCCGCCATGCTGCTTCCCGCTTGACCGCGGGGATGCAGTCCCCGGGGGTTGGATAGGCTGGCCCCATGCCTGCCCCTGAGTATGTCCTGAAGCTGCGCAAGAAGATCGGCAACGATCCCATCTGGGTTCCCGGCGTGCGCGGCGTGGTGGTGGATGACGCCGGCAGGATCCTGCTGGCCCAGCGGGCTGACAACGGCCAGTGGGCCCTGGTCAGCGGCATGCTTGACCCCGGCGAGCAGCCGGCACGCGGGCTGGTCCGGGAGATCTTCGAGGAGACGGCCGTGGTGGCCGAGGCTGAGCGGGTGGTGTCCGTGGGCGCGGTAGGTCCGGTCACGTATCCCAATGGTGACGTCTGCGAATTCCTGGACGTGGTGTTCCTGTGCCGCTACGTCTCCGGAGAAGCCAGGGTCAATGACGACGAATCCCTGGCTGTCGGCTGGTTTACCCTTGACGACCTTCCCGAGCTGATGCCCGGGCACCTCACCAGCATCCGGCAGGCGCTGGCCCCCACAGCAGCGGTCCACTTCGAGCCGTAGCGGCGGGACTCTTAAAGAAACAGGGGCGCCGCAACCCCCAAAGATTGCGGCGACCCTGTTGGTCACTTCCCCCCGCCCAGCGTGCGCCTGGCACACAGCCAGCCGGGGCAAGCGGGGCGTTCGACGCCGTCAGCGGGCTCGGGAAACCAGCTCGCCGTCGTCGTCCTTCACAACCTCCCCGTCACCTGCGGCTTCCACGTCCCCGGCAGTGGTGCCGGGAAGCCCGGCGGCGAGCCGCTCGGCCTCCTCGCCGCCCACGGCCTCACCACGGGCCACCATACCGGCGGTGTCCGACAGCGGGATCTGCTTCAGCGTCAGGGCCAACAGCAGCGCGACGGCGATGAAGGGGAGCAGGTACCAGAACACGGGCGCCAAGGAGTCCGCATAGGCGTTTACGATGGCATCGCGCAGCTGCTCGGGGAGCTGGTTGAGTGCCTGCGGGTCCAGGGTCCGGGTGGACTGCCCGGCCTGCTCGGCGGAGGCTCCCGCCCCGGTAAAGGCGCTGGTCAGGGCCTCGGAGAGGCGGGTGGTAAAGATGGACCCGAAGACGGCCACGCCCATGGCGGCGCCCACTTCGCGGAAGTAGTTGTTGGTGCTGGTGGCGGTGCCGATTTGGTCGGCCGGTACCGAGTTCTGGACCACCAGGACCACCACCTGCATGATCAGGCCCAGGCCGGCTCCGAAAACGAACAGCTGCAGGCAGATGACCCAGATGGGGGTGCTGGCCGCAAGGGTGGTCATCCAGAGCATGGCCGCCATGGTGAAGACGGCGCCCAGGATGGGGAACATCTTGTACTTGCCGGTCTTGGAGATCCTGATGCCGGAGTAGATTGAGGTGCCCATGAGGCCGGCCATCATGGGGAGCATGAGGAGGCCGGATTCTGCAGCGGACGTGCCGGAGGACATCTGCAGGAACGTGGGGACGAACGCGATGGCGGAGAACATGCCCAGGCCCAGGGTGAAGCCGATGGCGGTGGCGTTGATGAAGATCCGGTTCCGGAACAGGCTCAACGGGATGATCGGGTCCTCGGCGCGCCGCTCCACCATGACGAACGCGGCGGCAGAAACCAGCAGGCCCGCGCCAAACGCCCAGGTGAGGGGTGAATCCCAGCCCTCGTCCTTCTTGCCGCCGAAGTCGGTGAAGAAGATCAGGCAGGTGGTGGCGGCGGAGAGCAGGACGACGCCGAGGACGTCGATCCGCTTCTCCGCTTTCTTGTTGGGCAGGGTCAGCGCAAACCAAGCGATGGCAAAGGCGGCAAGGCCAACGGGGATGTTGATGTAGAACGCCCATTCCCACGTCAGGTGGTCCACGAAAAAGCCGCCCAGCAGCGGGCCGGCCACGGCGGAGAGGCCGAAGATTGCACCGAGCGGACCCATGTACTTCCCGCGCTCCTTGGCGGGAACAATATCGGCGATGATCGCCTGCGAGAGGATCATCAGGCCGCCACCGCCCAGGCCCTGGATGGCGCGGAAGATGACGAATCCCCAGAAGTCGGTGGCCAGGGCGCAGCCCACCGACGCGAGGGTGAAGAGCGCGATGGCCACCAGGAACAGGTTGCGGCGGCCCAGGATGTCACCGAACTTGCCGTAAATCGGCATCACGATGGTGGTGGCCAGCAGGTAGGCGGTGGTGATCCACGCCTGGTGCTCCACGCCGCCGAGCTTGCCCACGATGGTGGGCATTGCCGTGGAGACGATGGTCTGGTCCAGGCTGGAGAGCAGCATTCCGGCGATCAGCGCGGAGAAGATGATCCAGATGCGTTTTTGCGTCAACAGCAGGGGTCCTGCCGGCGGCTTGGCGGTTGCGGTGCTCATTGGTTTCCTTCTGCGGCGGTGGCCGTGCTGTCGAATGGCTGGGAGAAAAGGAGGCTGGCGGCGGAAATGTTCTCCAGCAGCAGGTCCGGATAGCTGCGGGTATTGCCGTCGGAGAAGTAGGCCATGCTGCTCTTGCGGGCGATGGTGCTGAGCAGGACCACTGCCATCTGCACCACTGGGTGGTCCGGCGCCACGCCCTCACGCCTGGCGACGTCCCGGGCGAACTGGGCTTCGCGCTGTTCCGTGACCCCGATGATTTTCAGGATGAGCTGCGGCTCCTTTTTGACCACCCCGATCAGCTGCCGCGTGTCTTCCTCGGACTCCGTCATGCCCTCGGCCAGGCGGAGGGAGAGCCGGACCAGGTCGCTGAACAGGGTGGGCGAAATTTCGCCGGGGCGGGAGCCGGCGGCACCGGCCACGAATTCCTCGATGGCATCGGCCGGAACGTCGTCCTCGGCGTGGCCGATGATGGCGTCTTCCTTGGTGGGGAAGTAGTTGAAGAAGGTCCGGCGCGAAATCCCGGCCACCTCGCAGACCTCCTCCACGGTGTAGCCGTTGAGGCCTTTTGCGGAGGTCAGGGCGCGGGCGGCAGAGGTGATGGCGGTCCGGGTGGCTGTCCGCTTGCGCTCGCGCAGGCTGTCAGAAGTTGCACTATCAGTCACAAAGTACATTTTTGCACTAAAAACCATACAGTGCAAACTCGATGGCTGGCGGGCAGTTGCCTTAACGAGCGACGGCGGCCGGCGCCTTTCGTGCGAAAGGTGCCGGCCGCCGTCGGGCGTTCCCGAAGTGGTGGCGGGGTTAGGCCTTGTGGGCCGGGGCCGTCATGGTGGTGACGTCCAGTGCCTTGTCGAGGTCGGCCTCGGAGACCTTGCCGTCGCCTTCGCCGACAAAACCGAGCTGCTCGGTGGCCTGGCGGATGGTCAGGCCCTCCTTGACGGCGGTCTTGGCGATCTTGGCGGCGTTCTCATAGCCGATGTACTTGTTCAGCGGGGTGACGATCGAGGGGGAGGCTTCGGCCAGGAAGCGGGCGCGCTCCACATTCGCGGTGATGCCGTCGATCATCTTGTCTGCCATGACGCGGCTGGTGTTGGCCAGCAGGCGGATTGACTCGAGCAGGTTGGCAGCCATCACGGGAATGCCGACGTTCAGTTCGAAGGCGCCGTTGGTGCCGGACCAGGCGATGGCGGTGTCGTTGCCAATGACCTGGGCAGCGACCATGATGGACGCCTCGCAGATGACCGGGTTGACCTTGCCGGGCATGATGGAGGAGCCGGGCTGCAGGTCCGGAATCGCGATCTCGCCCAGGCCCGTGTTGGGGCCCGAACCCATCCAGCGGAGGTCGTTGTTGATCTTCATGAACGAGATGGCGATGTTGCGCAGCTGGCTGGAGGCTTCGATCAGGCCGTCGCGGTTGGCCTGTGCCTCGAAGTGGTCGCGGGCCTCGGTCAGCGGCAGTCCGGTGTCGGTGGCCAGCAACTCGATGACGCGCTCCGGGAAACCGGCGGGGGTGTTGATGCCGGTGCCCACGGCGGTGCCGCCCAGCGGAACCTCGGCGACGCGGGGGAGCGAGGCGTTGATGCGCTCGATGCCGTAGCGGACCTGTGCGGCGTAACCGCCGAACTCCTGGCCCAGGGTGACCGGGGTGGCATCCATGAGGTGGGTGCGGCCGGACTTGACCACGTCCTTGAACTCAACGGCCTTGCGCTCCAGCGACTCTGCCAGGTAGCCCAGGGCGGGGATGAGGTCGTTGATCAGGGCGGACGTGGCGGCAACGTGCACGGACGTGGGGAAGACGTCGTTGGAGGACTGCGAGGCATTGACGTGGTCGTTGGGGTGGACCACCTTGTCGCTGCCCGCGGCCTTCAGCGCACGCGTGGCCAGCTCTGCCAGGACCTCGTTGGTGTTCATGTTCGAGGACGTGCCGGAGCCGGTCTGGAAAACGTCGATCGGGAAGTCGCCGTCGTACTTGCCGGCAGCCACCTCATCGGCAGCGTCTGCAATCGCCTTGGCCAGCTCGCCGTCGAGCACACCCAGTTCAGCGTTGGCCTGGGCGGCAGCCTTCTTGACCCGTGCCAGCGCCTCGATGTGGGTGCGCTCCAGGGTCTTGCCGGAGATGGGGAAATTCTCTACTGCCCGCTGCGTCTGCGCGCGGTACAGTGCGTTCACGGGGACGCGGACCTCGCCCATCGTGTCATGTTCAATGCGGAACTCTTCAGTGGAAGTCATGGGGCTAGCTTATGGCTCCCGGGCGCCCCATCGAAAACCGTTAAGGGAGCATCGCCGGCGGCCCGCCGGGCCGCCGGCACTGAGTTCTCAGAGCTCGCCGATTCCAGAAACAAGGTCGGCGCGGCCCTCTGCCAGGCGGTAGGAGAGGCCAATGACCGCGGTGCGGCCTTCCTCGATTGCGGTGGAAATCACACGCGAGCTGTCCGCGAGGCGCTGGGACATCTGCTTGACGTTCTCCACCACCATGTCGTTGACCTCGGGCTGGTTGTTCCGCAGGGAGGTCAGGACGGAGGGGGTGATGCGTTCCACGAGGTCGCGGATGAAACCTGCCGGCATTTCGCCGGTCTCCACGGCGTCCCTGGTAGCGGTGACCGCGCCGCAGTTGTCATGCCCCAGCACCACGATCAGCGGCACCCCCAGCACGGCGACGCTGTATTCGAGCGAGCCCAGGACGGCGTCGTCGATCACCTGCCCGGCGGTCCGGACCACGAAGACGTCGCCCAGGCCGACGTCGAAAATGATCTCAGCGGCAAGCCGGGAGTCGGAGCAGCCGAAGATCACCGCGAACGGATTCTGGGTTTCCACCAGCGACGAACGCCGTGAAGCGTTCTGGTTCGGATGCGAGGACTCGCCGTTGACAAAACGTTCGTTGCCTTCGCGCAGGCGGCGCCAAGCCAGGGCAGGGGTCAGATTAGTAGCCATGCTTACCAGATTAAGGCGCGGCAGGGCTGGAAGGGGAAACTGTGACGGCCGGGCCGGCGTCCAGGGAGCCCACGACGGCGGCCGCCAGTGTGGCGAATTCGTCCAGTTGCGCTGCGCCCGAGAGGACCACGGTGCTGCCCCGGTAGTTCAGGACCATCGACTTTTCGCCCTTGCCGGTGTCCCGCAGTTCCCATTCCCGGCCGCCGGCATTCCGCGAGCCGGTAACGGGGGCGTTCTTGGTCTGCTGGAGCAGCCAGGTGGGGTTGGCCTGCGTGGTCTGCACCAATGCGATGAACGAAGTCTTGGGGGTGACGTAGCCAACCTCCCAGGTGGGAACCCCGCTGCCCGTCCCTGCTTCCCACCGGGCATAATTCGCGCGGAAGGCGTTGCCGGTATCCGGTGCAACGGGTGTGAATCCCGCCACATCAGCCGCGTTCCGTGCCACGGACGCCACGTCGATGTCCGGGCGGTAGCCCTCGCTCTTCGGCTGCGGGTTCATGAGCACAACAGGCAGGAACGCCGCGATGCTCAGCACCAAGGCAATGATCATGCCGATCACCGAAGCGTTGGCGCGCTTGGCCGCCGCCGCCGGAATGACGGGCTTCACGGGGGTGTCAGCGCTGCTGTCCGCGGCGCCTGGCCGGCCGCTGGGGCGGGCCGGGCCGGAGCTGGGACTGGTGGCTTCCTGCATGTCGTTCACCCCTCTATAGTCGCCTATCCCGGAGCTTGACTTCCATTCGGCCCCGGCCGGCGGTCCGCCCCGGCCTGCCATCCACATTGCGGGGTTGCGTCACGGGCCGCCCCCGTCGCGGCGCCGCGACTATGATCGGTAACAGAGGAATCACCGTTCTGCTGCACCGGCGGGCGGGTTCAATGATCGCCACTCGAAGAAGAGGTTCACGTGTCACCAGCGTCCATGACCCAGAAGTACTCCACGATTTCGCCGTCGCTTGCCGTGGGCCACGACGAGCCGGACCGCAACCTTGCCCTTGAACTTGTCCGCGTCACCGAAGCCGCGGCCATTGCCGGCGGCCACTGGGTTGGCTTCGGCGACAAGAACACCGCCGATGGTGCCGCCGTCGACGCCATGCGCTCCTTCCTGCAGACCGTCCACTTCAACGGCGTCGTGGTGATCGGCGAGGGCGAGAAGGACGAAGCGCCCATGCTGTTCAACGGTGAGCGCGTGGGTGACGGCACCGGCCCTGAGGTGGATGTCGCCGTCGACCCCATCGACGGAACCCGCCTGACCGCCCTGGGCATCAACAACGCACTGGCAGTACTGGCCGTTGCCGAGCGCGGCTCCATGTTCGATCCCTCCGCCGTGTTCTACATGGAAAAGCTGGTTACCGGCCCCGAGGCCGCCGACATGGTTGACCTGCGCCTGCCGGTCAAGCAGAACCTGCACCTGATTGCCAAGGCCAAGGGCGTGAAGGTCAACCAGCTCAACGTCATGATCCTCGACCGCGACCGCCACCGCCCGCTGGTGGAGGAAATCCGCGAAGCCGGTGCCCGAACCAAATTCATCATGGACGGCGACGTCGCCGGCGCCATTGCCGCGGCCCGCTCCGGAACCGGCGTTGACGCGCTGATGGGCATCGGCGGCACCCCCGAAGGCATCGTGGCGGCCTGCGCCATCAAATCCCTGGGCGGCGTCATCCAGGGGCGGCTGTGGCCCACCAGCGACGAAGAGAAGCAGAAGGCCATCGACGCCGGGCACGACCTCGAGCGGGTGCTTTCCACCAACGACCTCGTCTCCAGCGACAACTGCTACTTCGCCGCCACCGGCATCACAGACGGCGACCTGCTCAAGGGCGTCCGCTACTCCAAGGACAAGGTCCTGACCCAGTCCATCGTGATGCGTTCCAAGTCCGGCACCATCCGCTTCGTGGACGGCGAACACCAGGCCAGCAAGTGGGAAGGCTACGCCCGCAAGAACTGACCCGCGGCCCCCGCTGACCGAAAGCCCCTGGCGCACCACGCGCCGGGGGCTTTGGCGTTAAAGCCTTGGTATAGGGTTTAAGCCATGATTCCTGCTGTTGTGCCCTGTACTGACCGCGCCCTCTGGGACGAGCACGTTGACCGGTTCCAGGGGCATCCGCAGCAGCTGTGGGGCTGGGGCGAGACCAAGGCCGCGCACGGCTGGTCAGTGGACCGGGTCCTGGTCAAGGACGGCGACGAAACCATCGGCTGCGCCCAGCTCCTGGTCCGCAGGCTTCCCGTCCCCTTCCGCGCACTGGTCTACATTCCCCGGGGCCCCATGTGCTCGCCCGGCAACGCGCAGGTGGTCCTGAACCGGCTGGCAGAGCATGCCGCACTCCGCCACCGGGGCGTTGCCCTGAGCATCGAACCGGACTGGGACAAGGACTCCGCCTTTGCCGGCGCCGTTGCCGCCGCCGGTTTCCGCGAGTCCACCAATACCGTCCTCATCCCGCGCACGCTCATCCTGGACCTCACCCGGTCCGACGACGAGCTGATGGCGGAGATGTCCAAGTCCACGCGGGCCAACATCCGCAAGGCCATGCGCAGCGACGTTGAATTCCGCAAGGTCAAGAACGAAGCCGAGCTGGAGCAGGTGCTGGCCATCTACCACCAGACGGCCGAGCGGGCAGGCTTTGGCATCCACGAGGACCAGTACTACCGGGACATCTTCCGGAACCTGGGCGACTCTTCCCCGATCATCGCCGCGTTCGACGGCGAGCAGATGCTGGCCTTCACCTGGCTTTCGCGCAGCGCAGCCACTGCGTTCGAGCTCTACGGCGGCGTCTCCGCCGAAGGGCAGAAGCAGCGGGTGAACTACGGCGTGAAGTGGGCGGCACTGCAGGCCATGCGGGAAGACGGCTGCAGCCGGTACGACTTCAACGGCCTCCTGAACGACGGCATTTCCGATTTCAAGAAGCAATTCGCAAAGCACGAAAACATGCTCCTGGGAACGTGGGAAAGGCCGCTGTCGCCGTTCTACCCTGCCTACGCCAAGGCCATGCCGCTCGCCCGCAAGGGTCTCCAGCAGGCGCGCCGGTTGCTGAAAGGCGCGGCCGGGCAGGTCCGCCCATTGGTTCGAAAGTTGCGTCCGGGCAACTAGCCGCCGCAACTAACCCGGTCAAGGCAAAGGGCGACGACGGCACTCACCAGAGTGCCGTCGTCGCCCTTCCTGCTGCTATGGCGCCGGACTAGAGTCCGGTGGTCACCGCGAAAGCCAGGGCCTGCCCGGTGCTGCCGGCCACCCGGTGGACGTTGACGGGGGCCTCGGCCGCGGCAATGAACGCACTGCCCCCCTGCTCCAGCTCCAGGTCGCCCTTGGGGGAGTCGAGGTACACGGCGCCGGCCACCACGATGACCACTGCCGCGCCTGCCTGCGCCAGCGGGACGGGACCGGAGTCCGGCCCGAGCTCAATGCGCTGCAGTTGGAACTCCCCGAACGGGGGCCGGAACAGTTCCTGGTCCAGCACGGAAGTTTCCGCGGTGAGCATCGGAACGGCCACCGGGTGGAAGTCGATGGTCTTCAGGAGCTCCGGCAAATCGATGTGCTTGGGGGTCAGGCCGCCGCGCAGGACGTTGTCCGAGGACGCCATGACCTCCACGCCCAGGCCGTGCAGGTAGGCGTGCACGTTTCCGGCGGGAAGGTAGACGGCTTCCCCCGGCTTCAACGAAATCCTGTTCAGCAGCAGCGAGATCAGGACGCCGGGGTCGCCGGGATACTTTTCGTTGAGGCTGATGACGGTGCCCAGCTCTGCCTGGAAGGGCTCGAGGGAAGCACCGGACACCAAGGCCGCCACCACCAGCGCTGTTTCCTCTGAAACATCCTGGCCGCCGGTGATCAGCCGCTCAAAGGCGCGCCGGAGTCCTGCGCCTTCGTCCGGGGCGGTGAGATCCTCAAGGAGGGCCTGGAGCAGCGCAGGGACCCGCGCGGGCCCGGGAAAGGCATCCGCGATGTGCTGCAGGATCACGCGGGTTTCGGCGGCGGGCCGGAACCCACAGAGGGCCTCGAACGGAGTGAGCGCGAAGATCATCTCCGGCTTGTGGTTGTCGTCCTTGTAGTTACGGTGCGGCGCGTGCGGATCCACTCCGGCTGCGTTTTCCCGGGCGAACCCCTCACGGGCCTGTTCCAGGCTCGGATGCACCTGGAGGGAGAGCGGCTGCGCGGCTGCCAGGACCTTGGCCAGGAAGGGCAGCCGGGGCCCGAAAGCGGCCACGGAGTCCGCGCCCAGGAAATGCTCCGGATCGGAAGCGATCAGGGAGTCGAGCGGGCTCCGGGTTCCGTCCTCGGGCAGGTGCGCCACCGACGGCGAATCAGGGTGCGCACCGATCCACAGTTCGGCCTCCGGACGCCCCGACTCAGGGCGTCCCAGCAGCGAGGCGATGGCCGTCGTCGAACCCCAGGCGTAGTCACGCAGGACGTTCTCAATCTCGTACAAAACCGTTCCATTCCTTGGTGGGTGGGAGCTGGCGGGCGGCCGCTACAGCGGGGCGCACTGCCCGTTGGTGGCCACGAGCTGGCGGATGGCCTCTTCGTTGCCCTCCAGCTTGAGCTGGGTCAGCATCTCTTCGGTGATCGGCTCACCGTCGGGCGTGGTGGTCACAGGCGTAAAGTCCGACGGCGAGGGCTGCTGGACGGCGTTTCCCGCGGCCGGCAGGGTGGCCGGGACGGTCCCGGCGGCCTGGACGTGTCCGGCGCCTGCCTGGGGAAGGGCCATTATGTCGTCGGCGATGCCGGCCGACTGTGCACCCTTGGCGGAAGCCGATGCCAGCAGCTGGTCCACGCGTTCGTGGATCTGGTCGAAGTCGGGGTTCGTGGAAAACGACGCGTCAAAGTCAGGCGGCCCGATGGTCAGCCGCTTGACGTCCTTGCCCCTCGCCTTGATGGCCAGGTCAAGGAAACTCCCCAGCTGGGCGGAGGAAATGTTGGACTCCACCACCTTGGTCCCGGCGCCGGCGATGTCCTCGAACTTGGACAGCAGGGTGGCCGGATCCAGCTGTTTCAGCATGGCCTGCTGGACACACTGTTGGCGCTGGATGCGGGAGTAGTCGTCAACGTATTCGCGCGACCGGCCGTACCAGAGGGCCTGGGCGCCGTTGAGGGTCTGGTCCCCGGCGGGAATCCAGCCCAGTGGCATGCCGTGGGTCTTGGTGGCCTCGTCAAAGTAGCCGCTCATGGGAACCCAGCCGCCGGCCTTGATTTTGATGCCGCCCATGGCATCGATCAGGGTGGAGAATCCCTCCATGTCGACCAGGACATAAGCCTGGATCTGCATGCCCAGGGTGCCGGAGACGGCTTCCATGGTGGCCTGCGCGCCGGGGTCTGCCACGCCCGGATACAGGTCCGCGTGTTCGTTGGTGACCTCGGTGTTGATGGCGTTGATCAGGCACTCGTCACCGCAGTTGTAGCCGTCCGGGTAGAGGGCACGCATGGGGGAGCCTTCGCTGAACTGGGCGTTCTGGAAGTTCCTGGGCACGGAGATGATGGCGGTCTGGCCCGTTTGGGCATCCACGCTGAGGATGGAGAGGCTGTCTGGCCGGCGGCCGGTGCGGTCATCGCCGGCATCGCCCCCCATCATGAGGAAGTTGTAGCGCCCTTCCACCGGCTCGATGGCCGGCCCGGATGAAAAGATGTCGCCGATCGCATTGCGGCCCACGTTCAGCAGGTAGGCGGCGTACCCCATCGAGCCACTGCCCAGGACCAGGGCCAGGACCAGGGCAATGCCGACGGCGGGCCGGGCCCGCGGTGCCAGCAGGACAGGGCGGATGAGCCGCAGGGTATTCAGGAACAGGAAGGCCCAGCCGAGGGCCAGCGCGGCGAGCACCACTACCAGCAGCAGCGACGTGATGGGGTTGGTCACGATGTTGATGACCAGGCTCCGGTTCAGCAGCAACAGGACCAGGGCCAGGAGCAGGACCGCCCATACGGCGAGCGTGACGCGGAGCGCCGTCCGGCCAAGCTTGCGGTCGCCTGCCACGAGCTGGGCGCTCCCGGGCACCAGCAGCGTCAGCAGGACCAGGACGAAAGCCCGCTTGGTGCGGACTTCGGGAGACGCACTGACCGGGTAGCGCACCGGGTCCGACAGCGACGGGCCGGAGCCGGTGTGGAGGACGCTGCTGCTGGCCATGCCGGGCGCCCTAACGGCTGCCCCGAAGGGGGCTGGACCCGCCGGGGAAGACTTCGCTGACCTTTTGGCGAAGGTTCGCACCCTTTCGGGTCGCCACTGCGTTCAGGTCGGCGGCGAAGTCGATCAGGTCCGCCCGCAGCGAGTCGGCGAGTTCATCGGTGCCGGAGGCCAGCATCCGCACAGCCAGGAGCCCGGCGTTCCGGGCTCCGGCGATGGAGACTGTGGCTACCGGGACGCCTGCCGGCATCTGGACGATGGAGAGCAGGGAGTCCATCCCGTCGAGGGTCTTCAGCGGAACGGGGACGCCAATCACGGGCAGTGGCGTGACGCTGGCGAGCATTCCGGGCAGGTGGGCTGCGCCGCCCGCCCCTGCGATGATGACCCGAAGGCCACGCTCGTGCGCCGTCTGGCCGTACCGGATCATCTCGGTGGGCATCCGGTGGGCGGAGACGACGTCCGCCTCGAAGGGAATGCCGAATTCGGCCAGGGCGTCCGCCGCGGCCTCCATGACCGGCCAGTCTGAATCGGAGCCCATGACCAGGCCCACCAGGGGGCCCGCGGCGGTACCAACTGCTGGGGTGGCTTCGGCGCTCATGCGTTCTCCTCGAAAATCGCGGACGGTTCGTCTGTTGTGACCCGCCCGTCGCGGATGATGCCGGCCACGGCCGTGGCGCGGCGGCGGACCGAATCAACCTCTGCCGTGGAACCGCCTGTCAGGTTGACGTGGCCAATCTTGCGTCCCGGCCGCACCGACTTGCCGTAGCAGTGGACCTTGGCCGCGGGTTCGGCGGCCAGTGCCATGGGGTAGGCGGCGTACAGGTCCTGGTTGTCGCCGCCCAGGAAATTCTTCATGACGGTAACGGGAGCCAGGGCATCGGTGGCGCCCAGCGGCAGGTTCAGGACCGCGCGAAGGTGCTGCTCGAACTGGCTGGTGATGGAACCGTCCTGGGTCCAGTGGCCGGTGTTGTGCGGCCGCATGGCCAGTTCATTGATCAGGAAGCCGGCACCTGAACCAGGGGTTTCGAACAGTTCCACGGCGAGCACGCCGGTAACGTCCAGCTCGGCGGCGATGCGCAGTGCCGCATCCTCCGCGGCGGCGGCGACCTCCAGGGGGATCTCGAGCGCGGGCGCAATCACCTCATCGCAGACGCCATCGACCTGGATGGTGTGCACCACGGGCCACGCCCGTGCCTCGCCATCCGGAGTCCGCGCCACGAGCGCGGAGAGTTCGCGGGTAAATTCGACCTTCGCTTCGGCCAGCAGCGGGCTCATGGAGGCAAACCAGTCCGCGGCCTCCGCGGCCTCTTCCGCAGATGCGACGATTCGCACTCCCTTGCCGTCGTAGCCGCCCCTGGGGGTCTTGAGCACCACGGGCCAGCCTGTCCCGTCGCCGAAGCGGACCAAATCATCAACGTCAGCCACCGACGCCCATGCCGGGTTGGGCAGTTCCAGCCGGTCGATGGCGGCACGCATCACCAGCTTGTCCTGGGCGTGGACCAGGGCGTCCGGCCCGGGCTGGACGTTGACCCCCGCGTCCTGCAGGGCGCGGAGGTGGCCGGTCGGTACGTGCTCGTGGTCGAAGGTCATGACGTCCAGGCCTTGGGCGAAGTCCAGGAGCGTCTGCAGGTCCTTGTAGTCGCCCACTGGAGTGGCGGGTACGGCCGACACCGCCGACACGTCCTCGCCCTCGGCGAGGACACGGAGTTCAAAGCCGAGTGCTGTAGCGGCAGGGGCCATCATTCGCGCGAGCTGGCCGCCGCCAACCACGCCTATCACTGGAAAAGTCACATGTGCCAGCCTACCGAAGACGGGCCCAATCCCGCTTTTGCAACCCGGCATGCCACCGCGGTTTCCGCCCCGCAGAGCCCAGGGTGACCAAGTTCTCCCGGGCAGCTCAAAGGTTTGGGGGCTAAAATGGAGCTTTGGCCACGTGGCCCACAGTTCGTCAGGCCATGGAGGGTCATGTTTAGCTCACTTGCAGATCGTATCCGGGGGCTCGCCTCACTTTTTTGGCGCGAGGTGGCCAAGTTCGGGGCGGTGGGCGGTGTGGCGTTCGTCATCGACAACGGCTTGACCTACTACCTCATGCACGGCCCCATGTCGGACAGCGAGGCGAAGGCACGTTTTGTCGGCGCCACCGTTGCCACCATCTTCTCGTGGGTGGCCAACCGTTTCTGGACCTTCCGCCACCGCCGCCAGGCCAACGTGCTCCGCGAGTTTGTCATGTTCGTCATCATCAACGGCATAGGCATCGGCATCTCCACCGGTTTTACGGCGTTGGCCAAGTACGGAATGGGAATCGACAACAAGAACCTGCTGTTCCTGGCGGGCGTGGCTGGCATCCTGGTAGCCACGGTTGTCCGTTTCTTTGCCTACCGCTTCCTGGTCTTCAACCAGGAGCTGGACCAGGAGCCGGAGTTCTCCCACGACCACGAGATCATCGAAGCCCATCCGCACCGCGAGTCCGCCCGCGCCGCGGAGCGTCCAGCTTCCACCACCGTGGACGGCGGCCCGCAGGCCTAGCAGGCGTACGTGGAGGTCAGCTGCCGTGGATGCGTTCGTCCGCCCGCAGTTTGTCGGTAAGGGCCACTCCGGGATGGGTCAGCACCACGGAGCCGTCCCGCTGCCAGGCCCCCAGCGCACTGGACAAAGCTGATTCGAGCCCGCGGTCCGCGGGGACATGCACCCTGGCACCCTCCTCGTGTGCAACGGCAAAGCCGGTCAACAGCTCCCGGTGGGGGACAGTACGCCCTTCGCTGGTGCGGACGGCGCATCCTTCCGGATCCGGGTCGGTGTGCGCCATGAACACGTCCCCGTGGGAACGCACCTCGGCAGCATAGTCAAGGCAGCCGGCGGGAAGCTCCCCGGGCCACCGCATGGCCAGTGCCGGGAGTGCAACGGCAATGACGGCGGCGTCCTCTCCCGTGGCCCCGGAAGGGTCGTCCGTGGCGAGGAAGTCCGCCGGACCGCCGTCGAGGACTGTTTCCAGGCCAAGCTGCCAGGACGCCAGCGCCCACACGATCGCTTTCCAGTGCGCCGGAAGGGCGAGGCGCAGCCGCATGCCGGGTTCGGCGTCCAGCTCATCCTGCAGAAGGTTGCTGGTCTTTGCCACCCAGTTGTCCAGGACCCGTCCCGAGAGCTCCACCCGCTCTGCATCGGGTCCGTACCAGGTGAGCCGTGGTGACGTTGAGTTGCCTGAGCGCAGGGTGCCCATTAGGTCAATTGCGGGGGTTGTCGTCATGGGTTCATCCTGCCACTCCGCAATGACAGGATCATCCGGCGATGGCTTCGGTTGCATGCCGCGGAAGCGTGAGTGATGTTAATCACTACAGGTGCTAAGTTTGCTTGCTATTTTGCCGGAGACCGGGTATTTTCCCCGCCAGCACTGCGTTTTGACGGGTTTTTGTACACCTTCGGCCGGTTGCGGCCCGCGCCACGCCCGGGCCGGCAAGAATCCCGGGCGTGGCGTGCGCAAACTTCTGAACAAGGACTGTCTATTATCCCGGCAACGGCTTGACTAGCCCTAGTTACACACGTGTAATTAGGTAACTAAAGCAATTGCGTAAATACCGGCACACAACCGAGTGTCCACGTATCCAGGCAATGGCTGAAACATCAGGAGGGTCGCCGTGGGGCAAGCAGAGCGTATCCAGGAAGATGCCGTCGTGGCCGGCCAGGCAACGGCAAAGTACCGTGCGCGGGGGGTGCCCAGCGACTGGTACGTGGATCCCGCAGATCCTGATGCTGCGGAGAGGTACACCAGGAATTCCACCAGTGTCCTCGAGGACCAGGCCACCGCGTTCCTCGCGGCGCATGAAGCCCTGTTGGACGGGGGCGCCGAGCCGGAGGAGGATCTGGATCCGCCCATGGAGTTGGCCGCCGGGACTGTCCAGCCGGTATGGATTGGACTGCCGCTGCAGCAGGACTTCGATGACGAAGGCGAGCTCGGCTGGCAGACTGACGCCTTGTGCGCCCAGACCGACCCGGAAGCATTCTTTCCCGAAAAGGGCGGCTCAACGCGCGACGCCAAGAAGGTTTGCGGCGCCTGCAACGTAAGGTCCCAGTGCCTCGAATACGCGCTGGCCAATGACGAACGGTTTGGCATTTGGGGAGGCCTTTCCGAGCGCGAGCGCCGGCGGCTTAGGAAGCGAGCAATCTAATTCTTCAGGATGTCCATGTCACTGCCGTTGTGGTTGCCCACAACGGCAGTGCCTATCTGCCCAGAACCCTTTCGGCACTGGCCGCCCAAACGCGCCTGGTTGACCGCGCTGTCGGCGTTGACGCTGGCTCCGGCGACGATTCCTACAGCCTCCTCAGCCGGGCCTTGGGGGAGGCCGCCGTTGTCAGCCATTCGCGGGGCAAGGGCGGCATGGGTTCCGCTGTCTCCGCAGCGCTGGCAGCGCTCGTGCCCTTCGATGGAGATGCCGGTTCCGGCCGGACGGAGTGGATCTGGCTCCTGCACGACGACGCGGCGCCGGCGCCGGAAGCCCTCGCGGAACTCCTGGGCGCCGTGGAGCGGGCCCCATCTGTTACGGTCGCGGGCTGCAAGCAGCTGGACTGGCATTCGCCGCGGAAATTGATGGATGTGGGTCTTTCCACCAGCCGCTGGGCCGAGCGGCTTACCCTCATCGACGCGGACGAGATGGACCAGGGCCAGTACGACGGCCGCACGGACACGTTCGCGGTGAATTCCGCCGGCATGCTGGTGCGGCGGGATGTCTGGGAAGAGTTGGGCGGCTTCGACCCCGCACTGCCGGGCAGCGGAGACGACGTCGACTTCTGCTGGCGGAACCGACTTGCCGGCCACCGCGTAGTAGTGGTTCCTGCGGCCCGGATGTTCCACGTGGCGCACCGGCCCCATGCCCTGGGGAACCCGTCAGCCGCCCGAAAAGCGCAGGTCCACCTCCGCCTGAAGCACAGCCCGCTCTGGATGGTGCCCGTCCACGGCATCGGCGCGTTGCTCGGCAGCCTCTTCAAGCTGCTCCTGAGCATCGTCGTCAAAGATCCCGGACATGGCATTTCCCAGCTCCTCGCCACCTGCGCGGCGCTGGGCAGGCCCCGGGCCGTGGCCAAGGCCCGCAGGGCGGCCAAACGCACGCGGCGCATCCGCCGGTCGGTCATCCGCAAGCTCCAGACGCCCCGCCGGGAGGTGCGGAGCCACCGCCGGTCATTGATGGAGGCGCTGGGATCGGACGGGTCAGGCGCGGACCACCTTGTCCAGGACCCGCTCGCACACCAGCCCACCGGCGACGCCGCGGACGACTTCGCGGCCCTGGCCACCAGCAAGCGCGGCTGGGTGGGCAATGGCGCCCTGGCCGCCGTCATCATCGCGTCAGTGGCCTCGCTGCTGGCGCTGGCAGGACTGTTCCGTGCCGCCGCCGTCTCCGGCGGTGCCCTGATCCCGGTCTCCGCAGGCCTCGGGGATATCTGGCACAACGCCTCCAGCTGGTGGATCAGCCTCGGAGCGGGCCTTCCCGGCCGCGGCGATCCCTTTGACTACGTCCTCTGGATTATCGGCCTCGCGGGCGGAGGCGATGCCAACGCTGCCATGGCCTGGCTGCTCCTGCTCGGTGCCCCGCTGTCCGGACTCACCGCGTGGTTCGCCGCTGGCGGAGTCACCGAACGCCGGCGGCTCCGTTTCGCAGCCGCCCTCTTCTGGGCTGCGGCGCCGGCACTCCAGGCCGCGCTGAACCAGGGCCGGGCAGGTGCCCTGATTGCCCACATCATGCTGCCGCTGGTGGTCCTGGGCCTGCTGCGGGCCACGGGTTCGGCCATTGGCCACGGACGGTTCGGCGCCACTACGGCGCCCGGCTACCCGGCCGGTGAGCAACTCCCGGCGAAGGCGGGCATCAACGGTGTGCCGTCGTGGACGGCCGCTGCTGCTGCGGGCCTGGCGCTGGCGGTCACCACCGCCTCGGCGCCCTCCCTTCTTCTTCCCGCGACCCTGGTCATCGTGCTGTGCGGCGTCCTGCTGGGACGGCGCGGACGGACCGTGTGGTGGGCCCTGCTGCCCAGCGCGGCCCTGTTCGTCCCGTTCGCGCTGTCCACCCTCGACAGGCCACGCGCGCTCCTGGCAGACCCGGGCCTCCCGCTGGGATTCGAGGCAGCGCCTCTGTGGCAGCAGTTCATGGGCCAACCCCTGTCGTTCAACCCCGCCGGTGGCCTCCATGGACTGTCGGCCTTCGCGGGCGGCCCGGTGCCATGGGCCCTGCTGCTCGCCGTGCTCATTGCCGGGCCGGTGCTGGTCCTTGCCGTCGTGGGAATCTTCAGCGCAGGACGCCGGGCGCGGACTGCCAGGTGGTTCTGGACCGCGGCGATCATCGCCCTGGCCAGCGGCTGGTTCGCGGGCCACGTTGCCACGGGACTGAACTCGGATGTCATCGTGGCGCCGTTCCCCGGACCTGCCGTGTCCGCTGCTTCCTTTGCCCTCCTTGCAGCGGCACTGCTCGGTTGGGAGCAGCTCCTGGCCGCTGCGGACCGGACCTCCGGTGCCGGGGCGGGAACCAGGACTGCGGCCCGCGCCGGCCTGGCCGTTGCCCTGGTGCTGGTGCTGGCTGGCCCGCTGGCAGGGATGGCCGCCTGGTCCGCGCAGAACCTGCTGCGTCCGGCCACCCCGGCAGCTGCCGCACCGGCAGCGCAGGGCCCTGCAGCCGGCACAACCCCTACCGCTTCGGCGGACGGGGGAGCGCTGGGCATTCCGCGGCTCGTGGAGGCTGCCACCGGCCGCTCCCTTCCCGCCACCGCTGTTGACCGCGGTACCGGACCCGAGCAAACGCGGACCCTCCTCCTCGGCACCGGTGACGACGGGACCTTCAACGCCTCGCTCATGCGCGGGGCAGGCACCACGCTGGACAGCCTCTCGGCCATCGCCTCCGCCAGGAACATCATTGGCGGACCCGGTTCCGAAGAAATACGCGACGACGACGACGTCACCGCAGCCGTCCGCCGCGTTGTGGCCACCATGGTGGCCGGGCAGGGCGTGGACCCCCGTTCCGACCTCGAACAACTCGGCGTCGGCTTCGTGGTCCTGCGCTCCGCCGACACCGCAGCCCAGCTGACCGCAAGCCGCATGGACGCAGTCCCGGGCCTGGTGGCCGTGGGACAGACTGACGTCGGTTGGCTGTGGCGCATCAGCCCCCTGAACCAGCGCGGCACCCAGGCCGCTGATGTGGCCCACCGGGTCCGTATTGTCGACGCAGGCGGTACGGCCACGGCATTGGTGGCATCAAATGCTGAAGGCGTCGATACCGCCGTGTCCGCCGGGCCGGAGGGCCGGCTGGTGGTCCTCGCCGAGCGTGCCGATCCCGGTTGGACAGCCTGGCTCGACGGCCGGAAACTGACCTCCACCACCTCAGGCTGGTCACAGGCCTTCACCCTGCCTGCGTCCGCCGGCCAACTGACGGTCCGCTACGAGAACCCTTGGTCCCTTTGGGCTGCAGCCGGTCAAATCACGGTGATCGGGCTGACCGTCATCCTGGCAATCCCCATGCCGGCCCGGCGGCCACGGACCGGCCTCTCACGGGACGAGGGCTCCCTGCGTAAGGAACACCAACATGCATGAGCACACCCCACCTGCCGGCAAGGCCAATGCCAACGCCGACGCCGGAATCCGGGACACCGGAATCCCGCACACCGGCACGCCAGGGACCGGGACACCGGAGACCGGGACGCCGGACGCTGCTGGGCAGCCCCTGGCCGGCGGGCAGGCGGCGGCAACAGAAGAGCCCGGTCTTGGCGGCAAACCCAGCGCGGGCGTGCACAGAACCGGGAAGGGGCCGAGAGGCCCCGGCCGCGGCGCTACGCGGCTGCCGGGCGGGAAAGGCCGGGCGGCCTCGATCGCCGGGGTGGCCGCAGGCGTGCTGATCCTCGCCGGCGCCGGGGCCGTGGTCACGGCTGGATCGCTGGTGGCGGAACCTGCATCCAGCCGCACAGTGCCAGCAGCCAAAGCAGCCGTCCCTGCGGGGGCCAGCCTCGGCGTATGCCCCGGCCCTGCGCGGTTGCTGGAAGGCACGGACGCGGGGACGGACGCCCAGTTCCGGCCGGAGTCGGCCACGGCCGCAACCAGGGTCAGCGCCGCAGTGCTCAGCGCCGGCGGCGTGCTGCCTGGCAGCCGGCTGGCGCACCTGGACGGAACGGCCGCCGTCGAAATTGCCAAGGATCCGGGGCCAGCCCCGACTGCCGCAGCCCCGCAGGAACTCCTCGCCGGAGTGGTGGCAGACCGGACTGTGGACCAGGTGAACGTCGTGAGTGCCAACGCCGTCGCGAACCAGAACGCGTCGGCCGCCGGGGCCATGAAATATACAGCCACAGACGGTGACCTGCAGGGCAGTGCTGCCGCAACCTGCGGGCAACCTTCGAATGACCAGTGGCTTGCTGGTGCCAGTACCACGGTGGGCCGCACCTCCGTGCTCGCCCTGACCAACGCCTCCAGCACACCAGCTACCGTGAGCCTCGAATTGTTCGGGGGCCGCGGCCAGATCCAGGCGCCCGGCAGCCGTGGCCTGCTGGTTGCCCCCGGCACCACCCGCAGCGTGGTCCTCGCCGGGCTCGCCCCCAACGAGTCCCAGCTCAGCGTCCACGTCCGCAGCGCCGGTGGACCGGTCGCAGCCTCCATCCAACAGAGCTTCCTGCGCGGACTCACTCCCGGCGGCGTGGACTACATCAGCCCGGGGACTGCCCCAGGGGTACGCCAGGTGATGACGGGAGTGGATATCCAGGACCCTGCCGGGCTGGCTTCCCTGACGGCACAGCCCGGCTACCGGGATGCAGGCCCCGCCCTGGAACTGACGGTGCCCGGCGCTTCTGACGCCGTGGTGGAGATCAAGCTGTACGGACGCGACGGCCAGCACGCGCTTCCGTCCGGCGGCGTCATCACCGCAAAGGCCGGTTCAACAACTGAGGTTTCCCTGGCAGGGGTACCCGCCGGCCAGTACACGGTTGCTGCCTCTTCCGACGTCTCCTTCCTTGCCGCCGCCCGGATGACCCGCGGCCTCCAGGCCGGTCAGCCCTCGGATGTGGCCTGGGCAGCATCAGCCGTTCGGCTGGGCAGCCAGCACGTGGTCCCGGTTCCCAAGGGCGGCCAACGCCAGCTGGTGTTCGGCGTCCTGGACTCCAGGGCCACTATCACGTATTCGCCCATCACAGCCGATGGAAAGGTACGCGCCGCGGCCACTGCGGACATCGCCGGGGGAACCACAGCCTCCATCAGCATTCCCGACCAGGCCGGCGGGGCCGACGTCGTTGGCTACGTGGTGTCGGCGTCCGGGGATGCCGCCTACGGTTCGGTGCTCGTGGGGCAGGAAGGCCGCAACGACGTTTCCTCCCTGGCCTTCCTGGCCGCTGCAGCCGGGCAGGAAACCGTCCCGGTCAGCCTGGGCTACTAGTAAAGGCGACTCAGGCAGCCCGCCGTGCGGGCCGGCTCCTCAGTAGCGGCGGCGGTAAACCGGGTCCAAAGTTTCCGGCGCCACGCCAAGCATCTCCGCCGTGTGTTCCACCACCACGTCGTGGACCAGGTCCTGGAGTTCTTCGACGCTGGAGCACGCCTGCTCCACCACCCGCCGGTACACCGTAATCGTGGGGCCGTCCCCGTCCGCGGCCGGCGTGTAGGAGCCCATGGGCGGGGTGGACGCAGTCGCCGCCAACTGTTCCAGCTCCGGCGGGATTTCGTCCACGCCGAACCGCACGCCGTCCAGCGTCTTGCCCCAGATGTCGTGCAGCCGCTGGGCCGAGTCCAGCACCATGTCGTCAAAGCGGTCGGCGCGGGTCCGGTAGCCGGGATGGGTTGGCAGCATCACCTCGCCGCGGAGGCCGCGCCCGTGGCGGTTCCGGCGCCGCCGGGAGAAGCTCCTGCCACTGGTTTCCGCACCCATCGCCGCGGTGGCATCCGGGTCAGCCAACCGGACCGAAAAACCTGATTCATGGTTCGATGACTGCATACATCGACTGTAAACCCGGGGGAGGATTTACGCGATACATCCGCTGTGCCCCGCGGGCGCGTCGGCCGGAGCGGCAATGCGCGGCTTTTCGCCGGCGAAGGGGTAGTCTGTGATGTCGTGGGAGCTATCCGTCAATGTTCAAGGTCTGCCTGCCGCCAGTCGGCGGTAGCCACCCTGACGTACGTGTATGCCGACTCCACCGCCGTCCTGGGTCCGCTGGCCACCTACGCCGAACCGCACTGCTACGACCTCTGCGAGCAGCACGCTGATTCGTTGACAGTTCCCCGCGGCTGGGAAGTACTGCGGCTGGCCATGCCGTCCACCCCGCAACAACCTGGTCCCGACGACCTGCTGGCCCTTGCCAACGCCGTCCGCGACGCCGCCGCCCTCCCCGCGGAGCCGCAGGCGCCCGCCCAGCGGGCACACCACTCCGCCCTGGAAGCGCCAGCCGGCACCGAAGGCGCACGCCGTGGACACCTGCGGGTCCTTCGGGAACCGTCCTGAACCCCATCTGGCGGTAGGCTGGAACCTGCACATCTTTTCCGCCACCGGCGCGAGCGCGCCCGCCAGGGGAGCATGAACAAATGCCAAAGATCAGTCCCGAGCTGTTGTCCGTCCTGCGTTGCCCCGTGACCGGCTCGCCCCTGGTGCAGGAGGGGGACGAACTGGTGGGCACCGCCGCCGGGGACACGGGCATCAGGAACCGGTACGCCATCGAGGACGGGATCCCTTTGCTGCTGCCTCCGGAGCTGCTGGCGGCAGCCGCCTCCGCAGGTTCGGACCAGCATGATCCCGCTGCGGCAGGGCTCTAGTTCACCTGCCTCCGCACGCACAAACACAGCAGCACGGGGACTGGACCAGGACCCGGACCAAGCAAAGGACCACCCATGACTTTTGACTACAAAGTTGCCGACATCTCCCTGGCCGAAGCCGGCCGGCACCAGATCCGCCTTGCCGAGCACGAGATGCCGGGCCTGATGTCCCTCCGCGAGGAGTTCGGGGCCTCCCAGCCGCTCAAGGGCGCACGGATTGCCGGCTCCCTGCACATGACGGTCCAGACCGCTGTCCTGATCGAGACCCTCACTGCGCTGGGCGCCGAGGTCCGGTGGGCGTCGTGCAACATCTTCTCCACCCAGGACGAAGCCGCCGCAGCCGTGGTGGTGGGCAAGGGCACCGTCGAGGATCCCCAGGGCGTGCCCGTGTTCGCCTGGAAGGGCGAGACCCTTGAGGAATACTGGTGGACCGCCGAACAGATCCTCACCTGGCCGGGCGCCGAGGCCAACCCCGAGCTTGGCCCCAACATGATCCTGGACGACGGCGGCGACGCCACCATGCTGGTGCACAAGGGCGTGGAGTTTGAAGCCGTGGGCACTGTTCCCTCCACAGACCCCGAGGACTCGGAGGAATACGGTATCTTCCTTGACGTTCTGCGCCGCTCCCTGGCTGCAGACCCGCAGAAGTGGACCCGCACCGCCGCCACGATCAGGGGCGTCAGCGAAGAAACCACCACCGGCGTCCACCGCCTCTACCAGCTCGCAGACCAGGGCAAACTGCTCTTCCCCGCCATCAACGTCAACGACTCGGTGACCAAGAGCAAGTTCGACAACAAGTACGGCATCCGCCACTCCCTGCCCGACGGCATCAACCGGGCCACGGACGTGCTCATGGGCGGCAAGGTCGCCGTCGTCTGCGGCTATGGCGACGTCGGAAAGGGCGCCGCCGAGGCTCTTCGCGGCCAGGGCTCGCGCGTGATCGTCACCGAGATCGACCCCATCTGCGCACTGCAGGCAGCCATGGACGGCTACCAGGTGGCCAGGCTGGAGTCGGTCCTGGCGCAGGGCGATATCTTCATCACCACCACCGGCAACAAGGACGTCATCCTCGCCGAGCACATGGCCGGCATGAAGAACAAGGCCATCGTGGGCAACATCGGCCACTTCGACAACGAAATCGACATCGCGGGCCTTGCCCGGATCCCCGGCGTGAAGAAGGTTGAGATCAAGCCGCAGGTCCACGAGTGGGTCTTCGATGAGGGACAGGATGCCGAGCGCTCCATCATCGTCCTCTCCGAAGGCAGGCTGCTCAACCTCGGCAACGCCACCGGCCACCCGTCGTTCGTCATGAGCAACTCGTTCGCCAACCAGACCATTGCCCAGATCGAACTGTGGACCAAGCGGGACCATCACGAGTACGACAACAAGGTCTATGTCCTGCCCAAGGTCCTTGACGAGAAGGTGGCCCGGCTGCACCTTGACGCACTGGGAGTTGAACTCACTGAGCTGAGCAAGGACCAGGCGGAATACATGGACATTGACGTCGCAGGCCCCTACAAGCCCGAGCACTATCGTTACTGAGACGTAAGGGCCCGGGCGCGCAACGTGCCCGGGCCCGTTATTTTCTGCACGTAGGATCGAAAACATGGAGCCTGATGTAAAGCCCCGCCGCCGGGGGACTGCCAAGAAAATCATTGCCGTGGCTGCCGTTTGTATCCTGGCTGCCGTGGGCGGGGTTTTTGCCGCCGTCGCTCCCGGACTCGCAGGCGGGCCCCTTGAATCGGAAGCAGGCTCCGCGCTGCGCACATCCCCGGGCATCGCATCGCCCGTTGTCCCGCCGGTAAAGGTCGACGCCGCACCCGCCGACGGCGCCAAGCAGGTCAACCCCGCCGCGCCGGTTTCCCTGAAGGTGGGCAACGGGACCATTCAGCGCGTCACCCTGGCCAGCATCGCGGGGAAGAGCATCGACGGAAGCATCGACGCCGGCGGGACCTCATGGTCCGCTACCGCGCCTCTGGAATTCAACACCGGGTACAGCTACACCTATGTTGTCAAGGACAGTGCAGGGCGGGAGACCAGCACCACCCAGTCCTTCAACACCGTCTCCAGCTCACATGAGGCGGATGCCGCCATCTACCCCCTGAATGGCATGAAGGTGGGCGTCGGCCAGCCCCTCCAGATCATCTTCAGCGAGCCGGTGACCAACCGCGCCGCCGTGGAAAAGGCCATCAAGATCACCACCACGGCGGGACAGACCGGGGCGTTCCACTGGTACAGCGACACCATGGTCCGGTACCGTCCCGAGAACTTCTGGGCGGCGAACTCCACCGTCACCATGGACATGCAGCTCTTCGGCGTCGACCTTGGAAACGGCCAGATCGCCAACTTCAATAAGAAAGTCAACGTCAATATTGGGGACAAGAAGGTGGCCATCGCGGACGCCACGGCCCACACGTTCACGCTGAGCGTCAACGACCAGCCCGTCAAGACGCTGCCCGTGAGCATGGGGGACAAACGCTTCCCCTCCGCCAAGGGATATGCCGTGCTCATGGAGAAAAACCGCTTTGACCACTTCAGGGCGGCAAGTATCGGCCTGAAGCCGGACGATCCCGCGTACTACGGTGAGGCCGACGTCGAATACACCATCCGCCTGACCCTCAGCGGGGCCTACATCCACCAGGCACTGGAGTCCGCTTATCCGTATATCGGCAACGCGAATGTGTCCCACGGCTGCATCGGGTTCCTTCCGGACGGGGCAGCCTGGGTGTTCGACAATATGGGAACCGGCGACGTCGTCCAGATCATCAACACGGAGGGTGACTACGCGGCGAACACCGACGGATATGGCGACTGGAACATTCCGTGGAGTGAGTACGACAACTGAGTCACTCGGCGAACGGCAACCGTTGCAGCCGCTGTCCCATCTCCGTGTTCCGCCGGCGTGACTGGGACAACCTGGTGAACTCCCTGTTCCGTCGTTCAGCGACGACGGCGGCCAGATAGTCATCCGGGCCCGTCCCCGGCGGTGGCGGCGGGGCCACATGGGCTGACAGTTCCCCGGCGATCGCCTGCGCCATGCCGGCCCTCGAAAGCGGAGCCATCCGGCCCGCCTGGCGGATGAACTGGGCAGCCCTGCGCGCCGTGGCGTCAGGGATCCGCCCGATGTCCGCCGCGGCCGCCCACGCCTGAAGGTAGGGCGGCACGAAAACCCGGAGGGCCGCTTCTGCATGAACCCTGCTTCGCACGGCGTACGTGCCGGCGAGCAGGTCGCCGAGCCGCTTGGATTTGTCGTTGAAGAGTGCGACGGCGAGGGCAAGCCCCCCGAACGTCAGGTAGATTTCAAGGAATCCGGTGAGGCCCCGGATCACGGCATGCCGGAACCGGATGGCACCGCCGTCCTCACGCACCACCCGCAGACCCGTGGCCAGTTTCCCCAGCGACCGGCCCCGGGTCAGGGTTTCGATTCCCACGGGCACCACCACCAGGCAGAAGACGACGGCGGCCAGGCCAAGGGCGCGCGCGGCCGCGCCGTCCAGGTCCCTGCCGGCGGCGGCCAGGCCAAGCATGATCAGCACGAGCAGGACCACGTGGAAAACGGCGTCGATGGCCAGGCCCAGTGCCCGGGCCGCAAAGCCCGCGGGCCGAAGCTCGAGGACCACGGCCTCGCCGGTGATGATCTGGCTCATACTGCGTCCTTTCCCTCCGCGGCTGATGATGTGGACCATCCGACGGTGCGGACGGTCAAAGTCTAGTGCGGCCGCTAGGCTGTAGCCGTGGACATGGATGCCTTCGCCGCCGTTAATGCGGACAAGTGGGCGCGGCTGCAGGAGCTTGCGGGCAAGCGGAGGCTCACCGGCGCCGAGTCGGACGAGCTGTTGACCTTGTACCAATCAGCGTCCGGCCACCTGTCGCTGGTCCGCTCCATGGCCCCGGAGGGTGGCCTGTCCGCTTCCCTCTCTGCCACCTTGGCGCAGGCGAGGACACGCTTTACCGGGGCGCGGTCCAACGCGATGGCCGACCTCGCCAGGTTCTTTGTGGTGGCGCTGCCCGCCGCGCTGTACCGGCTCACGTGGCTCACCCTGGCGTGCGGAACGGCTTTCGTGCTCATCGCCGCCGCGTACGCGGCCTGGATCGGGACGTCGCCGGACGCCCTCAGGGCCGTGGCGTCCGAGACCGCGGCCGCCCAGTACGTGGACCAGGACTTCATCAACTACTACTCGGAAAACCCGGCAGCGTCCTTTGCCGGCGCAGTGTGGACCAACAACGCGTGGATCAGCGCACAGGCCGTGGCCCTGGGGATCACCGGGGTCTGGGTACCGATGATCCTGTTCGGGAATGCCCAGGGAGTGGGCGTTGCTGCCGGAATCTTCGCCGCCGCTGGTAAGTCCGACATTTTTTTCAGCTACATCCTGCCTCATGGGCTGATGGAGCTGACCGCCGTGTTTGTCGCCTCTGCGGCGGGACTGCGGATCTTTTGGGCCATGGTCTCGCCTGGTCCGCAGACCAGGGGACGGGCGGTGGCCGAAGAAGGCAGGTCGCTGGTAACGGTGGCCCTTGGACTGGTCCTGGTCCTGTTCGTCTCGGGGCTGGTGGAAGGGTTTGTCACCCCCAGCCCGCTCCCTGCCTGGGCCCGGATAGGCATTGGCGCGGCGGTCCTCGGGGCGTACTGGACATACGTCCTGGTGTGGGGCAGGCGCGCTTTCCTCGCGGGGGAACGCGGAGACCTCCGCCGGGAAGATGCCGGGTACACGGAAATCGCTGCCTGAATCGTTGTAATCCAGCCGGGGTGGTTCCTCGCCCAGCGGAAGTTCCGGACGGTAGGCTCGTCAGCAGAATGAATCGCGTCGGCGGAATGGAACCGGCGCGGAACCCAACGGAAGTGACGCTGCTGTGAATGACGAAACACCGGTCCGCGCCAAAAGCGCTGCGCCGCAGCCGGAGCCTTTGCTGGATACGTCCGGGGATTCCGACGAGCCCGCGTTCTCCTGGCTGACGCCTGCTGACGCGGACACGAACAGTGGGGAAGAGCCCCGCGGGGACAAGCTTGGTGGGGAAGAAGCCGGCATGGACAAGGCGGCCCGCCAGGAACCTGCGGCAAAGGGCAAAACCCCGCAGCCGGAAACCCGGGCCCACCGCAAGGCCGCCGAAGCCGCCGTCGAATCCTCCGCTCCCGGAAGCAACACAGCCGGACGTCCGGGCGCCGCATCGTCGGCTGCCGCCTCTTCAGCGGATGAGCCGGCCGGCAGCCCCGGTTCGCCGGTGTTCAAGGAACCCCTTCCTACTTCTGCGCTCCACGTCCGTCCCCCCGAAGAGGAAGTGGAGCGCCGCAACGCCCAGCGTGAAAGCGCAGCGAACGCCAAGCCTGTGGCGCCGCGCTTCATGCAGGTCCTGCTCGCGATCATCTACCCGTTCATCCTCCTGATCGTGGCCGTCCGTGCGGTCACCACCCCGCTCTTCCTTTGGGTGGAGTACAACCGTCCAGGGTTCCCGGGCGACGGCTACGGATTCAGCACCGACGACAGGATGACCTACGGCTCCTACGCCGTGGATTACCTCCTCAACTGGGCCGGCCCCAGGTACCTGGGCGACCTGGTGCAGCGGAGCGGGGAAAAGCTCTTCAAGGACGGCGAAGTCAGCCACATGGCTGACGTCAAGGCCGTCATCCTCTCCACCGTCGGCGCGGGTGCGCTGCTGCTGCTCCTGGCGTTGATCGCCATCCTGTACCTGCGCAGGCGCAGCACCGGCGGGGTCCGGCGAGGGCTCTTCGCAGGCTCCATCATCACGCTGGTCCTGATCCTGGGCCTGGGCACACTGGCGGCCCTGGGCTGGCAGCAGTTCTTCACCGAATTCCACCGCGTCTTCTTTGCCGACGGGTCCTGGACCTTCAGCCTGGACGACACGCTGATCAGGCTGTTCCCGAGCCAGTTCTGGATCGACGCCGGCATCGCCATTGCGGGCCTGGTTCTCCTGGCGTCCCTCGTGACGCTGGTGCTCACGTGGCCCACCCGGCGCCGCCGCGGCGTTGCGCCGGAGGCCCGGGAGGCGTTGGCGGAGCAGGAATTGGTGGATCAGCCGTAAATTTTGGCGATTTCCGCCTGGTACTCCGTCACCACGGCGGACCGCTTCAATTTGAGCGACGGCGTCAGGTGCCCGGACTCCACAGTGAACTCGGCGTCGAGCAGCCTGAAGGTCCGCACCGACTCGGCCTTTGACACCGTCCGGTTCGCAAGGTCCACCGCCTCCTGGAGGGCGGCCAGTATCAGGGGGTCACCGGCAGCTTCCGTGAGGGGGAGCGGGGGCAGGCCCCGCTCTAACCGCCAGTTGGCAACCCCTTCCGGGTCCAGGGTCAGCAGGGCTGAGATGAAGGGCTTGCCGTCGCCCACCACCACCGCGTGGCCTACCAGCTGGTGGGTGCGGATCTTCTCCTCCAGGGGTCCAGGCGCTACGTTCTTGCCGCCGGCGGTCACCAGCAGGTCTTTCTTCCTGCCCGTGATGGTCAAAAAGCCGTCCTTGTCCAGTGCGCCCAGGTCACCGGTGCGGAAGAACCCGTCCACGAACGATTCAGCATTGGCTGCCGGGTTGTTGTGGTAGCCCTTGAACACGCCAATTCCCTTGACCAGGATTTCGCCGTCCTCGGCCACCCGGATGGTGGTCCCGGGCACGGGGATCCCCACTGTTCCCACTTTGGTCCGGGACGGGGTGTTGGCTGTGCAGGGCGCTGTGGTTTCGGTCAGCCCGTAACCTTCGAGGACGGGAATGCCTGCGCCGCGGAAGAAGTGTGCGTCATCGGAGGCCAGGGGGCTGGCGCCGGAGACGGTGTATCCAACCTCTCCGCCCAAAGCCTGGCGCAGGCGGGGATACACCAGGCGGTCATACACGGCGTGCCGGGCCCTGCTGAGCAGGCCGGGGCCCGGACCGTCGCCCCGGCTCTGCCGGTCCTGTTCCCGGGAGTACCCGATGGCGGCGGCCGCCGCGGCATCGAACAACTTTCCCCTGCCTGCGACGGCGGCCTTGTGCGCGGCCGTCGCCCGGACCTTTTCGAAGATGCGGGGCACCACCAGCAGGAAAGTGGGCCGGAACGACCCAAGGTCTTCCAGGAGCTGCGCCGCGCCAGGGGTGTGCCCCAGGGTTGCCCCCGCTGCGAGGCACACCACCTGGACGGCCCGGGCCAGCACGTGGGCCAGCGGCAGGAACATCAGGGTGCGGGCCTGGTCCTTCTGCAGGATTTCCGGCAGGAACGCAACGATGTTCCTGGCCACCAGGGCGAAGTTACCGTGCGTGATCTCGCACCCCTTGGGTTTGCCCGTGGTGCCGGAGGTGTAGACGAGCGAGGCGAGATCGGCCAGCCCTGCGCGGCTCCGCTGGCGCTCCAGCTCGGCGTCGCTGACGCCCGTGCCCGCAGCGGCGAGGCTGGCAAGGTCCGGGGCCTCGCCGTCGTAATCCATCCGCACCACGTTGACCAGGCGGTCGCTGAGCTCGGCGGAACCTGCCACCACGCCGCTGACGAGCTGTACAATGGCGCGGTCGCCGGCGAACACGCGGCGGACTCCTGCGTCCTGGATGATCCACTGCACCTGGCTTGCGGAGGACGTTTCGTAGATAGGTACGGTGACGCCGCCGGCAAACCAGATGGCAAAGTCCACCAGAGTCCACTCATAGGAAGTTCGGGACATGACCGCCACGGTGTCGCCGGGCTCCAGGCCGCCGGCGATCAGGCCTTTGGCCAGGGCGCTGACGTCCTGCAGGAATTTCTGCGCGGAAATGTCCACCCAGCCGTTGGGCCCCTTCCGCCGGTACAGGGCGTGGGCCGGGTTGGCGGCGTGCTGCTCCAGCAGCAGGTCAGTCACGTTGCTGTTGGCGTCAAGCTCAACCAGCAGTTCCGTGCTCGCTTCTCTCACAGCAGGTCTCCGTTTCCGCTGCCACGCCGCGGCAGCGGCTCCTTCAGGTCTCCCTTGCCATCCTGCCCTAGATCCAGGATGGCATCCACATCCGCACCTTCCAGTCGACGTACGGGATCACTTCGGCGGTCCAGATCGGGTAGAAAAATGCCGACAGCAGGACTGCCGCCGCCAGGAACAGCACCACCAGGTACAGTCCCGAGCGCCGGCGCCACGGGGGATCCGAGGACCGGCCCAGGACCAGGCCGAGGCAATATACCAGGGCAAGGACCAGGAAGGGTTCGAAGGACACCGCGTAGAAGTAGAACATGGTCCGCTCGGGATACATGAACCACGGCAGGTAGCCCGCGGCGACTCCGGCGAGCACCGCCCCGGCACGCCAGTCCCGGCGTCCGGCCCACCAGAACAGCAGGACCAGCAAGGCAATGGCGGCTGGCCACCAGACCAGCGGGTTTCCCACGGACAGGATGGCAGAGGTGCATTTCTCCACATTGCAGCCGGGGGTGCCCTGGGGCGGGGACTCATAGAAGAAAGACGTGGGCCGCCCCATCACCAGCCAACTCCAGGCGCTGGCCTGGTAGGGGTGCTCGGAGCTCAGGCCCTGATGGAATTTGTACGCTTCCAGGTGGTAGTGGATCAGGGACCGTACGGAGTCCGGGAGCCAGCTCCATTCCGCCGCCGGGTTGCTTTCCGCCCAATGGCGGAAGTAGGCGTTGTCCGACAGGAACCAGCCTGTCCAGGTGGCCGAGTAGACGATCCCTGCCACGGGGACCATCCCCAGGAAGGCCGGGATCCCGTCCCGGATAGCTCCGCCGCTGATCCAGCCGCGGATGCCCGCCACACGCCTGGCATTGAGGTCCCACAGCACCGTGAGGATGCCGAACCCGGCCAGGAAGAACAGGCCCGACCATTTTGTTCCCACGGCCAGTCCCATGCAGACCCCGGCGGCAACCCGCCACCAGCGCACGCCCAGCCATGGTCCGGCCAGCAGCGCCGCGGCCGGGGGCTGGCCGCCGTTCGCGGCAGCGGCGCGGGCCAGCCGGTGGGCCAGGCGGCGGCGCCCGTCATCGCGGTCCATCAGCAGTGCCCCAAAGGCGGCGAGGATCCAGAACGTGAGGAAGACATCCAGCAGGGAGGTGCGGGACATGACCAGGTGGTGGCCGTCGACGGCGAGGAGCAGCCCTGCGGCGCCGGCCAGTGGAAGCGAGCGGAACAGTTTCAGGGCGATCAGTGAGACCAGCAGCACGGTCAGGGTGCCCGTGAGGGCCGCCGCGAAGCGCCAGCCAAAGGGGTTCTCCGGCCCAAAGAGCCACATGCCGGCCGCGATCATCCATTTGCCCACCGGCGGGTGGACCACGTATTCGGGGGTGTTCAGCAGGACGTCCGGATTTCCGGCGTTAAAGGAATCGTTGGCCTTGTCCGGCCAGCTGCGTTCGTAACCGCTGATGAGGTAGGAGTAGGCATCCTTGACGTAGTACGTCTCGTCGAAGACCAGCTTGTGCGGCACTTCCAGGCGGACGAAGCGGAGGAGGCCGGCGACTACCGCCGTGAGGCCCGGAACCAGGATGAACCAGAGCCGGAGTGATGCCGGATAGTCGCGCCACGAGGTGGCGGTGCCGATGAGCCTCGCCTTGAGCGCTTCGACGGTGAACGCTTCGTCCGGCCGGCTGATCCAGGCCCGGGAAGTCGTCCCGGCCGTCTCTTCCGCAGTGGCGCCGGTTCCGGTGGAGGATGCCGCCGGGCTGGGTTTCCCGGCCCCGGCGGGCCGCGTCGAGGTCTGCGTCACGAGCCCCATGCTACCTTTTGCGGCTGGAAGACCCGGCAGCAGTAGGCTTGGTGGGTGGACCCGAACCCCAGCACCCTTCCCGAGCCCGGCCCTGCGACGGCGGGGCGGATTGTCCTTGCCGCCACTCCCATCGGGAACACGGGCGATGCCTCCGCCCGGCTGGTGGAACTGCTGGGAACGGCGGACATCGTGGCGGCCGAGGATACCCGGCGCCTCCACCGCCTGGTCCAAAGCCTGGGTGTCGCGGTTGCCGGCCGCATCATCAGCTACCACGAGCACAACGAGGCCACCCGGACCGCCGAGCTGCTGGACCAGGTACGTGCAGGCAGCACGCTGGTGATGGTGACCGACGCAGGGATGCCTGCGGTCTCGGACCCCGGGTTCCGGTTGGTGGAGGGGGCCATCGCAGCCGGACTCCCCGTCACCGCTGTTCCTGGGCCATCCGCCGTGCTCACCGCCTTGGCGCTCTCCGGCCTGCCCACGGACCGGTTCTGCTTCGAAGGATTCCTGCCCCGCAAGGCAGGCGAGCGGGCCTCCCGCCTGGCTGACCTGGCGGGGGAGCGGCGCACCATGGTGTTCTTCGAGGCCCCGCACCGGCTCGAGGCAATGCTGCGGGCCCTGCGGGAAAGGTTCGGCCCGGACCGCCGGATCGCAGTGTGCCGCGAACTGACGAAAACCTATGAGGAAGTCATCCGCGGCACGGTGGGCGAACTCCTCCAGTGGGCCGAGGACAACGAGGTCCGCGGCGAGATTGCCGTGGTCCTGGGCGGCGCCCCCGAACAGGCGGCAGGCACCCCGGAAGACCATGTGGCGGCGGTCAACGAACTGGTGGCCCAGGGCATCCGGCTGAAGGAGGCGGTCGCCGCCGTCGCCGAAGACGTCCGCGTCAGCAAGCGGGAGCTCTACTCAGCGGTCCTCGCCGCCCGCTAAGGCCCTAACAGGACGCCCGGCAGCCAACTCTGGAAGCATGGTGCCGTGCTGTGCAGCTGCACAGCACGGCAGCGAATCCGCAGTGCGCAACGGCGTAGACCATGGCAGGGCCCCGCAGTAGTCTGGCTGTTAATCAGCCCCATGATCCCGGTCACTCCGGCCGCGGCGACGGGCTGCCACAACCCTACCGACGAGGGAGTCATCGTGACTGTCACTGCACAGCCGGCCGTTACCGCCGAGCGCGAAACCCGGCTTTTGGCCTCCGTTCCCACCGGGCTGCTCATCAACGGTGAGTGGCGCGACGCCGCTTCAGGCAAGACGTTCGACGTCGAGGATCCCGCCACCGGGAAGGTGCTGCTGAGCATCGCCGACGCCGGCCCCGAGGACGGTGCGGCGGCCCTGGACGCTGCCGCAGCAGCCCAGGAGTCCTGGGCCAAGGTCCCGCCCCGCGAACGCGGCGAAATCCTCCGCCGGGCCTTCGACCTGGTGACGGAGAGGGCCGAAGACTTCGCCCTCCTGATGACCATGGAAATGGGCAAGCCGCTGGCCGAAGCACGCGGCGAAGTGACCTACGGCGCTGAATTCCTGCGCTGGTTCTCCGAGGAAGCAGTGCGTGCCTTTGGCCGCTACTCCGTTTCCCCCGACGGCAAGTCCCGCCTCCTGGTCACCAAGAAGCCGGTGGGTCCGTGCCTGCTGATCACCCCGTGGAACTTCCCGCTGGCCATGGCCACCCGCAAGATTGCCCCCGCCGTCGCGGCCGGCTGCACCATGGTGCTGAAGTCGGCGAACCTTACCCCGCTGACCTCCCAGCTGTTCGCCGCAGTCATGCAGGAGGCCGGCCTGCCCGCTGGTGTCCTCAACGTCATTCCCACCTCCACGGCCGGGGCTACCACCGGACCCCTGATCAAGGACTCCCGCCTCCGCAAGCTGTCCTTCACCGGGTCCACCGAAGTTGGCCGCCGCCTGCTGGCCGATGCCTCCGAGAACGTGCTGCGCACCTCCATGGAGCTCGGCGGCAATGCCCCGTTCCTGGTCTTCGAGGACGCCGACCTGGACGCCGCCGTTACCGGCGCCATGGCGGCGAAGCTCCGCAACATGGGCGAGGCCTGCACCGCTGCCAACAGGTTCATCGTCCACGAGTCCGTCGCGGCCGAATTCGCGGAGAAGTTCGCCGCGAAAATGAAGGAGATGACCACGGCCCGCGGCACTGAGCCGGAATCCAAGGTGGGGCCGCTGATCGATGCGAAGAGCCGGGACAAGGTCCACGAACTGGTCTCCGACGCCGTCGCTTCCGGCGCCAAGGCCGTCCTGGGCGGCGGACCGGTGGAGGGGCCGGGCTACTTTTACCAGCCCACCATCCTGTCCGGAGTCGCCGAGGGAACGCGCATCCTGTCCGAGGAAATCTTCGGCCCGGTGGCCCCGATCATCACCTTCGGCAGCGAAGACGAAGCTGTCCGCCTGGCCAACAACACCGAATACGGACTGGTGGCCTATGTCTTCACCAAGGACATCAACCGGGGTATCCGGATGGGCGAAAAGCTGGAGACCGGCATGCTCGGGCTGAACGCCGGCGTCATCTCCAACGCTGCGGCGCCGTTCGGCGGCGTGAAGCAGTCAGGCCTGGGCCGTGAAGGCGGGCTGGAAGGCATCGAGGAGTACCTCTACACGCAGTACATCGGTATCGCCGACCCATACGCCGGCTGATTCCGGCTGGAGACCAGCGCAGTGCCGGCCGGGAAATTTCCCGGCCGGCACTGTGTGTTCAGCCGCCGCGGGACCTGCTGCCGGCGTCGTCCGTTACTGGCTCCGCCCGCCCCCCGGGACGCGGCAGGTTCCGGATGGTACGGCCCGCTGCGCTGAACGGCATTCCCAGCAGCAGCCCCAGGCGGCGCATGACGGACCGGGGGAGCCAGGAGGCCGCCCACCGCCTGGACCGGGTAGCGTTCGCCTGGAGGGACTCCTCCACGGCGGCAACCCCGGCAGCAAAGTCCTCGCCCGCCGGCCCTTCACTGCCGGGACGGCCGTACCTGTGCTGTTCGAAGGCCGCGGTAAGGGATGCCACCGCCACGTGGGCGTCCCGGTCCATACCGTCCGGCTCGCCCAGCAGCGCGCTGCGGAACCGGGCCGCATAGGTCCTCGGCGTCTCGCTCTCTCCGGGCGGCAGCCCATAGTCGGTGCCGAGGTCCCTCAGTTCGCTCCACGCCAGGGGGACTGCCAGGTCCGGACGTTTGGGGTGCAGCCGTCGCGACCGGGTGCCGGCGCGGACCATATGCGGGGCGCCGGCCAGGAGCAGCAGGGCGCCGGCTCCGGCCGTGCCGAGGAGCCAAGGCAGCAACTGCGGGCCGTCGCCGGTGCCGCTGCCGCCTGCGCCGGGTACGGGCTGTGCAGTTGCCGTGCCGGCCGGTGAGGGCACCGGGGCAATATCAGGAATGAGTCCGTCGTTGTTGCCCAGGGACTCGGCACCGGATGATGCCGAAGCCTCGGTGGCGTAATCGGGAACAACTCCACGGGAGGGCGTTGGTTCGAACGCCACCCAGCCAAGCCCCTGGAAGTACAGTTCGGGCCAGGCATGGGCGTCGCGCGCATCCGCCTCGTACTCCGGGAGCGAGCCCTGCCCGGCCACCGTGATGCTGGCCCCGGTCAGCCTGCCCGGCGCGTAACCCACGGCAATCCTGCTCGGAATGCCTTCCAGCCTTGCCATTACCGCCATCGCGGAGGCGTAGTGGATGCAGTACCCACTCTTTTGCTGCAGGAAGTCGGCCAGGACCGAGAGCCCGTTGCCGTCGTAGCCGCCCTGCACCGGTGATTGGAGCGAGTAAGTGAACTCGGAGGACCGGAGGTACTTCTGGATGGCCATGGCCTTCTGGTATGGAGTCCCCGCGCCTCCAGCCACGCTCTGCGCCGTGGTTTTCACAATGTCCGGCACATTGCCCGGGACCCTGGTAAACACGTCGGCGATGCCCCGGGCCTGACCCGAGGATTGGGCCAGCAGGGCTGAAGTGAGCTTGGGCACCGCGGAGGTCACCAGGTATTCCTGCCGCCGGGTGGTGGTGTCAGTGCCCTTGATGCTCAGCGTGGCGGGATCCCAGGTCCACTGGCCGCCCAGGCCGCTGACGGTTTCCGGCGCATAGGGGACCGGGAGGTACGGGCTCGTGAAGGACCCGGCGTCGATGGCGGTGACAAGGCGCACCTGCTCGTCGGTGAGGACCGGATAGCCGGGGTCGATCCGGCCGTCCAGCGGAACCCTGGAGCCGGTACGGTCATCCGGGCCCCAGGAGTCGCCGTCGAAATTCTCCACCGTCACCGAGCGAAGGTAGAGAGGTACGGGCGAATTGGTGGCGTACGTGATCCTGCCGCTTCCGTCAGGGGTGCGCAGGCTGCTGCCCAGCGTGATCATCGGGTTGAGGCCGGTGGAGCTGCCCCACGGGTTCAGCCGTGATCCCTGCGGGAAGGTGCCACGGTCGAAGCCGGGAATGGCCAGGGGCAACACCAGGGTGGCGGCCAGGGCTACGGCGCCGGTGACGGCAGCCCGCCGCATCAGCCCCGGGCTGCGTGCCGACCCGCCCTGCACCCTGCCGTCCGGTGCGAACCACTGGCTGCAGGCAAGGATCAGCAGGTACCCCGCCGCCGTGGCAACGAAACTCCAGGCGCCCACGCTCTGGGGTTTGATCATGGCCGGGACCACCAGCAGGGCCAGCAGCCCGACGCCGGAAGCCGCGGGCATGCCCAACGGCACCGCGAGGGCATCGACCAGGATGACGGCCAGGCCGAGAATGGCGCAGACCACCATGACAATTCCGGCGTTCGGCGCCACGGGCGCTGTCTCGGCCAGGACTGTTTCGCTGGCGCGCTGGATCAACTTGTCCAGCTCAGGCAGTGTGGCTCCGGTGGGGAAGACCCAAAGGAAACTGGAACTGCGGAAAAACGTCAGGGTCAGCACCCCGCCCAGGGCCACGAACCCGACGGCCGTCACCAGCAGGGGCTGGGCGCGGACGGAACGGAGTGCTGCCATGGTGAAGGCCACCGCCACTACCGTGGTCATGGCGGCCCAGTACCAGTTCCAGCCGCGAAGGACGCCGTTCAGGGACAGGGCAGCGCCGCAGGCCGCCGCTGCAATGGCTGCCGCCATGGCCCAGGGATAGGCCCCCGGGCCCGTTCGCCGGGCAGGCACCCAGGGATTGTCGTGCGCTTGCTGCCCCTCACCCGTTTGCCGGGCCGGTGCCATGGTCATTTGGCCACCCCCGCTCCCCGGCGGACCTCCGACGCCGGCGCCACCGGGAGGGCCGGATCCTGCCCGAACTGGCCCCACACCGCAGAAAGCCGGGTGTTGGGCCCCGCGGCCACTGCCCGCCAGCCGCCCTGCCGGAGTACCTCCAGGACATGCTGGAACTCCGCGGGACGTTCCACCGCCAGGAGGGCGAATGCGTCCGTGCCATATGCGGCAGCCGGAGCCAGGGCCGCCGCTTCCTCGCCGGTAATCCGGCCCAGCACTGCAATCAGCGGCCCCCGCATCCGGTGGGCGGAGAGCTTGTCCATCAAGTGGTCGTCAAACGCCGGCGGCCCCTGGTCGATGCCCGGATGCGTCCGCGTTCCCGCGGCCCGGTGCTCCGCGGCACGCCCGCCTTTGTCCGGGAGCACGCCGTCCCGCCGTGGGTGGAGCGGGCCGGAGAGGTGGATCGCAGCCAGGCTTTCGGCGATCGACTGCAGGCCGGACGGGCCGCTGTACTCCTCGGCCGCCGGCTCGGGGGAAGAGGGCGAGTGCAGGAACGCTGGTTCGCCTCCGGCATCCAGCAGGCGAAGGCCGTAATTGCGTTCGGCCAGGTGCGCGCTGACGGACATGGCAGCAACAACCGACCATTCAAACGTGTCGCTGGTGGCCGGCGCATGCCCGTCGTGGCCCCGCAGCCCCGGGGACGAAGTGCCCGGCCCACCTGCGAACGCACCGGAACGGTGGTCCAGGATGATGGTCGCCTCGGGCGTGGTCACGGATTCCTCCTGCCGGACCATCAGTGCCCCGTGCCTGGCCGTGGCAGCCCAGTGGACCCTCCGCATCGGGTCGCCGTGGCGGTATTCGCGGGTCATTACGTCGTCATCGCTCGGGTTCGCCCGGACCCGCGTGGCGGTGACGCCGTCGTTGCCCCGGGCTCCTGCCAATCCAGTGGCAGGCAGGACGACGGCGGCAGGCGTCACGGTGAGGACGTCGCCGTCGTCAATGGACCGCCGGTGCAGCGACAGACCGAAGGGGTCGGTGAACTCGGCCGTGACCGGTCCAATCCTGAACTGCCCGCGATACCTGGACGTGAGGTGGTATTCGTAGCGGCTGGTGCCGCCGGTGGCGGCGCGGGACGGGAACCGGAAGGCGGGCGGGTGGCCGAACTGCGCCGGGAGCCGCTCCTCCATGACCACCCGCCCGCTGCCCGGGCCGGTCCTGGCCACCGCGAGGGAGACCACCGCCGGCGCCGAGGTTTCCACCGGAGAGGGGTTGAATTCCCGGTAGACCCGGAAACGCGGTTTGACGAGGCGGACGCCGGCAAGGGAGACAAGGGGCAGCAGAAGCAGCAGCAGTGCCAGGGTCAGGAGGTCACGGCGTCCCATGACCTGGGCCGCAGCGAGCGCGAAGGCGCCTGCTGCCAGCATGCCCCACCCGCGCCTGGTGAACAGGTGCCGCGGGAGCTTGTCCAGGAGGGCCATGGCATCCGCCTAGCGGTTTCTGCTGCCGGCGGCGGCCCCGGCCCGGTCGGGCTGCCCGGCGGCAGCTTGCGGCACGGGCAGCCTGGACAGGATGCCCCGCAGGACGCTGTGCGGTGTTTCGCCGGCGCCGGCAGCCTTCCGGTCAAGGATGATCCTGTGCGCCAGGACTGCCTCTGCCACGTCGCCTACATCGTCCGGAAGGACAAAATCGCGTCCGTCCAGGGCTGCCGTGGCCTTGGCGGCGCGCAGCAGCTGCAGCATGGACCGGGGACTCGCGCCGAGCCGCAGCAGCGGGCTTTCCCTCGTGGCCCTGCCCACTGACACCGTGTATTCCTTCACCGGCCCGGACACGAACACCTGCTGGACGCTGGCAATCATGGCGGCGACATCGCCGGCTGTGACCACGGGGGAGACGTTCGCCAGCGGCGAGACCGCCTGATGGGTCTCGAGCATCTCGATCTCGGCGTCCTTGTCCGGGTAGCCCATGGAAATCCTGGCCATGAAGCGGTCCCGCTGTGCCTCGGGCAGCGGATACGTCCCTTCCATTTCGATGGGGTTCTGGGTGGCCACCACCATGAACGGCTCATCGAGTTTGTAGGAGGTGCCGTCCACCGTCACCTGGTGCTCCTCCATGCATTCCAGGAGTGCGGACTGGGTCTTGGCGGATGCCCGGTTGATTTCGTCGCCGATAACAATGTTGGCGAACACTGCACCGGGCCGGAATTCGAAGAGCCTGGAGGCCTGGTTGTAGATGGACACCCCCGTGACGTCGGAGGGCAGGAGGTCGGGGGTGAACTGGATGCGGTTGACGGTGCAGTCAATGGTGCGGGCAAGGGTTTTTGCCAGCAGGGTCTTTCCGACGCCGGGCACGTCCTCCACCAGCAGGTGGCCCTGGGCGAGGAGGACAGTGAGCGCCAGCTTGGCGGCATCGGATTTGCCGTCGATGACCGTGTTGACGGTGGTCAGGATGCGTTGCGCGGCTGCGTGGAAGGCCCCGGACTCCATGGGTGCCGGCCTGTGGCCGTTCAGGTGGCTGACGGGATCGGCGACGCCGGCCAGGTTGAGGTTCGGTGCGCTTCCATTGTTGGCAGTGCGTCGGTGGGGTTCCATCGGCAACCTTTCAGCCCGGGTTTCACCTGGACGTGACAGCAAGCCTGCCTTCGCCCCTCGGTGGGCGTGCGCGTGTGTTCGTTCCAGACTACTAACACAACTGCCCTGCCTGACAGAGAGTTCCGGCAAATATGGGGGAGTCATGTGGCCGCTAGGCTGATTGGATGTGCGACTCGTCCATTCCCCCCGCCTACCGGGCGCCTGCCGCAGATGCAACCACGGATCCCGACGCAGGACGCCGCAGGGATTTCCCGCCGGCGCCGGAACCGTTGCCGGTCCCGGTCATGGACAACCACACCCACCTGGACTTCCCGGAAGGAAAGGGCCCGGTAGGGGTCAAGGCTGCCCTCGACGCAGCAGAGGCCGTCGGGGTGCTGGGTGCTGTGCAGGTTGGCTGCGACCTGGAGTCCTCGCGGTTCACAGTGGAAGCGGTGGACCTGGACGAACGGCTCCTGGGAGCGGTGGCACTGCATCCCAACGATGCCCCGCAGTACGCGGCCCGGGGTGAACTGGAAGCGGCCCTTGCCGAGATCGAACAGCTCGCCGCGCATCCCCGCATCAGGGCCATCGGCGAAACCGGGCTGGACTTCTACCGCACGGAAGGGGCGGGGCTGCGGCACCAGGAGTACTCGTTCCGGCGCCACATCGATATCGCAAAGCGGCTGGACCTGACCCTGCAGATCCATGACCGGGACGCGCACGGTGACGTGGTCCGGGTACTCCGGGAGGAAGGGGCGCCGGAACGGGTGGTGTTCCATTGCTTCTCCGGGGATGAAGACCTTGCCAGGACGTGCAATGAGCAGGGCTGGTGGATGTCCTTCGCCGGCACCCTGACGTTCAAGAACGCTGCAAACCTACGGGCCGCGCTCGCGGTCGCTGACCGGGAGCTTGTCATGGTGGAAACGGACGCCCCGTTCCTCACGCCGCACCCGCACAGGGGGCGTCCGAACGCGAGCTACATGGTCCCTTACACCGTGCGGGCCATGGCAGAATTGACAGGCTCCGACCTTGCCGCCCTGTGCACCGCAATCAGCGAAAATACCGTACGGGCATACGGATCCTGGTCCTGATCGCTGCCTGCCGCACCACCGCCGGCCGTATACCTGGTATGCAAAAATGTTGGCTGCTTTATAACGCTACGGTTACAGTGGACAACTATTAGCCGGGGTCGGGGAAGGCCAACGGGTAATTTCACTCCACTTGCAGCCGGCCCGGCTTGACCAATATCCGGCCATTCAGCTGTGCGGAGTGTGGCGGCGCACCGGTGCCCGGACCCTCCTTTCGAGGTTGCTCCGGGCATTTTATTGCGCATTCCCCGTGCCCGGATGGACCGAGAGTTACGGGCAATCGTGATCAAGTTCTTCACATCGGACGGCAAGTTCAGCTTTATAAAGGTTGGCGCCCAGCTGCTGGTGCTTTGCGGCCTGGTCGCAGGCCTCGTAGCCTTCGTGGGCAATAACAAAACAGTCACGCTCAACGTGGACGGCCAAGCGTCGTCCGTGCAGTCCTTTGGTGGAACAGTGGCACAGGTGGTCAAGAGCGCCAACCTGGACCTGAAGCCCGGCGACCGCGTCTCGCCCTCCCTGGACGCCACCGTCCAGGACGGCACCATCATCAACATCAACCAGGCCAAGGAAGTCAAGGTCAGCCTTGACGGGGCCGAGAAGACGGTCAACACCACGGCGCAGGACGTCGAGGACCTGGTGACCGAACTCGGTGTGGCCAGCGCCTCCTCCGTGTCGGCGCCGAAGGATGCCACCCTTGCGCTGGCTGGTTCCTACGTCGCCATTTCCACGCCCAAGACCGTCAGCATCGTCGCGGACGGCAAGGTCAACACGGCCACCACCACCGCCCCCACAGTGGGCAAGGTCCTTGAAGACTCCGGAGTGACCCTCGGCGCCAACGACCGCACCTCGCAGCCGGCCAACGCCAACGTGGTGAACAACATGGTCATCAAGGTCTCCCGGGTGGACACCGGCCAGACCGCGGTCACCAGCGAGGACGTCCCCTTCGATACGGTCACCGCCGAAAGCGCTGACATGCTTAAGGGTGAGAAGCAGGTGACCCAGGCCGGGACCGCCGGGAAGATCGAGCGCACCTTCAAGCTGGTGCTCGTGGATGGCCGGGAGGCCTCCCGCACCCTGGTGTCGGAGAATGTCGCAGTCCAGCCCGTCACCGAGAAGGTCACCGTGGGCACCAAAGCCAAGCCGGCCGTCCAGGCCGCGGCGGCCCCCGCCGCTGCAGGTGCCAACACCGGCGCGGCAGCACCGGCCATGATGAACGAGGCCATGTGGGACAAGATCGCCCAGTGCGAGTCCACCGGCAACTGGAGCATCAACAGCGGCAACGGTTATTACGGTGGCCTGCAGTTCGACATCCAGACCTGGATCGGTGCCGGCGGCGGCGCTTACGCCCCGAACGCGAGCCTCGCCACCAAAGCCCAGCAGATCGACATCGCCAACCGCGTCTACGCGCAGCGCGGCCTGTCGCCGTGGGGCTGCGGCTGGGCAGCCAGCCGCTGATCCGCACGGCACAAGCGCAGCTAACGGCAATGGCCGGCCCCGGGTACTCCGGGGCCGGCCATTGCCGTTAACCGGAGGGTCCGGCGTGCCGCGCGGGATAGGATACCTAGGTGACTGAACCGATCCCCGCCGTGCCCGCACCGCTGTTCGGTGCCTCCGACATTCGGCGGATGGCAGCGGAAATCGGGGTCAGGCCCACCAAGACCCTGGGCCAGAACTTTGTCATCGACGGCAACACGATCCGCCGCATTGTTGCGGCCGCGGGCGTGCGGCCGGACGAAACGGTGCTTGAGGTCGGTCCTGGCCTCGGCTCCCTGACGCTGGGCCTGCTCGATGCCGCAGCGGCGGTCGTCGCCGTCGAGATCGATCCTGTCCTCGCCGCAAGGCTCCCCGAGACCGTGAAGGAATGGCGGCCCGCCGCCGCCAACGCCTTCCACCTGGTGCACGCCGACGCCATGAAGGTCACCGAACTGCCGGTGGAACCCACCGCCCTGGTGGCCAACCTGCCGTACAACGTGGCCGTTCCCGTGGTGCTGCACCTGCTGCAGCATTTCCCCAGCCTGAAGCACGGACTGGTGATGGTTCAGGACGAGGTAGCGGACCGCCTGGCCGCCGGGCCGGGATCCAAGACCTACGGTGTGCCGTCCGTCAAGGCCGCCTGGTACAGCCAGATGCGCAAGGCCGGTGTGATCGGCATGAACGTCTTTTGGCCGGCCCCGAAAATCCACTCGGGCCTGGTGGCCTTCACCCGCCGCGAACCACCGGCCACCACTGCCACGCGCGAGCAGGTGTTTGCCGTGGTGGATGCTGCGTTTGCGCAGCGGCGCAAGACGCTCCGTGCGGCATTGGCCGGCTGGGCCGGCGGAGCACCGGAAGCCGAACGCTGCCTGCTCGCGGCGGGCGTGGACCCCACCGCCCGCGGCGAAGTCATCGACATCGCCGCATTCGCCCGGATCGCCGAAGCCAGGGAAAACCGCCCGTGAGCGCGGCAGGGCGGTTCGCTGCCAGGACCGTCCGGGTCAAGGCGCCCGGCAAGGTCAACGTGTCCCTGGCAGTGGGGCCGCTGCGGGCGGACGGCTACCACTCGGTGGCCAGCGTCTATCTCGCGGTGTCCCTGTACGAGGAAGTGGCCGCCACCAGTACCGCTGCCCCCGGGATCACCATCAGCCTCAGTCCGGAAAGCACCCTGGACCTCGACGACGTCGACATCCCCCTGGACAGCAGCAACCTGGCCTACAAGGCGGCCGCCATCATGGCCGACGTCTCCGAACACGCCACCGGCGTGCATTTGGAGATCACCAAGCGGGTACCGGTGGCCGGCGGCATGGGCGGTGGTTCCGCCGACGCCGCTGCCACCCTCCTGGCCTGCGACGCCCTCTGGAACAGCGGGCTGTCCCGTGAGGAGCTGGCCCACCTCGCAGCGGAACTGGGCGCTGACGTCCCGTTCTCGCTCCTGGGCGGAACCGCCGTCGGCCTCGGCTTGGGGGACGAACTGTCTCCGGCCCTGGCCAAGGCGCAAACCCACTGGGTGCTGGTAGTGGCGGATTACGGCCTCTCCACGCCCGAGGTGTACCGGACCCTGGACCGCCTGCGCGGGGCCGGGGGAATCGACGCCGAAGAACCCACCGGGGTTGATCCGCAAATCCTCGCGGCCCTGCGGGGTGGCGACGCCGAGTCCCTGGGCCGCGTACTGGTGAACGACCTGCAGCGTGCCTCCGTTGAACTCGCGCCTGCGCTGCGCGATACGCTGGGAATCGGTGAATCCCATGGCGCCATCGCAGGCATGGTCTCCGGATCCGGTCCCACCGTGGCGTTGCTGGCCGAGGACTCCGTTGCGGCCGCTGCCCTGGCAGAGGACCTGCAGCGCTACGGCCTGACGGCGCTCCCTGTCCACGGCCCGGTCCCGGGCGCGCGCATCATCTCCGACACCCTCCTTTAATACTTCCAGTCCGGCAGCAGAAAGCAGTTCCCTTGGCACACCTTCTTGGCGGCGAGAACCTCACGGTTTCCTACGCGACCCGCACCGTCCTGGACGGCATCACCCTGGGATTGGAGGAAGGGGACCGGATCGGCATGGTGGGCCGCAACGGTGACGGCAAGTCCACCCTGATGCGGCTGCTGGCCCTGCGCTCCACGCCCGACTCCGGCCGGGTCACCAAGCGCGGTGACGTCAATGTCGGGTACCTGGACCAAAGCGACGTGCTCGACGGCGACCTGACCGTCGGCGCCGCGATCGTGGGCGACCAGGCGGATTATGAGTGGGCGCGGAACCCGCAAATCCGCGAGATCATGGGCGGGCTGGTGTCCGACGTCGACTGGCATGCCAACGTGCACGCCCTCTCCGGCGGCCAGAAGCGGCGCGTGGCCCTGGCAAAGCTCCTCATCGAGGACCACGACGTCATCATGCTCGACGAACCCACCAACCACCTCGACGTCGAAGGTGTGGCCTGGCTGGCCCGGCACCTGAAGACGCGCTGGCGGCCCAACCAGGGCGCCTTCCTGGTGGTCACCCACGACCGCTGGTTCCTCGACGAAGTCTGCACCAAGACGTGGGAGGTGCACGACGGCATCGTGGACCCCTTCGAAGGCGGTTACGCCGCCTATATGCTGGCCAGGGCCGAACGGGACCGGATGGCCTCCGTGGTCGAAGGCAAGCGCCAGCAGCTGGTCAAGAAGGAACTGGCCTGGCTTCGCCGCGGCGCCCCGGCCCGCACCGCCAAGCCGAAGTTCCGGATCGAGGCTGCCAACGCGCTCATCGCGGACGTTCCGGCTCCGCGCGACTCGATGGCCCTGAGCAAGATGGCCACCGCGCGCCAGGGCAAGGACGTCCTGGACCTTGAGAACGTGTCCCTGAACTTCCAGGGCGATGAGGGCAGGAAGCTCTTCGACAACATCACCCTCCGCCTCGCACCGGGGGAGCGGCTCGGCCTGGTGGGCGTCAACGGCGCCGGCAAGACCACCCTCCTGAAGCTGCTCAACGGCGAGATCACGCCCGACGCCGGCCGGCTGAAGCGGGGAAAGACCGTGGTCACCGCGGTCCTCACCCAGGAAGTCAAGGAGCTCGACGACGTCGCTGACCTGCGCGTCATCGAGGTCATCGAGCGGGAAAAGCGTTCGTTCAACGTGGGCGGCAAGGAATTCACGGCCGGCCAGCTGGTGGAGCAGCTCGGATTCACCAACCAGAAGCAGTGGACACCCGTGCGCGACCTCTCCGGCGGTGAGCGGCGACGCCTGCAGCTCCTCCGGCTGTTGGTGGGCGAACCCAACGTGCTGATGCTCGATGAGCCCACCAACGACCTCGACACCGATACCCTGGCTGCCGTGGAGGACGTCCTGGACGGCTGGCCGGGCACCTTGGTGGTGGTCAGCCACGACCGCTACCTGCTGGAGCGCGTCACCGACCACCAGATGGCCCTGCTCGGCGACGGAAGGCTCCGCGGCCTTCCCGGCGGCGTGGACCAGTACCTCGAACTGCGTGAAGCGGCATTGGCCGGTTCAACCGTCACGGGCGGCGGAAACCCCGTCACCAGTGCAGCCCAGGCCGCGGCAGCAGCGACTGGCACGGGCCCCTCCGAGGCGGAAAAGCGGGAGGCCCGCAAAGCCCTCAACCGGATCGAACGGCAGCTCAAGAAGCTCGACCAAGACGAAAAGAAGCTTCACGACCTGATGCTGAAGACCACCGAAGCCGGCGACTTCGACAAGCTCGCCGACCAGAACAAGCAGCTCAAGGACCTCACGGACGAAAAAGACGCCCTGGAACTCGAGTGGCTGGAGTCCTCCGAGCTCCTGGGGGACTAGATCACCTTGGGTGCCGGAGACGGCCCTGCGCCGCGAAGGTGACCAGCGCCTAGAACTCTGACTGCAGCTCCGGGTCCTTTTTCAGGCCGGTGAGGCCGTTCCAGGCGAGGTTGACCAGGTGGGCGGCCACGGTGTGCTTGTCCGGCTGGCGGCTGTCCTGCCACCACTGGCCGGTCATGGCCACCATGCCCACGAGCATCTGGGCGTACATGGCGCCGTCCTCGCCGCTGAGGCCGCGGCGGGAAAACTCGTCGGAGAGGATGTGCTCCACGCGGGCAGTGACGTGGGAGAGCAGGGTGGAGAACGCGCCCTCGGGCTGCGACGGGGGAGCGTCGCGCATAAGGATACGGAAACCCTCCGTGCGCTCCTCGATATAGGTGAGCAGGGCTAAGGCGGCCCGTTCGACGAGGACGCGGGGTTTGGCCTGCTCGGTCAGGGCGGCGTTGACGGCGTCCAGCAGGATGTGGAATTCGCAGTCCACCACTTCGGTGTACAGCCCCTCCTTGGAACCGAAGTGTTCGTAGATGACCGGTTTGGACACTCCCGCGCTGGCGGCGATTTCCTCAATGGTGGTTCCATCCAGCCCCCGGGCGGCGAAAAGGCCGCGGCCGACGTCGATCAGCTGGCTTCGGCGCTGCAGGCCAGTCATCCGCATCCGCGGAAGGTTGTTGCTCACCTTCCCATCATGCCCCACCGCCGGCGGTGGGATTCGGCGGGACGGGCGGCGGCCAAATGCCCCGTGTCGCGCAGGGCCCTGAACCCGTGGCAAAATAGGGACTTGTGCCCGGGGCTTGAGACTTCCGGCACGGTCCGCTCTGGTGTAACGGCAGCACCCCGGCCTTTGGAGCCGTGGAGTATAGGTTCGAATCCTATGGGCGGAACTGCTGCGCGGGGCGCGATCATGAGGATGGCACCCGGTGCCCGGCGGCTTGGCCCGCCGGGTTCCGCCAAGCGCCAGCACAACGAAGCAAGGAGAGCCCGTACGTGATCCCCGAGAATGCCGGCCCGGCCGCTGTAATTGTTCTGGCAGCAGGCGCCGGTACCCGGATGAAATCGCGTACCCCCAAAATCCTGCATGAAATCGGCGGCCTGTCCATGGTGGGCCACGCCCTCCGCGCCGCCCGCAGCATCGCCCCCCAGCGCCTTGCCATCGTGGTGCGCCATGAACGCGACCTGGTGGAAGCGCACGTGGCGGCGCTGGATCCGCAGGCAGTGATCGTGGACCAGGATGATGTCCCGGGCACGGGCCGGGCCGTTGAAGCCGCGCTTGAGGCGCTGCACGCTGACCAGGACCTCACCGGCACCGTCGTGGTGACCTATGGCGACGTGCCGCTGTTGTCCGGCGGGCTGCTGACGGAACTCGTTGCCACCCATGAGCGCGACGGCAACGCCGTTACGGTCCTCACCGCGGTCCTGGATGACGCCGCCGGCTATGGCCGCATCCTCCGCGGAGAGGACGGCTCCGTCACCGGCATCCGCGAACACAAGGATGCCTCCGAGGCCGAACGGCTGATCCGTGAGGTCAATTCCGGGATCTACGCCTTCGACGCCGCCGTGCTCCGTGACGCGCTGGCCAAGGTGACCACGGACAACGCCCAGGGCGAGAAGTACCTCACCGACGTGCTGGGACTGGCACGCGAGGCAGGCGGCCGCGTGGCCGCCGTCGTCACCGCCGACCGCTGGCAGGTGGAGGGCGCCAATGACCGCGTCCAGCTGGCCGCCCTCGGTGCAGAGCTGAACCGCCGCACCGTGGAAGCGTGGATGCGTGCCGGCGTGACCGTGGTGGACCCTGCCACCACGTGGATCGATTCGTCCGTCACCCTGGACCAGGACGTCCGGCTCCTGCCCAACACCCAGCTTCACGGCACCACCACGGTGGCCAGGGACGCCGTCGTGGGCCCCGACACCACCCTGACCGACGTCGAAGTCGGCGAGGGCGCCACGGTGGTCCGCACCCACGGCTCCGGCTCGGTGATCGGCCCGCGCGCCGCCGTCGGCCCCTTCACGTACCTTCGCCCCGGCACCGTGCTTGGTGAAAAGGGAAAGATCGGCGCCTTTTACGAAACCAAGAACGTCACCATTGGCCGCGGCTCCAAGCTGTCCCACCTGGGATACGCCGGGGACGCGGAAATCGGCGAGGACACCAACATCGGCTGCGGCAACATCACGGCCAATTACGACGGCGAGAAGAAGCACCGCACGGTGATCGGCTCAGGTGTCCGCACCGGCTCCAACACGGTCTTTGTTGCCCCGGTCACCGTGGGGGACGGTGCCTACAGCGGCGCCGGCGCGGTGATCCGCAAGGACGTACCGGCCGGCGCCCTTGCCCTGAGCATCGCCGCCCAGCGCAACACCGAAGGCTGGGTCCCGGCGCACCGCCCGGGGACCCGCTCCGCCGAGCTGGCCCAGGCGGCCACCCACGACTCCTCAAGTACCCCGGCATCTACAGAAGAGGGCAAGTAACAATGAGCGAAATTACGGCGCACGGCGAGAAGAAGCTGGTGCTCGCCTCCGGGCGGGCACATCCTGAGCTGGCAAGGGAAATCGCCAAGGAGCTCGGCACCGAACTCCTCCCGCTGGATGCCTACGACTTCGCCAACGGTGAGATCTACGTCCGGGCCGGTGAAAGCGTCCGCGGTACCGACGCCTTCGTGATCCAGGCCCACCCCGCCCCGCTGAACAACCACCTCATGGAACAGCTGATCATGATCGATTCGCTGAAGCGGGCCTCCGCCAAACGGATCACCGTGGTTTCGCCGTTCTACCCCTATGCCCGCCAGGACAAGAAGGGCCGCGGCCGCGAGCCGATCTCCGCCCGGCTGGTGGCGGACCTCTACAAGACCGCCGGTGCGGACCGCATCATGAGCGTGGACCTGCACACCTCCCAGATCCAGGGCTTCTTCGACGGCCCGGTTGACCACCTGATGGCCATCCCGCTGCTGGCCGACTACATCCGCACCCGGGTGGGTTCGGACAACATCACCGTGGTGTCGCCGGACACCGGCCGCGTCCGTGTCGCCGAACAGTGGGCCGAACGGCTGGGCGGCGCGCCCCTGGCCTTCGTCCACAAGAGCCGCGACCTCACCGTCCCCAACCAGGCCGTCTCCAAGACCGTCGTGGGCCAGATCGAGGGCCGCACCTGCGTCCTGATCGACGACATGATCGACACCGGCGGAACCATCTCCGGGGCCGTCACCGTCCTGAAGAACGCCGGCGCCAAGGATGTCATCATCGCGGCCACCCATGCCGTGTTCTCCGACCCCGCAGCCCGGCGCCTCTCCGAGTCAGGTGCCCGCGAAGTGGTGGTCACCAACACGCTGCCGCTGAATTCGTCCCAGCGCTTCCCGCAGCTCACGGTGCTTTCCATCGCGCCTTTGATTGCAAGGGCCATCCATGAAGTGTTCGACGACGGTTCGGTCACCAGCCTCTTCGACGGCAAGGCCTAGGACAGTACTTGACGAAACCCCGCCGGCAGCGTTCCCTGGGCGAGCTTGCGGGCTCAGGGGGCCGGTGGGGATTTAAGGAAAAGGTCGCCGTGCTGGTAGTCTCTTAGGCGATACCTTGGCGAGGGAGGGCATAGCCTCCGTTATCGACTGGGTCTGCAGGTCCTTTCGCAGGGACCGCCTTCTTGAAGGGCCGCCTCCGGGCCGCCCGGCGTTGAAGGTCACACCAGACCTCCGCCCTTGCTGAACACCGTTTAGTCTTCAAGGAGTTTTCCATGTCTGAGCAGAAGCTCGCAGCAGAACTGCGCACCGAATTTGGCAAGGGCTACGCCCGCCGCGCACGGATGGCCAACCTGATCCCCGCCGTCATCTACGGCCACGGCGCAGAGCCCATCCACGTCACCCTCCCGGCCAAGGCCACCACCCTCGCGGTCCGCACCGCCAACGCCCTGCTGTCCCTGGACATCAACGGCGAAGGCCACCTGGCCCTGGTCAAGGACATCCAGCGCGATCCCGTAAAGCAGATCATCGAGCACATCGACCTCCTGACCGTCCGCCAGGGCGAAAAGGTCACGGTTGACGTTCCGGTCCACGTTGAAGGCGAAACCGCCCCCGGCACCGTCCACAACCTGGAACTGACCGTCGTGTCCCTCGAAGCCGAGGCCACCCACCTGCCCGAGTCCGTCGTCGTCAGCATCGAAGGCCGCGGCGCCGGCGAGCACATCCACGGCTCCGACCTGGTCCTGCCCAAGGGCACCGTCCTGCTGACCGACGCCGAGGCACTGGTCATCAACATCTCCGAGGCCGTTGAAATCGCCGAGGAAACTGAAACCGAAGCTGCCGCCGAGGGCGCAGCAGCGGAAGCTCCCGCAGCAGAAGAAGCCGCAGCAGAGTAACCACTCCGCACTCCCGCAGTGGCCGGACCCCTCCGGGGGCCCGGCCACTGCCATGTCCGCAGCCCGGCGTCCCCTCGGTCTGCCATCCTGTCCACGCCGTCCCCCTAGGATTGAATCCATGACTGACACCTGGCTGATCGTTGGCCTCGGCAACCCCGGCACGCAGTACCACGGCAACAGGCACAACGTCGGCCAGATGGTGCTCGATGAACTCGCCGGCCGCATCGGTGCCGGCTTCAAGACCCACAAAGCCCGCGCCCAGGTCCTCGAAGGCCGGCTGGGCATCGGCGGCCCCAGGGTGGTCCTGGCGAAGCCAATGACCTACATGAACGTATCCGGTGGCCCCGTGTCCGCCCTGGCCAACTTCTATGGCATCCCCGCAGACCATGTTGTCGCGGTGCATGACGAAATCGATATTCCCTTCAACACGGTCAAACTCAAACTCGGTGGCGGCGAAGGCGGCCATAACGGGTTGCGGGACATCTCCAAGGCGCTCGGCACCAAGGACTACCTCCGGGTGCGCGTAGGGGTGGGACGGCCGCCCGGACGGATGGACACTGCCGACTTTGTTCTACGCGACTTCGGCACCGCGGAGCACAAGGAATTACCCTTCCTGCTGGACGACGCCGCCGACGCCGTGGAGACCCTGCTCCGTGAGGGGCTCACCGCCGCGCAGCAGAAGTTCCACCCTGCCAAAACGGAAATACGCCCACCGGAATCGTAAAAGTTCCCTCCGGCCCTATTTCCCTGTCTGTGGCACGGGGTACTCTTCTTCCTATGCGGGGGAGCAATGGGGCTACATCCCGCTATTGCAGGATGTAGGGGAAAAGTTCATGTCAATCGAGCCACTCAGCTGGGGACGTGGGTCAACGCCGCAAGGTGACGGGCTGCCCACGCCAACCTCCGGGGCCCCGGAGGGCCAGCAATGGTCCATGCCTGCACGAAGCGCCCACCTCGACGCCGTCCGCACCGCCCTGACCAGCGAAAACTCCTTGGGCGTGGTGATCACCGGCCCCAGGGGAGTGGGCAAGTCCTCCCTTGCCCGCGCTGCCGTGGCGGACCTTGGCCCCGATATCTGGTCCCTGCAGCTTCGGAGCGGGCCTTCGGGATCCGCCACCCCCTACGGTTGCCTGTCATTCCTGCTGGCACGGCTGCCGCAGGCCTACATGGGGTCGCCCACCGCCATCCTCAGGGGCATCACCTCACTGATCCGCAGCGACGCCGCCGGCAGGCCGTGCGTCATTACGCTGGACACCTCAGCCTGCATCGACGACATGAGCGCGGGCGTACTGCTGAACGTCCTGCTGACCGGCACTGCGAAAATCGTTGCCGTCGCCCCCAACTCCAGCGACCTCCCCGCTGACTTCCACTGGCTGCTGACGGACCGGAAGCTGACCGAAGTACGGCTCAGCAACCTCAACGAGCTCCAAACCAGGCAGGTGCTGCTGTCGCTGCTGGGACACCGGGTCGCTTCCTCCCTGGTCAGCACCTACCACCAGATGGTGGGCGGAAATCCGCTGCTGCTCAAAGCCCTTGTCACCGAACAGCAGCTCTCCGGAAACCTGGTCCTCTCCGATTCGGTCTGGACGCTGCGGGACAAGGTGGTGCTCGACGGCGCCGCCAGCCTTGATGACATCGTCCGCTCCCGCTGGTCACGGGAAACTCCCGAAGCCCGGGAGGTCATCGAGATGCTCTCCTGCGCCCGGCGGGTGGAATTGTCGAGCCTCACCGCGATCTATGGCGCGGATGTGGTTGCGGACATGGAGGACGGTGCGCTGCTCGAGATCGACGACTCCGAGAACCGCTGGGTGTCGCTGCGGGAGAAATACATCGGGGACGTTGTCAGGACCTGGCTGAGCATCTCCCGGCGGCGCGAGCTTCGCAACGTACTCCTGGGCGGCAGGGAGCCGGACCCGGCAACCATGACGGTGGATGAACTGATGTCGTTCGCCGCCTGGACCCACGAGTGCGAAGCCGAACTGGCTCCTGCGCTGGCGCTGGCGGCCGCCGAGGCCGCAGTCCACCTCTTCGACCCCCGGTTCGCCCTGACTTATGCCGAGATGGTGCAGCGGACCGATGCCGGATGGGCGTCCGCGCAGCGGCAAAAGGCTGCGGCATACCTGCAGCTGGACATGCCGGACCAGGCCTTGGCAGCCCTGGAAAGTATTTCCCGGCCCGAGCTCGAGGCCCTCGATCCCGAAGAGTATGCCCAGGTGGTCGCCGCCAAGGCGCGGGTGATGCGCTACATCCCTGAGCATGAGGGCAAGGTCCCCGAACTGCTGGCCACCGCCAGGGAATGGCTTGACAGGACGGCGCAGCATCCGGTCTGGCCTGCACCGGCAGCCGTGGCAACCAACCGCATCTCCTTGAGCGAATTCGAATACCAGGCCCATACCGGCGATTACGCTGCCATGATTCCCGCGCTGGAACGGGCGGCCGATCCCGCGGCCAACCCGGACACCGCGTTCCGGTTCCAGTCAGCCATCACCCTGATGAGCGCCCTGGCGCTGACCGGGCGGGAGATGGACGCATTGAGCCTCATGCGCCAACTCGGCGGCCAGCTCACTGACGCCTCGCACGTCGTTGGGCTCCGTGAGCGCTACACAAGGGAGGCCTACTTCGTCCTGCTGGTGGCGGGCCAGTGGCGGCGCTGCATCGACCTCCTCAGCCCCTTCAGCACCGGGCAGCCCCACCGGCTGCCGTACCGGAGCGCCGCCACCGAACTCGCGGCCGGGGTGGCTTTCGCTTTCTCGGGTCGGGGCGAGGCGGCCCTTGAACCCCTGATATCCGCCGCTGCGCAGCTGGAGCTGCAGCCGGTCCAGGCGGCCCTGCGAACGGCGTACGCTGCAACGGCCTTGGCCTATGCGCAGACCGGGAACGCCGCTTTTGCCCGCAAGTACCTGGCCAAGCTGCAAAGGACATCCGGCAAGGCAGGGTTCGCGACAGAAAGCATCATCGAGTTCTGTGCCCTCGTCGCCGGGCGCTGGCTGGGCGACTCCGAGGCCGTGGCCGGACTGAAACAGGGTGCCCGCCGCAACCTGGAAGCAGGCAGGCACACCCTGGGCGGCATGTACCTGTTGGCTGCAACCGTGAATGGCAGCGATACCGACTTCCGCCTCCTGGAGGACATCGCAGGCCACCGCCAGGGTCCGCTGGCCGAAGTTTCACGGCTGATTGCCCTCGGGAGCAGGACGAAGGATGCCAAGGCGCTGCTTGCCGGCGGCGAACTCGCAGCGACCCTGGAGCTGGATGCCGTTGAAGCCCGGTGCATGGCGTTGGCGGTTGATTTCGCCCGGCAGGACGGGGACGCCCTCTCGGCAAGGACTGCGCAGGCGCGGCTGGACATCCTGGCCGCCACCGTGTCCAACCTGCCCATCGTGCCCAGCAGCGGGAGCCCGCTGTTGACCAGCCGGGAACGGCAAATTGCCCGGATGGCCGGCCGCGGCGCCTCAAACCGTGACATCGCCATGGAAATGGGCGTGTCGGTCCGCACCGTGGAAGGCCACCTGTACCAGGTCTTCACTAAGCTGGGCGTGACTTCAAGGGGTGATCTGACTGGACTCGTCTAACGGGCACAAGCCGGCGGCTGCGCACCGGCTCCTTACCGGCCGCCGGGAGCCGGTGGAACGGATCTGCAACCTGGTCCGGAACGGCACGCACCAGGCGGTGTTCATCATGGCCGGCCCCGGCATCGGAAAGTCGGCCGTGACGGATGCCGTGACGGATCGGCTCGCAGGAACGATGAGCATCCTGCGCATCCATGCCAGTTCTGCCCTGGCTGGCGTGCCGTTCGGGGTGCTGACCCCCTACACGGGGGACCTCACCGCTGAAGAGTCCGTCTCACCTGTGGCAGTGCTCCGCTCCATGTGGTCCTATTTCGAGAAACTCAAGGGCACCGGCAGCTCGCCGGTGCTGCTGGCGGTGGACGATGCCCACCACCTGGATGACGCCTCCGCGGGCGTTCTCGCCGAGGTGATTTCGGCCGGATGGGCAACGGTGGTGGCCGCCGCCCGCCCGCGGCCGGGCCTGCCGCAGCCCCTGGACCAGCTTTGGTATGACGGCCTGGCCGAGCGCGTGGACCTCCGTCCCCTCAACCATGAACAGATCGAGGAAGTCCTGGCCCACATCCTTGATGGGACAGTGCCGGGTGCCACCGTGGATGCCATCTGGAATGCTTCCGGGGGAAACCCCCGGTTGCTTGATGCCCTGCTCCATGACGCCGCTGAAGCGGGCGTGCTGGCCAAGCGCAACGGAATCTGGATGCTGTTGGGTGAGCTGCCCGCGGACGGTGCCCGGCTCGCAGCAGTGGTGGCCAAAGACCATCTCCGGCGGGGGCCCGAGGAACAGGAAGCCCTGAAGCTCATTGCCCTGGCCGGGCCGGTGGGCCGAAAGGTCATCGAAGATATCAGCGGGGCAGCAGTGGTCCGTTCCCTGTTGGACCAGCAGATGATCGTGGAAGCTCCTGGCATCCCCGCTGAACTTTCCATGTGGAACGGGCTTTTCGCCGGCGCCATCCGGAACACCGTTTCCGTCTCCCGCAGCCTCCAGTTACTCGAAAAGGTCAAAGCCCACCAGAATCCCACCCTGCTGCAGGGGGAGGGCCGGCTGCGGTCGGTGGAATGGGCCCTGGAGTGTGGCATCCGGGTCAGCGACGAGGAAATGCTTGCGGCAGCGAAAGAGGCCCTGCTGAGGTTCCGCAACCACAGTGCGCGTTCCATTGCCGCCCGCATCCACCACCCCCCGCTGGTTCCGCTGGCCCAGGCCATCCAGGCCCGGGCGCTGTACAACGAAGGGGCGTATGCTGACGCAGCGGCACTCCTGGACGGATGCTGGCTTCCGCTGGCAGATGACACCGAGGGGCCGGCCGTCCTGATGCTCAGGGTCTCGGCGCACCAAGCCATTGGCCGTTCCGTGGGTGTTGTGGCAGATGACGTCGAAAGACACTCAGCACTGTCCGGCGGTGAGGACAGCTGGCAGGAAGAGCTCCTGCACCTTCTGCAGCTCGGCGCCGACGTGAATGTCCCGGCCTTGGAGGACGCCGTCAACGGGATGCGGACGCGCCGCACCGGAACAGCGGGGGAACCGCTGCGGGCCCTGGCTGAGGGGCTCCTTGCCCATGCCTTGGCCTCCGCCGGGCGTCCGGTGGAGGGTCTCGAGGCGGCCCTGCTGGCCGCCTCGGAGCTGCCACCGCTGGAAGGCAGCCTGTTCTTCTTCCCTGAATTCGTGCTGGGGAGGCTCGTCTCCGACTACCTGGCCATGGGCGAATGGGAGTCGGCGGAGCGGGAGATTAACCATTACGCCGCGGCCAACAGCCCGGGGGCAGCAACCTTCAACGGGAGCCTGCAGCTGCTCCAGGGCTACTCGCTGCTCCGCCAGGGGAGGATGGAGCGCGCCTACCAGGTCCTGCTGCCGGCCGTGGAGGCGCTGAGGCTCAACGACCCCCTGCAGCTGTACCGGTTTGGCAGTGCCCTGGGCTTCTATGCAGCAGCCCGGCTTGGGGATGCCGAACAGGCGCGGCGCCTGGAACAGGACCACAAAGACGCCGCAGCCGGCTGGCCCGCCCACGATCTCCTCGCCGAGGCCTACGTGGCCGCCGCCGCCGAGTACCTGGCCCGTGACGGCAAGGGCCTGGCCGCACTGCAGACCCTGATGACCACCACGGAGGCTTCCGCGCGCACCGGCAACCTCCTCGAAGTCCTGGCCATGTGCTGGGACCTGGGGGATCCCTCGGTGGTGCCCATGGTGCAGGCCGCCGCCCGTGGCGTGGAAGGCCGGTGGGCGGAAGCCCTGCTGACCCTGGCCACCGCCTGGGAGGGTGCAGACGGCGATACCCTGATGGCAACGGCTGCCTCGCTGGAGGAGGCAGGCTTTGTGAACCTGGCCCGGGAAGCCTATGCCCGTGCCAGTACCGTGCTGGAGCAGGCCGGAGAACGGCGCAGGTCCCGGCAGGCCGTTGCCCAGCGGGAGAAGTGCGACCACGAACTGGGTGAACGGTTCCGGGAAGGCCGCTTCATTGCAGCGGCGCCGGCCGTCCGCCTCACCCGGCGTGAGCAGGACATCGTGGAGCTGGCAGTACAGGGCCTGACGGACCGGGAGATCGCCCAGCGGCTCATGGTCTCCGTCCGGACGGTGGAAGGCCACCTCTACCGGACCTACGTCAAGCTTGGCGTCCGGAGCCGCGACGAGCTCGAGTCGGCCCTGCCCAAGTAGAGTCCCGGCCAGGTCCTGTCCGCCCTGCCGCTGTTCCGCGCCTCTTCAGTCATTCCAGGGACCGTTATCAGTGCTGCCCCAGGCGTTTCGCCGCGCCATCGAGAACCGGCGGGTAGCCGCAGGGCGCCCCCGTAGTACTGCCTGATGGATTCGAGTACTGCCTACTCGTGTACGGAAGGGCGCGGCGGGATTTACTTAAGGAGGCAAAGCAACGCGGCCGGCTGGACGCCGCGGAGCAGCCGACAGGACATTGAGGCCCACTCAACTTCCGGCCCGCAGGGGCCGGGCTTAGACGGGGCCGGCGACGTCAGAGTCTTCTGAGACCGAGACTCTCCCCCCAGCCGTCGCCGGCCCTCTGCTCCCTCGGCTGAAGCCCGGGGCAGCGGTGGCGGCTGCCCCTCCCGGGCGGCCGCCACAGCCGTGTGTGGGACAATTGGGTGTCAGCCATTGGCAGCCCAAGGAGTTCGTTTTGGCCGTAGTATCAACGCCAGCCACGCTGGAACGTGCCGTCCCGGCCATGGATAACGCCGAGGTGCTGCGCATCCGCAACGACTTCCCGGTCCTTGACCAACTGGTCAACGGGCAGCCGCTGGTGTACCTGGACTCGGGGGCCACCTCGCAGAACCCGTCGAGCGTCATCGAAGCCGAGCAGGAGTTCTACGAACAGAGGAATGCCGCCGTTCACCGGGGTGCCCACCACCTGGCGGTGGAGGCAACGGAAGCCTTCGAGGATGCCCGGCAGACCATGGCCGACTTCATCGGCGCCGACTACGTGGAAACCATCTGGACGTCGAACGCCACCGAGGGCTTGAACCTCCTGTCCTACGCACTGTCCAATGCCGGGCTGTGGGCGGCCCAGGGGCGAGGGGACCAGGCGCTGAAGGGATTGGCGCTGAAGCCCGGCGATGAGATCGTGGTGACGGAAATGGAGCACCACGCCAACCTGATTCCATGGCAGGAACTGGCATTCCGCACCGGGGCCACCCTCCGCTTCATACCCATCGCGGATGATGGCAGCCTCCGCATGGACCAGGCCGCGGCCATAATTGGCCCACGCACCAAGGTCCTTGCCTTCACCCACGCCTCCAACGTCCTGGGAGTTATCAACCCGGTGCAGGAACTGACGGCCCTGGGGCACGACGCCGGCGCCCTGGTGGTCCTGGACGCCTGCCAGTCCGCGCCGCACTTGCCCCTGGACGTCAAGGAGCTGGACGTGGACTTCGCGGTCTTCTCCGGCCATAAGATGCTTGCCCCCACCGGAATCGGGGTGCTGTACGGCCGGCAGGAGCTCCTGGACATCCTGCCGCCGTTCCTCACTGGCGGATCGATGATCACCACGGTCACCATGGAACGGGCGGAGTACCTTCCGGCGCCCCAGCGTTTCGAGGCCGGGACCCAGCGCATTTCCCAGGCAATTGCCCTCGCGGCCGCCGCCAACTACCTGACCGAAACGGGGCTGGACCGCATCCACCGGTGGGAGGCAGACCTTGGCCAGCGCATGGTGGCGGGCCTGGAAGGCATCCCCGGCATCCGGGTCCTGGGGCCGGCCGCTGGGAAGGAACGGATTGGCCTTGCCGCGTTCGACGTCGAAGGTGTCCATGCGCACGACGTGGGGCAGTTCCTGGACTCCCGCGGCATTGCCGTCCGAGTGGGGCACCATTGCGCCCAGCCGCTGCACCGGCGCCTTGGCCTGACCGCCACCACCCGCGCCAGCGCCTACCTCTACAACACCACCGACGACGTGGACCGCTTCCTTGAAGCCGTGGCCGGCGTCCGGGCCTACTTCCGCGCCTAGCGGAGAACACGAAAGTTGACATCATGAGCCTTGACCAGCTGTACCAGCAGATCATCCTTGACCACTCAAAGGTCCGCCACGGCAGCGGCCTGGCCGCCACGGAAGCGCCGGAGGGCACGTCCACCGGGCAATCCCACCAGCTTAACCCGGTGTGCGGGGACGAGGTCACGCTCCGGCTTGCGCTCCAGGAGGGCAAAGTGGCCCAGATTGCCTGGGACGGGGCCGGCTGCTCCATTTCCATGGCGTCCGCATCTGTCCTGTCCGACCTCGCCGAAGGCATGACGGTGGCCGAACTCCATGAAGTTATCGACAGCTTCCGGGAAGTCCTGCGCTCCCGGGGCAAGGTCCACGCCGATCCCGAACTGTTGGGGGACGCCGCCGCCTTCGAGGGAGTGGCCCGCTACGCGGCCCGGGTCAAATGCGCCATGATTTCCTGGGTGGCAGCCGAGGACGCGCTCAACCAGGCAGCGTGAGCCGGACAGCAAACAGCCCGGGCTTTTCCCGCTCAGGAGGGAAGCCCGGGCTGTTTCGTGCCAACACGGGTTGCGGCGGGGTCAGCCAAGCAGGCTGAGGACCCCGATCACGGCGGTGGCCAGCCCGAGCACCATGGAGATGCCCACCAGCACCACGTGCACGGTCAGGAACTTCGTTGCCTTGCCGGCGGCATCACGGGCGCGCGGATCCTTCATGACGCGGCGCAGGAACTGCGGCCACACCACCAGCGACCAAACGCCGGCAACAATGAGGACCAGCGCGGCGAAGACGGGAAGCTGCACGGGCTAGTGGCTTTCCAGCCAGGCCTGCGCCTGGGCGGCCTGCAGGTTCAGGGCCTTGGCCACCATGGGCTCGGCAGCGTCGGCGATCTTGCCGCCGAGGAACGGCACGGAGGACTTCACGGCGCCCTCAAGTTCCACGCGGGTTCCGCCGGCGTCGGCCACCAGCCGCTGGACGGCGGTGACGTCCACGGGAGCGCCGGCGATCTTCAGCGAGATGTTGCTCTGGCGTGACCCGTCCGCCGCGGGTGCTTCCCAGTTCTCCACCTGGGTCACCTTGAGGTTCTCGCCAACGAACTTCCGGGCGATTTCGGGCAGCCGGGTGGTGGGCAGGGTGCGCACGGAGGTGGTGTTGAAAGCCCCGGGAATGTCGCCGTCCACGGTGAAGGACTCGAGGCTGCCACCCACCAGCTGGCTGACGTGGCGCTGGAAATCCTCGTTCACCAGCACAGCGGCAACGCTGTCAACGGGGTGCGGAAGGGTGGTGGTTGCGCTCAGCGCCATGGGTCCTCCTGGGACGTGGGGAACGGATTAAGCCTCCAACATCCTACGGGGTGGTGGCCGCGGGCTCCGCATCGGCCAGTTTCCGGGCGGTGGTGGTGATGTTGCGGGCCATGGCCGGGAAGATCAGGCTGTGGAACGGCAGGACGGCGAGCCAGTACAGCCTGCCGCTCAGTCCCTTGGGGAAGAAGATGGCGCGCTGCCGATAGCGGCTGCCCGTCCCGTCAGGTTCCACGGAGAGCTCCAGCCAGGCACGTCCGGGGGCACGCATTTCGGCGCGCAGCCGGAGCAGCCTGCCGCGCTCGATCCGTTCCACCCGCCACCAGTCCACCACCTCTCCCGCGGCGAGGGTGTGGGGATGCCGGCGCCCGCGCAGCAGGCCGGCCCCGCCGGTCAGCTTGTCCAGCCAGCCCCGGACCTGCCACGCCAGCGGCAGCGAGTACCAGCCGTTGCGCCCGCCAATGCCTTCGATGACCGTCCACACGTGGGCCGGGTCCACGTCGCCGTGGAACGTCCGTTCGTCGATGTACACCTTGTGTCCGGCCCACTCCGGGTCACTGGGCAGGGGGTCGGAATCCGCGCCGGCATTGGCCCAGGTGGTCTCCACCTGTCCGTCCCGCTCCTTGCCCAGTGCCAGGGCCACGGCGGTCCGGTACGGGGTCAGGCCGCCGTCGGGCAGCGGGATGTACTGGTCGATGTCGTGCTCGTTGGACACCGCGTCGTGCTGGAGTGACTGGACCAGCGGGACCGCCATGGACCACGGGATGGGCGTGGTCAGCGCCACCCAGATGCCTGCCAGCTTGGGCGCAGGGATGGGCAGCGCCAGCACCACCCGGTAGGGCAGGCCTGCTTCCGCAGAGTATTCCTGCATCATCCTGGCGTAGGTCAGCACCTGCCGGCAGCCGATATCGAACGTCCTGTTGATGGTGCCCTCCAGGGACGCGGCAGCAACCAGGTAGTACAGGACGTCGCGGACGGCGATGGCTTCGATCCGGTTGCGCACCCAACTGGGAGCCGGCATCAGTGGCAGCGTTTCGGAGAGGTGGCGGATCATCTCGAAGGAGGCGGAGCCGGAGCCGATCACCACGCCTGCCTGGAACACCACGGCGTCCACCGGGCTGTCCAGGAACACCTTGCCTACGGCCTCGCGCGAGCGCATGTGGGTGGAGAGTTCCACCCCGTGCGGGTGCAGGCCGCCCAGATAGACGATCCGTTGCACTCCCGCGGCAGCGGCAGCGTCCGCGGCGGTCCTGGCCATCGCCTTTTCCTTCGCTTCGAACCCGGCCCCGGCCGCCATGGAGTGGACCAGGTAGTAGAAGACGTCGACGCCGGACAGCGCTTCGCGGAGGGCGTCGCCGTCGTCGAGGCTGCTTTGCACCACCTCCACTTTGTCGCGCCAGGGGACGCCGGCGATCTTGTCGGGGGAGCGGACCAGCACCTTCACCGTGTGGCCGGCTTCGAGCAGCTTGGGCACAAGCCGGCCGCCGATGTAGCCGGTGGCCCCGGTAACGAGGACGGTCCTGGGTGTTGGCGTGGCACTCATTGCGGTCATGCTGGCTCCTGTTCGTCCCTTGGAATTCGCAGCGGCTGCCCTTACGGACTGCTGCGCTGCGGGAAAAGGCTGCGGAAATGGCTCGACGTTGCCAGCCTAGATCCATTCCCGCGCAGATGGTTCCGTGCCGGCAGGCCGTTCCTGCGCGGTAGGCTGGAAGTACCCGGGATTCGCAGCGAATTTCGGGTTTTCGCGTTGCCTGCTTGCTTTCGCTGAACACCACAGGAGCTTCTGCCATGAGTCTTCCCGGCCAGTCCGCCGCCGGCACATCCAGCACCGGAACGTCCGGCGCTGCCCCGTCGCTGGACGGGCTGCGCCGCGCTCTGGAACCGGACCAGACGTTCGCCCGTGTCGGGGCGGAGGCAGCGCGGGGCTTCGCCGTGCGCAGCCAGGACTACCAGGTCAGCGCCCCTGCCGGCCTGCGTCCAGTGCTGCTGGCGGAGATGGCGGACGGGCTCGCCGCCGCCGTGGCAGGACAGGCCGACGCCGCGGGGCCGGGCGTCGTGCTCGCTGTCACCGCCACGGGCCGTGAAGCGGAGGACCTGTCCGCAGCCCTGCGCGCCTACCTGCCCGCGGATTCGGTGGCCGAGTTTCCCAGCTGGGAGACCCTCCCGCACGAGCGCCTTTCCCCGCGTTCGGACACCGTGGGGCGCCGGCTGTCAGTGCTGCGCCGCCTGGCACATCCGGAAAGTTCGACGGCGGCCCGGCTGCGCGTCGTCGTCGCTCCCGTCCGCGCCGTGGTCCAGCCCGTGGTGGCCGGCCTGGGAGACCTGGTCCCCGTCACCCTCAAAGTGGGCCAGGATGTTCCGTTCACCAGCGTGGTGAAGAGCCTCGCGGACGCTGCCTACGCCCGGGTGGACATGGTGACGCACCGCGGCGAGTTCGCGGTCCGCGGTGGCATCATCGACGTCTTCCCGCCCACGGAGGACCACCCCATCCGGGTGGAGTTCTTCGGCGATGAAGTGGACCAGATGCGCTGGTTCGCCGTGGCCGACCAGCGCTCGCTGTCCGCCCCGGGCATCCACCACCCCACCGAACTGCACGCGCCGCCCTGCCGCGAAATTTTGATCACCCCCTCCGTGATGTCCCGCGCCGCCACGCTGAAATCCCAGCTTCCAGCCGCCGCGGACATGCTGGAGAAGATCGCCGGCGGCATCGCGGTGGAAGGCATGGAATCGCTGGCGCCGGTCCTGGTGGACGCGATGGTGCCGTTCGTGGACCAGCTGCCGGCCGATTCCATCGCTGTGGTGATCGAACCGGAGAAGGTGCGCACCCGCGCCCACGACCTCGCCGCCACCAACGAGGAATTCCTCGAGGCGGCCTGGTCCACGGCCTCGGACGGCGGGACGGCGCCCCTGGACCTCAGCTCCCAGGCCAGCGCGGCGCTGCACTCGGCGAGCTTCCGGTCGCTTGCAGAAACCCGCGGCTCGGCCCTGGCGCACGGCGTGTCCTGGTGGTCCATCACATCACTGGCGCAGGATGCGGAACTGCTGCCGGAGATCGATGTCCTGAACCTGCACGCCCGTGAACCCCGCGGCTACCAGGGCGACGTTGCGGAGATGATGGACTTCATCGGATCGCACGTCCGTGACCAGTGGCGGATCGTGGTGGCCACTGAGGGCCCAGGGCCCGCGCAGCGCCTGGCGGAACTCTTCCACGAAAACGACATCCCCTGCGCCCGCGTCGACCGCCTTGACCACGAGCCCCAGGCGGGCATCATCGAGGTGACCACCGCCGCCGTCGGACGTGGCTTTGTCCTGGACGGGCTCAAACTTGGCCTGCTCACCGAAGCCGACCTCCTGGGGCGGACCTCCGCCGGGTCCACCAAGGACATGCGCCGGATGCCCTCCAAGCGGCGCAACGCCGTAGACCCCCTGCAGCTGGTCGCGGGGGACCACGTGGTCCACGAACAGCACGGCATCGGCCGGTTCGTGGAACTCATCCAGCGCAAGGTGGCCGGCGGCGGCGACGGCGTCCGGGAATACCTGGTGCTGGAATACGCGCCCGCCAAACGCGGCGCGCCCGGCGACCGCCTGTTCGTCCCCACGGACCAGCTGGACCAGGTGACCCGCTATGTCGGTGGCGACACCCCGGTCCTGAGCAAGATGGGCGGCGCGGACTGGGCCAGCACCAAGTCCAAGGCCCGCAAAGCCGTCAAGGAGATCGCCGGTGAACTGATCCGGCTGTACTCAGCCCGCATGGCCTCCCGCGGCCACGCCTTCGGCCCCGACACCCCCTGGCAGCGGGAACTGGAGGAAGCCTTCCCCTACGTGGAGACCCCCGACCAGCTCACCACCATCAACGAGGTCAAGGCGGACATGGAACGGGAGATCCCCATGGACCGCCTGGTCTCCGGCGACGTGGGCTACGGCAAGACCGAGATCGCGGTGCGCGCTGCGTTCAAGGCCGTGCAGGACGGCAAGCAGGTGGCCGTGCTGGTGCCCACCACGCTGCTGGCCCAGCAGCATTACGAGACCTTCACCGAACGGTTCTCCGGCTTCCCCCTCCGCGTCAAGCCGCTGTCCCGGTTCCAGTCTGCGAAGGAGTCCAAGGAAACCGCCGAGGGCGTCAAGAGCGGCGCCGTGGACGTGGTGATCGGCACCCACCGGCTGCTGTCCAAGGATTTCGAGTTCAAGGACCTTGGCCTGGTGATCGTGGACGAGGAGCAGCGGTTCGGCGTCGAGCACAAGGAAGCGCTCAAGAAGATGCGGACCAACGTGGACGTGCTGGCCATGAGCGCCACCCCGATTCCCCGCACCCTGGAGATGTCCCTGACCGGCATCCGGGAAACTTCAACGCTGGCCACCCCGCCGGAGGAACGCCACCCGGTCCTGACCTACGTGGGCCCGTACACGGACAAGCAGACGTCCGCCGCGATCCGCCGCGAACTGATGCGCGAAGGGCAGGTGTTCTTCGTCCACAACCGGGTGTCCACGATTGAGCGCACGGCCGCGAAAATCCGTGAACTGGTGCCTGAGGCGCGGGTGGAGGTGGCGCACGGCAAGATGTCCGAGAGCCGGCTGGAGCAGATCATCGTGGACTTCTGGGAGAAACGGTTCGATGTCCTGGTCTGCACCACCATCATCGAGACCGGGCTGGACATCTCCAACGCCAACACTTTGATCGTGGACGGCGCGGACAAGTACGGCCTGTCCCAGCTGCACCAGCTCCGTGGCCGCGTGGGCCGTGGCCGTGAACGCGCCTATGCCTACTTCCTGTATCCGTCAGAGAAACCTTTGGGCGAGGTGGCGCTGGAACGGCTCAAGGCCGTGGCCGCGCACAACGAGCTGGGCGCCGGCATGCAGCTGGCCATGAAGGACCTGGAAATCCGCGGTGCCGGCAACCTGCTGGGCGGGGAGCAGTCCGGCCACATCCAGGGGGTGGGCTTCGACCTGTACATCCGCCTGGTGGGCGAGGCCGTGGCGGACTTCCGCGGCGAAGCCGAAGAGAAGGCCGCGGAAATGAAGATCGAGCTGCCGGTCAACGCGCACCTGCCGCACGACTACGTTCCCGGTGAACGGCTGCGCCTGGAGGCGTACCGGAAGCTCGCCGCCGCCCTCACCAACGAGTCCATTGACGAGGTCCAGGCGGAGCTCGTGGACCGCTACGGCGAGTTGCCGCTGCCCGCGCAGAACCTGGTGGAAGTGGCACGGTTCCGTGTCGCCGCCCGCGAGGCCGGCCTCTCCGACGTGGCCCTGCAGGGCAACTTCATCAAGTTCTCCCCGGCATCGCTTCCGGAGTCCAGGACCATGCGGCTGAACCGGATGTATCCGGGGTCGCAGTCCAAGCCGGCCATGGACGCCATCCTCATTCCCAAGCCCAAGACGGCACGGATCGGCGGCAGGGACCTCCAGGACGCCGAGATCCTGGAATGGGCCAACGGCGTCATCCGGAACATCTTCTCCGACGCCCCGCTGGCGGTGGGTTAGCACTTGATGGGAGGACACCACGCCGCGTCGGGAGCCGCGGCGTGGGTAGCTGTTGCGTCCACCGGCCCATACACCCTGGGCTGGTACCCGCTGGACCCCACGGGCATCCTTATCGGCGGCATGGCCACGGCCGGCACCGCGCTGGTGTGCGACTGGGACCACCGGTCCAGCACGGTGGCCCATTCGCTGCCGCCGCTGTCCAACGTGATCGCCCGGGGCATTGAGAACGCCAGCGGCGGCCACCGGCAGGGCACGCATTCCATCCTGGGTGCGGCGTTCTTCGTGTTCCTCGCCGGCCTGGCATCGCAGGTCCACCTGGACACCGGCTGGGGACGGCTGTCCATTGGGGCCGGGCTGCTGTGCATGTTCCTGATCAACATCGCGGCCAAGGCTCTGAAGCTCTTTCCCAAGAGCGGCTTCATCTCCAACTGGATCTTCGCCCTGGTCATGGCTGGCCTGGTCACGGCCTATGCACCGGAACAGTGGACCTGGCTGCCCACGTCCATGCTGATCGGGGTGGTGGTGCACATCGTCGGGGACCTCATCACCACCGGGGGAGTGCCGCTGCTGTGGCCACTGGTGGTCCGGCCGCCGAAGATGCTGCGCCGGCTGCCCTTGTTGAGGAGTGTCTGGCGTGCCAACGGCGCGCTGTCCGTTCCACTGCTGGGCCGGGCGGGTTCCAAGCGGGAATGGCTGGTGCTGATTCCGGTCAGTGCCTACGCCATGGTGGGGATGTCCGTGGCCGGCTGGGCCATCGCCCAGCACCACTGGGGCCGGGTAGCGGCGGCCGCGGGGGCGTGGATCAAGCTTTGGTTCTAGCCGCCGGAACCAGGCCCCAGCAGATAAGGGAGGGACCCCGGACAGTGTCCGGGGTCCCTCCCTGTGCTGCGTCCAGGGTCTTTAGTGCTCGCCGGCGGAGTCCGAGCGGCCAAAGATGGTCTGCGGAAGCCAGAACGCCAGGGCGAAGAGGAGCAGGCACACGGCCATGGGCCACGGGTTGTCCAGGGTGAGGAAGGACAGCGAGTAGATGGCGCCGAGGAACAGGGCGAAGCAGACCACGAACAGGATCACGCTGGTGGCGAGGTTGTTTTCGTTCTGCGGGGTCCGGACGGTCTCCTTGTTGGACGCCGTGTCCCTGCTGGACGCGTTGATCTGGCTGGACATGTGTTCCTCCTTGGCCCCAAAGGGCATGATCTGTGGCGGCTTCCGGCCAAGGTCAGTAAGCGGCTGAACCCTGTTTACCCTTGACGATGGCAATTCCGGAGCTGGCACCAATTCGTGTTGCACCTGCTGCAATCATAGCCTGAGCATCTGCCAGGGACCGTACGCCGCCGGAGGCCTTGACTCCCACGTCCGGGCCCACGGTCCGGCGCATCAGGGCCACATCCTCAACCGTCGCGCCCCCGCCGTTGAAGCCCGTTGAGGTCTTCACGAAGTCGGCGCCGGCCTCCACGGCCGCTTGGCACGCCAGTACCTTCTGCTCGTCGGTCAGGAGGGCTGTTTCGATAATGACTTTCAGGATGGCGCCGCCCGCGTGGACCGTCTCAGCCACTGCGGCGATGTCCTCGACGAGGGCGCCCTTGTCACCGGCCCGCGCGGCAGCGATGTTGATCACCATGTCCACCTCCGCCGCGCCGTCCAGGACCGCGCCGCGGGCTTCGAATGACTTCACATCCGTGGGTGTGGCCCCCAGGGGGAAGCCCACCACGGAACAGGTGAGGACGCCTGAACCCCGAAGTGCCGTGGTGACCGTCTTGACCCAGACCGGATTGACGCAGACCGACTTGAAGCCATATTCGGCGGCTTCCGCGCAAACCTTCAGCACATCGGCTTCGGAGGCTTCGGGCTTGAGCAGCGTGTGGTCGATGTAGGAGGCGATGTCCGCGGGCCGGCCCGGATCGGCGGTGCCTGCGTGAACGGTGGCTTCGTTGCTCATGATGGTCCTCTCGGAGGGCCTTGTGGGCCCGGCGTTGACTCGGTTTCGGGAACCATCTTGTCACAGCGGGCCGCGCCGCAGCAGGCCCCACGCAGGAGGCCCGCAGGCGGGCATGGGCGCTCAGGCCGCCTGCAGGGCCGGGGCCTCCGCCGCGGCACTCAACAACTGGGTGGCGCAGGCACCTGCCGCCGAAGCCGCCGCCACCAGCAGCCCCAGCCGCACGCCGTCGAACGCTGCCGCATCCCCAATCGCCCAGATCCCCTGGACGGACGTGCGGTAGTCCCGGCTGATCACGATGCCGCCCCCGGGTGCAGTCTGCAGCCCCGCGCTGGCGGCCAGGCCGTCGCGGGACACCCGCTCCTCCGCCATCACCACCAGGTCGCCGGTCATGCTGCTGCCATCCTCGAAGACGACGGCGGACGCGGCCTGCCGGGCGGATGTGCCGGACACAACGGCGGGGATGATGGCGGCGGGGCGGGCAGTGGTGCGGATGGGCCGCACGCCTTTGGCACGCAGCACGGCTTCGGCCTGCCCGGCTGCCGCGCCGGTGCCCACCAGGATTCCCACCGGACGCCGTCCCAGCTCCCGGGCCACCTTTTGCACACCCTTCGCGACCCGCGGTGCGTCGTCGATGGTGGCATAGCTCAGGCATTGCGCGGCACCGTCCACCGGGCCGGCCACCGGGGCCGATCCGGTAGCGATGACCAGGTGGTCGTAGGCGAACTCCATGCCGTCGGCAGTGGCTACGGTGCGGTTGGCAGGGTCGATGTGGCTGGCAGGCTGGCCAAACCGCACGGACACCTGGGGCAGCATGGCAAGCTCCAGCAGCTCGTCGGGGGTGTCATCGCGGTTGCTCAGCACGGTGACGGTCCCGGTGAACCGGGCGCGGTCCAGCTGCGCTACAAGGGCCTGGGCCGCGGGGCCGGCACCCGCAATGACAATGCGGGCTGCGGTGGAGGTGGACGGTGAGGATGCCGGAGCGGACATGTGCTGGCCCTTTCGCTGGCGGCCGGTAAGCGGCCGGAACTTCGTGATGGAACACAGCGTAGGCCCGCGTCTTTTCCGGGGTGTTTCCCCGCAGTTGCTGTTCAGCGGGCCCGTGTTCGCCAGTATTTACCGGCCGGTAACAGAACCCGTGACGCATCTCTCATTCATCAGCCCGCCGACACAAAAGCCCTGGCCCCGGTCACCTAGATGTACTCAGTCAGTAGGTTGGTTGCACCTGCTGATGGGTGGTTTGCCTCCGAGGCCGCCGTGGGGCCGGTGGTTGTT